>CAYTTC010000285.1:0-2921 GCA_964440525.1 uncultured Propylenella sp. | reverse complement strand
CTCGACCTTGCCCTTATGGACGACACGAAAACGGAGGTCGTCGGTGGTCTTGCCCACGACTGCGAAATCCAGTCCCCACTTCCGGAAGATTGCTTCGGCGGTCGCCCGCATCTCGGGGCGGAGCACCATCAGCATGCGCTCCTGGCTCTCCGAGAGCATCATCTCGTAGGCGCTCATGCCGGGCTCGCGGGTCGGCACGCGGTCGAGGTCGAGCGTGATGCCAAGATCGCCCTTGGCGCCCATCTCCACCGCCGAGCAAGTAAGGCCCGCCGCGCCCATATCCTGGATGGCGACGACCGCGCCGGAGGCCATCAGCTCCAGGCAGGCTTCCAGCAGCCGTTTTTCGGTGAAGGGATCGCCGACCTGTACAGTCGGGCGCTTCTCCTCAATGCGATGATCAAACTCGGCCGACGCCATGGTGGCGCCGCCGACGCCGTCGCGCCCCGTCTTGGCGCCGAGATAGACGACGGGCAGGCCAACGCCCTCGGCCTTCGAGTAGAAAATCCCGTCTTTCTTCGCGATGCCGAGCGCAAACGCGTTGACCAGGCAATTGCCGTTATAACGGCGGTGGAAATTGACCTCGCCGCCGACGGTCGGTACGCCGAAGGAATTGCCGTAGCCGCCGATGCCGGCGACGACGCCGGCCACGAGGTGACGCGTCCGCGGATGGTCCGGATCGCCGAACCGCAGCGCGTTCAGCGCCGCGATGGGCCGCGCGCCCATGGTGAAGACGTCGCGCAAAATGCCGCCGACGCCCGTCGCGGCGCCCTGATAGGGCTCGATGTAGGAGGGGTGGTTGTGGCTCTCCATCTTGAAGACGGCGACGAGCCCATCGCCGATGTCGATGATTCCGGCATTTTCGCCCGGCCCCTGGATGACCACGCGGCCAGTCGTCGGCAGCGTGCGGAGCCATTTCTTCGAGCTCTTGTAGGAGCAATGCTCGTTCCACATCGCCGAAAAAATGCCGAGCTCGGTCAACGTCGGCTCGCGGCCGATCAGATCGAGGATGCGCTGGTATTCGTCAGGCTTCAGCCCGTGATCGGCGACGAGCTCCGGTGTGATCGGCACTTCATTCGGAAGCATCCGCTCAGCAATCCCGCGCGCCGCCTGTCCAACGCCTGACGTCATCCCGAATGGCCTCCGCCTCGCCGGTCTGCATCAGCGGGCCGAAGAGCCTCACGTCGGTGCCACGCTTCGCCTTCAGCACTTCGATGACAAGCGCCGGCAGGCCGTGCGGCTCTTTCGCCGGCACGATGAGAATGCGGGTGGAGGAGGCGCCGGGCTCGGGGGCGTAGGAATAACTTTCGAAGGCTTTGTGCTTACCGTCGAACCAGCAGGCGCCGACCTTCTCGGCGAGATGCCTGGAGACCGTCACCGGATCCTGACCGGCATGGTACTGCACATAATTCTTCGGCGCGGTCTGGCAAGCAGCGAGTGCCAGCGCGACCGCGGTGAGCAGTGTGAACCTTCGCATTTATGCAGCTTTCTCCATGATGCCGGCGGCAAGCCCCTCAAAGAGCGGTAGCCCATCCGTGCCGCTCTGGGCGATATCCGTCAGATCTTCCGGGTGCGGCATGAGGCCGAGCACGTTCGCCCCTTCGTTCAGAATGCCGGCGATATCGCGGCGTGAGCCGTTGGGATTGGTGCTTTCGGCATAGCGAAAGACGACACGACCCTCGTCATCGAGCCGGTCGAGCGTCGCATCGTCGGCGAAAAAATTGCCGTCTGCGTGGGCAACCGGGCAGCGAATGACTTGCCGCGGGCGGTAACCGCGGGTGAAGGGCGTCTGGGCGTTCACCACTTCGAGCTTCACTTCGCGGCAGACGAATTTGAGTGAGGCGTTGCGCATCAGCACGCCGGGGAGCAGTCCCACCTCGCAGAGCGTCTGAAAACCGTTGCAGACGCCGAGCACGAGCACGCCGTCGGCGGCGCGCTTCACGACATCCGGCATGATCGGCGAGTGCGCCGCAATAGCGCCTGACCGTAGGTAGTCGCCGAAGGAGAAGCCGCCGGGCAGCACGATCAGGTCGACCGGCGGGAGCGTCGTGTCGGCGTGCCAGACGATTTGGGGCTCATGGCCGGTGGCGCGCTTCAGCGCCGCCGCCATGTCGCGCTCGCGGTTGGTGCCGGGAAAGAGGATGACGGCGGACTTCATGGCCGACCCTCCTTAGATAGGCGTGCGATTCGTCGCAAGCAGCGAAGCCCGCTCCCGCGCGATCGCGTCACAAATTTCGCAAAGGAACAGGAGCGCGCATCGAACCGCGCTACCCGGTAATTTCGACGCGAAAATCCTCGATCACCGTATTGGCGAGGAGCTTCTCGCACATGGCCTTCAGTCGGGCCCCGGCGTCGAGGGAATCGGCAAGCTCGATATCGAAGACCTTGCCCTGGCGGATCGAATTGACTCCCTCGAAGCCGAGGGCGCCGAGCGCGCCGTGGATCGCCTGGCCCTGCGGGTCGAGCACGCCTTGCTTCAGGGTCACGAAAATGCGCGCCTTCATGCCCAGTCGCCTGGATAGCGGCTACTGCACCAGGACCGGGCCGCCCTTCGGCGCGACTTCGTTCTCGTTCAATATTCCGAGCCGGCGCGCGACATCCTGGTAGGCCTCCAGCATGCCGCCCATGTCGCGGCGGAAGCGGTCCTTGTCGAGTTTTTCGTTGGTTGCGATGTCCCAGAGGCGGCAGGAATCGGGCGAGATCTCGTCGGCGACGACGATCCGCATCAGGTCATTTTCCCACAGCCGCCCGCATTCCATCTTGAAGTCGATCAGGCGGATACCGACGCCGAGGAAAAGGCCGGAGAGGAAATCGTTGACGCGGATAGCGAGCGACATGATGTCGTCGATCTCCTGCGGGCTCGCCCAGCCGAAAGCAGTGATGTGCTCCTCCGACACCATCGGATCGTTGAGCTTGTCGTTCTT
>CAYTTC010000284.1:0-2922 GCA_964440525.1 uncultured Propylenella sp. | reverse complement strand
GCGATCGGCTTCCTCGCCGTGCTCCTCATCATCCGGCCCGGCCTTTCCGGCTTCAACGCCTGGTCGCTCGTCGCGCTCGTCTCCGCGGCCTTTATCGTGCTGCGGGATCTGAGCTCGCGCTTCCTGCCGGCTGCCACGCACCCGGTCGCGGTCTCCACGTTGTCGCTCGCCTCCATGATCCCGCTCGGCCTTGCGATGCTGCCGCTTTCGTACTGGGCGCCGCTCACCCCACGTGCGCTCCTTCTTTGCGCGGCATCGGGCCTGTTTCTCGCGGCCTCCTTCGTCTTCATCACCCATGCGATGCGCCATGGCGAGATTTCCGTCATCTCGCCGTTCCGCTATGCGATCCTCCTGTGGGCGGTGGTCATCCAGATTGTCGTCTTTTCCGTCTGGCCGGACGCCCTCACCTTGATAGGTAGCGTTATCCTTGTCACAACAGGCGTTTACACGCTTTACCGCGAGCGAAAGGTGAAGCGGCTCGCCGACGCGTCGAGCGGCGTCGCTGCAACGACAGCGCCGCCATCGTGAGAGGGAGAATATTCGCGCTCAAGGTCCGGCCGATCCGATGACCGCTGTCGGCCAGATGTTGAGGGGCGTGGCGGCCATTGTCGTCGCGCAGCTCGCGTTCCTCCTCAACGACGCGCTGATCAAGCTGACGAGCGATGTCTTGCCGCTCGGGGAAATCATTTTCGTGCGTGGCGCTTTCGCCGTTCTCTTCGTCGGCGGCCTCCTGGTCGGGCTCAAGCTGCACCGGCAGCTGCGCCTGCTCCGGCATCGGCTGGTCGCCTGGCGCATCGTCGGGGAGCTCGGGGGTACTTTCTTCTATCTCGCGGCCCTGTTCCAGATGCCGATCGCCAATGCGACGATCATTTTTCAGGCAGTGCCGCTCAGCGTCACGGCCGGCGCCGCGCTTTTTCTCGGCGAGGCAGTCGGATGGCGCCGCTGGACGGCGATCGCGATCGGCTTCGCCGGCGTTGTCATCGTGGTCCGTCCGGGGCTCGCGGGGTTCGACGTTTACGGACTGTTGGTGCTCGTATCCGTCCTCTTCGTGTCGATGCGCGATCTGACGACACGTTCGATGCCGGCCGCGATCCCGACGCTGCTGGTGACCTTCGCGACCGCCCTCACCATCACGCTGGTGGGCGCCGCATACGGCCTGACGGAAACCTGGGTGATGCCGAATTGGACGCAGCTCGCGCAGCTTGCCGGCGCGGCGGTGCTACTCGCTATCGGCTATGCCACAAGCATCCTCGCGATGCGGCTCGGCGAAATGTCCGTGACTGCGTCGTTCCGCTACGTTGCGGTGGTCTTCGCGATCGTGCTCGGCTTCCTGATCTGGGGCGACGTTCCCGACGCGCTCACAATTCTGGGAAGCGCGATCATCGTGGGTACCGGCCTCTATACGCTTTATCGTGAGCGGCAAATCGCGCGCGCCGGTCGGCCACTCATCGCGGCGCCCGCCGCTATCGACCCGCCGACCGGGGGATGACGATGCGACCGATGGATCATTCTCTCGGCCCCGACAGTCCAGCGCCGGTGCGGCGGCCACCTGTGCTGGCGCTCGTCGCTGTGTCGGCGCTCAGTCCCTTCGCCATCAATGCCGTCGTCCCTTCGATGCCCGCGATCGAGCGCGCCTTCGATACCGACTACGGACGTGTGCAGCTTATCCTTTCCATGTTCCTTGCCGCGATTGCCATCTCGCAGATCGTGATCGGCCCGCTTTCGGACCGCTTCGGCCGGCGCCCGGTGCTGCTGGTTGGTTTCGTGCTGTTCATCGCCGCGTGCATCGCCTCGCCCTTCGCGCCTTCGATCGAGGCTCTGATCGCAATCCGCGTCGTGCAGGGAGCGAGCGGCTGCGTCGGCATCGTGCTTGGACGCGCCATCGTGCGCGACCTTTTCGAGCGAAGGCAGGCGGCGAGCATGCTCGGCTACGTCACCATGGGGCTCGCGGTGGCGCCGATGCTGGCGCCCTCCATCGGCGGGCAGCTGCAAGAGCATTTCGACTGGACGGCGATTTTTTGGTTCATGGCGGTGCTCGGCCTCGCCTGCCTCGTCATCACATGGATCTATGTTCCCGAAACGAACCGGCATCGGACGCAAAGGCTCAGCTTCGGCAGCATGTTTTCGGATTTTGGGCAGCTCCTGAGAAGCACCGAGTTCCTGCTCTTCACCGCGAGCAGCAGCCTGTCTACCGGCGTCTTCTTCGCGTTTCTCGGCGGCGCACCGTACATTTCGGAGCGAATGCTCCACCTCTCGCCCGGCGTCTACGGACTCTGGTTCGCCGTCGCTCCGGTCGGCTATGCGCTCGGGAATTTCATCTCTGGCCGCTTCACCGAGCGCTTCGGCGTCGCGCGCATGATCCTTACCGGCTCGATGCTTGGCTTCATCGCCGCCTCGCTGCCGGGCCTCTTTTTCGCCTCGGGGGTTCTCGGTGCCGCGACGCTCTTCATGCCTATGATGCTGATCGGACTCGCCAACGGGATCTCGCTGCCAAGCGCCATAGCGGGTGCGATCAGCGTCCGTCCTGAGATCGCCGGCGCGGCATCCGGCCTCTCCGGCGCGGCGCAGATCGGAACGGGCGCGGTCCTTTCGGCGATCGCCGGCGCAGCGCTCGCCAGTGGCTCCGTCACGCCGATGTTCGCGCTGATGGCCGGTGCGGCATTGCTCGCGGTCGTCATGGGCATCGTGATTTTCTGGCGGAACAGGCCTTAGACTGCGCTGCTATTCCATGACGATCTTTGGCGGCTGGCGCGTCGTCTCGGCCCGTTCGGCCTTGACCCGCTCCCAGGCGCGCGCGGCGATATCGCGGAAGATGCGCGCGTGCTCGCCCTCCGGCTCGCGGGCGACGACCGGTGTACCGGCGTCGGAATATTCCCGGATTTTTAGGTGGAGCGGCACGGCGCCGAGGAACGGCACGCCGAT
>CAYTTC010000283.1:1586-2926 GCA_964440525.1 uncultured Propylenella sp. | reverse complement strand
CGGATGACGAGTCCAGGGAATGGCGTTGGCAGCGGCAAGCACCACTACTTCAGTTCAGCGTCGAGGTGAGCGTACTCGTCCGGGACCTTTGCCTCGCGGACGGCGTCTAGCCACTCCTCTGGGAGGTTCGCCGCTTGGCCCACTCGGCGATCCCGTCGTTTCAGGCGGGCATATTCGTCGGCCGAAAGTACAACGAGGTGATCGCGTCCCTGTTTGGTGATCGTCACCGGTTGGCGCAATGCCCGGTCGCTCACTGCGCCGAACGCCTTCTGAAACTCGCTTGCCGTCACCCGCGACGATTTCATCCGACTCTCCTCAGCCCCGGTTACACAGAAAATCCGGATTTTCCGCAAGTGGGTTTATGGGAGCGGAACATCCATACCCGATCAGGGTCGGGCTTGCGGGTCATGCATCAGTGTCTCGACATGCGGTTGAGAGCCAGTTCCGTCCATAGGCCGGCCATACGGAGGAAGTGCGCCTTGAGGTTGGACGCAGGAACATTTGTGGCCAAGTCTCTGCACTCCGCCGCCAGGCGCAGGCACGTTAGCGCGTATTTTTGGAGATATTTCGACTCGGACACAGCGCTCCTCCTTCCGGGCGGGAGCACTTGCATCTCTCAGTCGTCGGCGGGCCAATCGGTGCCGGTGATGGGATTAAGGTGGGGACTGCTGAGCGACTTTGCGACTTAATTTACCGTGCCGGCCTTAACCTCCTTCGCAAGTCGAAGCCGCGCCACGCAAAGAAGACGGCGAAAATTGCCGTCGCGCTCGAGATCGATGATCGACCTCGAGGTGTGCGTCGAGCGTAGCTGCGGCGGGCCAGCGCCCAGGTACGGGTGGAAATCCCTGGCCGCCGGGTTCAATGCATGGGTGATTAAGTATCTGGCCCAGCTTGAACTCTTGTCACCTCCTCGCGATGAGCCACTGCGAGAATATGGCGACGACGATCAGCGCGATAACAATCCAGCCTTGGACTTCGGTCATGCCTTTTCCCCCTCGTGCGAAAAATTACAGAGTCACCGATGTATGCCGCATCGAGATGAATCGGTGGTTAAGCGGAGGTGGACCCGAGTGACCTCTCGGCTCGAGCATTCTTGATTTTTGTGCCGGAACAGAGGGTTGGCAGACCTCTGTTCATTTCCGCTTCTTGGGCGCTGCCTTAGGTTTCTTCGACGCCGAGGGTGGCTTGTCGATCGGAGTGATGCCGGCGTTAGCTTCTTTCGCCAACCGAAGCTTGCGCAGCTGCTCCGTCTTCTTGCGCATGGCGTCGCGTTCCAGATCGATAATCGATTTTGCTTCCTCGTTGGTCTTCCGGGCTCTGTCGAAACGCTCTTCCGCCTG
>CAYTTC010000283.1:0-1486 GCA_964440525.1 uncultured Propylenella sp. | reverse complement strand
CCCTTTTTCGCGCCGAAATCGCCCAAAATGGCGCTCATCATCTCCTCGACGATCGCATCGGCGGCTTTGAGCTTGACGCGCCGCCGTCCGGGCTCGCCGTGAATGCCGACGCCCATCTCCATCTCGTCGGCGCCGATCTCGAAGGTCGGCTTGCCGGCCGCCGGCACGGTGCAGCTCGTCAGCGCCACGCCCATCGAACGGGTGCGCGCGTTCACGCTGTCGCCGAGCGCTTTTAGGGTTTTCAGATCGCGGCCCTCCTCGGCCGCGGCGCCGACCGTTTTTTCCACGATCAACGTGCCGGCGACCCCACGGCGGCCGGTCGTATAGAGGGAATCCTCTACCGCCACGTCGTCGTTCGTCCTGACCGACATCGTCTCGATGTCGAGCTCCGCCGCCATTTCCGCCGCCATGTCGAAATTCATGATGTCGCCTTCGTAGTTCTTCACGATGAAGAGGATACCGGCGCCGCCGTCGACCGCCTGCGCCGCCTCGAGCATCTGGTCGGGCGTCGGCGAGGTGAAGACCTGACCGGGGCAGGCGGCATCGAGCATGCCGTGGCCGACGAAACCGGCGTGCAGCGGCTCATGGCCCGAGCCGCCGCCGGAAATCAGCGCCACCTTGCCGGGCTTGAGGTTGCGTCGGCGCACGAATTTGTGACCCTCGCCGAGGGAGACGATGTCGGCGTGCGCGGCACAAAAACCGTCGAGGCTTTCGGCCAAGATAGCGTCGACCTTGTTGATCAGCTTCTTCACGCGCTTCCTCCCGCCAGCGATCCCGCGCCGGCCTAATCCTTGATGTCCGCGAAAAGATTGGCGAGCCTCTCGACGAATTCCGCGATCAGCATGTCGAGCTGGCCATTCTTCTCCGCCCCCCCGAGGTCTGGGAGGTGAATGACATGCGCACGCCTCCGCGGCTGATCGCGGGGGGTCGTGCGGCGGCCCGGATGGGCGCGGGCATAGGCCGCGAGGAAGGCGTCGCGCTCATGCGGCGAGAAATGGCAGATCTCCATGACGAGATCGACATGCCGGGCGGGGATCGGCGTGTCGTAAGCGGGACTCGTTATCTGGGTGACGAAGCTGCGGTTCTTGGCGAGCGCCGTCGCGATCCTCTGCCGGGTGCCCGACGGGCGCGCCTCAAGCACGCGCTGCAGGATCGCCTTGTACTCGGCGACCCCCGCGCTCGAGGCCGAATCGTCGCCTCGTTCGGCCTTCTCACTCATTGAGCCGTGTCCGCGCGACCGCGGCCTTCACGGCGCCGAGCATTGAGGGGGCGACCGAGAGACTCCGCAATCCCGCCCGGATGAGAAGCGGCACCAGCCCCGGATGCCCCGCCGCGTCGCCGCAGAGGCTCACCTCGATGCCGGCTCGTACGCCAAACGCAGCGACGTCGCCAATGAGCCGCATGACGGCCGGATTGGTGACGTCGCAGAGGTCGGCGACGCGATGGCTGTCGCGCGCCGCGGCGGTGACGTATTGCGTGAGATCGT
>CAYTTC010000282.1:0-2956 GCA_964440525.1 uncultured Propylenella sp. | reverse complement strand
TGAGGCCGCCGAAAAAGGCGGCTCCGCCGGCTCGGTACCCTACAAGCCGATCCCGCCCGAGGCGCTCTACCTCTCCGCGAACGAATGGAGCGCGCTGGTCGCGGGCCGAAAACATGCGCGGCTCAGCCCCTTCGTGGAGCCGCAGGAGAGCGGCCCGGCGATCGACATGGGGGGCCGCACCGGCCGCTCGTTCGCGGCGGAGCGCGCCGCCGGCGACGTGAACGTCTTCGACGCGCTGGTGCAGCATGTCGAAAACCTGGAAAAGGCCGGGCGAAAGGTGATGCTCGCCTCGTGGAGCGAAGGTTCTCGTGATCGCCTCGGCCAGGTTTTGGTCGACCATGGGCTGTTGAGCCTGAAGCCGGTCGAAAACTGGAGCGAGCTCAAGGCGCTTGCCGAGGGCACGGTCGGGCTCGCGGTGCTGCCGCTCGAGACCGGCTTCGAAGCGCCGGACATCGCCATCATCGGCGACCAGGATGTGCTCGGCGACCGTTTTGTGCGCGCGGCGCGGAAACGACGCCGCGCTGTCGACGCATTGACCGAGGTTTCGAGCCTCGCCGCCGGCGACCTCGTCGTCCACGTCGATCACGGCATCGGCCGTTTTTCGGGTCTTCGCACCATCGAGGCGGCGGGGGCGCCACACGATTGCCTGGAAATCCTCTATGCCGGCAACGACCGGCTTTTTCTGCCGGTCGAAAACATCGAGCTTCTCACCCGCTACGGAGCGGAAGGCTCGGCGGCCGATCTCGACCGGCTCGGCGGCGTCGGCTGGCAGACGCGAAAAGCGCGACTGAAGAAGCGCATCCGCGACATGGCGGAAGCGCTGATCAAGACCGCCGCCGCGCGGCTGACGCGGCCCGCCCCCGCGCTGCCGCCTCCAGCCGGCCTCTACGACGAATTTTCGGCGCGTTTTCCTTACGAAGAAACCGACGACCAGATGGCGGCGATCGAATCCACGCTCGATGATCTTGTCGCCGGCCGCCCGATGGACCGGCTGATCTGCGGCGACGTCGGCTTCGGCAAGACGGAGGTCGCGCTTCGCGCCGCCTTCGTCGCCGCGATGAACGGCAAGCAGGTGGCGCTCGTCGTGCCGACGACGCTCCTCTCGCGCCAGCACACCAACACGTTTCGCGAGCGCTTTCGCGGCCTGCCGATCGAGATCGGCCAGGCCTCGCGCCTCGTCGGGTCGGCGGAACTCACGCGCGTCAAGGCGGGAATCGCCGACGGCACCATCGACATCGCGATCGGCACCCACGCGCTCCTGGGAAAGAACATCGAGTTCAAGGATCTCGGCCTCCTGATCGTCGACGAGGAGCAGCATTTTGGCGTCAAGCATAAGGAGCGGCTGAAGGAGCTCCGCGCCTCCGTGCATGTGCTGACGCTTTCCGCCACGCCCATCCCGCGCACGCTGCAGCTGGCGCTGACGGGGGTCCGCGACCTTTCCATGATCGCGACGCCGCCGATCGACCGGCTCGCGGTCCGCACCTTCATCGCGCCCTTCGACACGCTGACGATCCGCGAGGCGCTCTTACGCGAGCGGCTGCGCGGCGGCCAGTCCTTCTTCATCGTGCCGCGCATTGCTGACCTCGCCGAGATCAAGGAATTTCTGGACGACAACATTCCCGAGGCGAAGGTCGGCGTGGCGCACGGGCAGATGGCTCCGAGCCAGCTCGACCAGGTGATGAACGCCTTCTATGACGGGCAGTACGACATTCTTCTCTCCACCACGATCGTGGAATCCGGCCTCGATATCCCGCGCGCCAACACGCTTGTGGTGCATCGCGCCGACATGTTCGGCCTGGCCCAACTCTATCAGCTCCGCGGCCGCATCGGGCGCTCAAAGCTCCGCGCCTATTCGCTCTTCACCGTGCCGGCGAGAAAAACGCTGACCGATACCGCCGAGCGGCGGCTCAAGGTGCTGCAATCGCTCGACACGCTCGGCGCCGGTTTTCAGCTCGCGAGCCACGACCTCGACATCCGCGGCGCCGGAAATCTTCTGGGCGAGGAGCAGTCCGGCCACATCAAGGAGGTCGGCTTCGAGCTTTATCAGCAGATGCTGGAGGAGGCGGTGGCGAGCCTCAAAGCGGGCGGCGAGGATGTTTCCGACGAGCGCTGGTCACCGCAAATCACCATCGGCATGGCGGTGATGATCCCCGAAAGCTACGTGCCGGATTTGCAGCTCCGCATGAACCTCTACCGCCGCCTCGCCGAGCTCGACGATTCTGGGGAGATCGACGCGTTCGGCGCCGAGCTGATCGACCGGTTTGGGGCGCTGCCGGAGGAGGTCGAGCATCTGCTGAAAATCGTGTTCGTGAAGGCGCTCTGTCGCCGCGCCAATGTGGAGAAGGTGGATGCCGGGCCGAAGGGCGCGGTGATCGCGTTTCGCGGCAATGAATTCGCTAATCCGACGGCGCTCATTCAGGCGATCGCCGGGGAGGGGACGCTGGCGAAGGTGCGGCCGGATCAGAGGGTGGTGTTTATCCGCGACTGGGAGAGCCCGGCGGATCGGCTGAAGGGGGTGGCGGGGATTCTCACAAGGCTGGTGGGATTGGCGGAGGCGGGGAAGAAGGCGGCCTGAACACGATGGCAGCTCAAGGCGGCTTAAACACGATGGCAGCGCCAAGCCTTCTGGCCTACCTGCTACGTTAGTGCAGCTTGTCGTGCTTAACCCCAAACTCGATTGGCACGCCCGCCTGCGTCGCCTCGGCAAACAGCCTGTTCCTCAGATCGTCGCCGGTGAAATTCGTCCCCGGATAATCATGCGCGATCTCCACCGCGCTCTTCGGGATCGCAAGCGACTCCCCACGCCTCCGCGCCGAAGTCACCCGCTGTCGCATGTCCTTGGCGACAAGGTTCCGAATGTAGAAGGAGACGCCGATACCCATCGTCCGCACTCCCATGTTGCCGTCCGCCGCGGCGTTCAGATGCTAACGGGCAGGGAGCATTCGTGTTCCGCTTG
>CAYTTC010000281.1:0-2956 GCA_964440525.1 uncultured Propylenella sp. | reverse complement strand
GCAATTCCGGCACCGAGGAGAAGATCACCTCCGGATCGGAGGCGCGGCCGGCGACTGTGACGGTGATGGTGACGTCGCCGCTCCGCGTCGAGCCGGAAAATTCGAGGATCGGATCGAGGTCACCGGCGAAGGTAATGGTGCCGCGGTCGAAGACGATGCGCTGCGTCAGGATGTCGAGTCGCCCGCGCACCATCTGGAACGCGCCCGCCGCCGTCAGCGACGATGTCGGGCCGGTGAGTCGAAGGTCACCGCCGAACTCGGTGTCGAGGCCGCGGCCGCGCACAAAAATCCGCCGCGGGGCGTTGACGGTTACATCGAGGCGGATGCCGGCCCGCCGGCCGCCTGGGCCGCCTGCCGGCTCGTCGCGCTGGCGCACGGCCGCTAATGTCTCTTCGACTGGCGCAGGCGGCGCCACGTGCTCGACGTCGACCGCCACGGAATCGCGCGGAAGCCTTTCCGGAACGGCGACTTCGGTGCGGTCGAGAATGACCGCGCCTTCAAGCAGCGGACCGTCGGAAAAGTTGCCGGTCAGCTTCAGGTCTGCGTCGAAGCGCGCGGCGACCAGCGTCCCATCCACGTAGCGCGCCTGGCGGACCTGAACGGCGAGTTCGACAGGGAAGCCGGAATTCGGGTCGAGCCCGATCGAGCCCATCGCCGAAACATTGCCCTCGCCGCTGACGGCGCCGAGCTTTTCCACCACGATGCGGTCGCCTGAGACGGTCGCGACGAGCGCGAGATTGCGCAGCACGATTCCGGTCTCAGGATCGACAAAGCCTCCGCCTTCCGAGGTGACGCGGCCGGAAAACTTTGGTGCCGATGCGGTGCCGGCGACGGCGACATCGAGATTAAGCGCGCCTTCGAGCGCCGCGCCGCGCGAGGCGAGCTGCGTGTTGCCGAGCGCGAGCGGCACGCCGCCGGTGACCCGGAGATTGAGCGGTGCGCCTTGCGCCGTGCCGACCGTTCCCGCCACATCGACTGCGAGACCGCCGGCTCCGCTGATGCGGCTCTTGAGATTGAGTATCTTGTCGGCGAGCGTGCCCTCTGTCGAAACCCCGAGGGGCCCGAGCCCGGCATTTCGCGACGCAGCGACAGAGGCATTGGCGAGCGTGATATTGAAGGTCGCATTCGGCGCCGCGGGCGTGCCCTGCGCATTGACAGTGCCGGAGACCGTTCCCTCGGCGCCAAGGTTGGGAATGAAGGAATTCGCCAGCGCGGCCGGCACGGAGTTCAGCGTCGCGGCGATATCGAGATTCGCGCCAGCCTCGCCGGAAAGGGCAACGCTTCCTCCGCCGGCATTAAAGGTCGTCCGGTCGAAGCGCACCGTCCCCGCCTCGACCGCGATTGTCGTCGGCGCCGCGAGGGCGAGATCGATCCCCGGTCGCGAATAGGCAAAGCTCTGAAGGCCGATGGCGAGCCCGCTTCCGCGCGGCGCAAGGCTCCCCTCCAGCTTCGCGCGGCCATCGGCGAGCTGTGCGTCGACCACAAGCGCCGTCGATTCGCCCTGCCGCCGGGCTGTCCCGGTCGCGGAGACGATCGAAAAACCGCCCGCATTCATGTTGCGGATTGAGAAATCCCCTTCGATCTGCGGCGCCCTGAAGAGGTCGCGCGCCGCGCCTTTGATGTCGGCGGATTCGAGCGTGACGCTTTCGTAGACGATGTCGGTCGCCGTTCCGGAAAAGGTCGCCGACTGCACGCCGCCCTCGGCGGCGAGAGCGACTTCTCCGCGAAGCATGCCGCTCGCTTCGACGAGGAAGAGCGGCGCGACCTTTGAAAGGTCTGGCGACACGACCTTGACGTCGCCGGAGAGAAGCCCGCCGGCGCCGATCGAGAGATCACCCGAGATCTTGCTCTCGCCGACGGAGAAGACGAGGCCGTCGAGCACGCGCGCGCCGTCCGCGCCGGCGGAAAGCCGCGCCGCGCCGTGCACGGCGGCATCGCCGAGCGTTCCCGCAAGCTCAGTTTCGCCGGCTGTCTGCGGCCCCGCGACAATTCCGGAGAAGCGCGCCGTGGCATCGGCGAGCGGCCGCCCCATCAACACGACGTTTTCGCCTGCCGCCTCGGCCTCGATCTCGGGTGCCGCGCGCGATCCGCTGAGCCGCGCGTTGATCCGCGCCGCACCGGCGGTGCGCGGCGTGACGAGCGCGAGGTCCGCGATGCTGGCGCTCACCGTGAGGTCGAGCGCCGGATCGCCAAAACTGCCACTCAACTCTGTGGTCGCACGGTCATTTGAGAGCTTGAGCGTCTCAAAGACAAACCCGCCATCGCGCCACGCGATCCCCCCCTCGATCCGCGTCGCGCCCTGAAACAGCGGATCGAGCGTTGCAATCCCGAGTGCAAGATCCGTGGTCGCGCCATCGAGCTTAAGGTCGAACGCGCCTGCGGTTGTCGCGGTGCCGGTCGCCTTCAGTTCCGCGCTTCCCGCGAGTCCGCGCCCGGCAAGCGCGGCAAAGCGGGAGAGATCGCCGATCGACGCCGCGAAACTGCCATCAAGCGCCTCGCGCGTCGCTGTTCCGGCGAAACTCGCGGTGCTATTCGCCAGAGCAACGCTGAGGGCCTCGATGGTGACAGGCAGGCCCGCCGACCATGACCCTGTTCCGGAAACGCGGACGCTTGACCCGACAGCGTCGCGCAAGGCCGGATCGGCGAGCGCCACGCCCTCCGCCGACCCTTCCACCTTGAAGCTCGTGGCGCGCGCCTTTGGATTGGCGAGGTTTTGCGCCTGACCAATAGCATTGATCGCGAGCCCGGCGATGCGGCCGAACGCGCCCTCCGCGCCCTCCGCGGCAATCTCCACGCGCCAAGGCGCCGCCTCGCCAGGATCGAGCTCGGCAGTCGCCCTTAGACCTGCCAGCGACACGCCGCTCGGCAGAAACGGGAGCTCCGCCCTCCCCGCCTGGCCGAGGTTCAGCGAAAGCTTGGCTTGCCGCGGCACCATGTCGGCGCCGACGACGCCGCT
>CAYTTC010000280.1:0-2977 GCA_964440525.1 uncultured Propylenella sp. | reverse complement strand
AGCGCGCCCGGCTGGCTTACCTGTTCCGTCTCCGCCACGATGAGCTCGGCGTCGACCGCCGGTTCCTGCGCCGCGACGTAGAGGCCGTTGTCGGAGAGCGCGACGGTCGCGATGTGACGGTCGTTCGGCTCATAGAGGCTGATGCGGACCGGCCGGATCGAGCCGGTCTCCGGATCGGGAGCGAGCGCTACACGCACCTTCTGGCCGGCGCGGAAATCGAACGAAAAGTTCGCCACCAGCGCCGACTGGATGGAGGCGGCCGCATCTTGATCGGCGCCTTCGTCGATCAAGAGTTTTCGAAGCGAGGCGCCCTCCACGACGAGCAGCATCTTCTCCTCGATGCCGTAATCGTCGAGCTCGTCGGTCTTCGCCAGCAGCGAGACGTTTTCAGGCGCGATCGCCACGGCAAGCGCGTTCAGCGCGCCGGACTCGGTGCTCGCCAGGTCGAAGCGCGCCGGATCGACATAGGGGAGCGAAGCGACCTCCACCGCGCCCTCGGCAAGGAACGGCGCTGCCTCGCGCACGCTGCCTTCGATCTCCGCCACCTCGAGCGCCGCCGACTCGTCGTAGAGAGCGCCGGACATCGGAAAGTCCACGATCTTGATCTCCACCTCGCCGTCGACCTCGGCGCCATAGATGGAATCGCTCGCCGACACTTCCATCGCCGGCGCTTCCGCTCCGACGGCAAATATGTCGGCGGCCTGAAAGGACGGCACGCGCGCGACGATCTCCTCGGCGACCGGCGCGGCGAGATTGGTGCGCACATGGGCGAACGGGCGCACCCGCACGATATTGCGGTCCTGCTCGCGCGTGACGGTGGATATCTGGATGACGCGCCGGGTCACTTTTGTCTCCGGCACCGGGCGAAAACGGTCGCTTTTCTCGGCGACCTCGCCCTCGCCGAACGCCATGCCGTGGGCGAGTGCCGGACGCACGACCGTATATTCGTCGAGACCGATCGCCGCCTGCAGCGCGCCGCCGATGAGCAAAGCGGAAAAGATGCCGGTCAGAACCGAGCCGGCGAGCCAGCGCAGGCTGACGCGGCGGCGGTCCGGGGGACCGTTCGAGATATTGCGCGTGTAGAGGGGATCCTCGTCTCCGAGGTCAACGATCGGCCGCTGCAGGCGTTGTCCCTGGAGAGCTGCCAAACCCCCATCCCCGTTCGCCCGCGCGGATCGCGCCAGATGTGACAATGGCCGCAGGAATTGGGCCGCTTCGTGACGGTTCCTGGCAGCCGCCCCTGCCGATTGTCAATCCGACGGGCATTACCCTGCACGTTTCCCCGTTAGCGGACGCGGAGAGAAGTGCTCAGACAGATAGCGAGTCGACTCGTCTGCGAACGGTGCAAGAGTCCACCGACCACGGTTGCACTGACGAAACGTGTCCACTCCACCAGGAGGGAGTCCGAGGACGGACCTCTTTGAAGTTAAGGATCGGTCGAAAACGTTGACGAGGAACTTAACGCGCGAGATAAAACCAGCTCAGGTAGTTGGAGCTTTGATAAAAATGACAAATACCAGTCAGGTAGATGCGATTTTCGCCGCGTTAATCTCCGCCCTAAAGACACATCCTCTCGTACGAATACCTCTCAATGAGGAAGGAACACGCTATATCTATGGCATCTATACATCCTTCCGACTTCCGAAGGACGAAGCTCAGCTCATCTGGGATAACAACGGCAGCGAACGTCTTGAGAAACTGGCCAACGAGTACAATTTGGACATAATCCATCAGAAAGATGGGGCGGTTGATCTGGTGATACGTCAATCCTGAAACCGTCGCCGACAATGACCCGCCTTCCACACGGAATCCCGACCTCGTAGGAACGCTGTAGAGCGTGTCCCAGAGGTCCGGAGAATCGTCCGTCGCGGGACGCGCATCGGCTGGTGAGGCTGGTATCGGCTGGCAGCGGGGGAGGGTTGGAGGACCCGCCGCTTAGTCCCACCCGGTCTGACATCGTCGCGATGACATTCGGGACAACGAATTCTGCTGGTCGGACGGTTCTCTTCGCGCGCCCGCTGTCTTTCTTCCTTCGTGAGAACTTCAGCCACGAAGCGGTGGCCGCAGTTGTTGCATCGATAGCGAACGTCCTCAGGCATATTCAATGCCCGCCAGTTTCAAAAACTCCTTCCATAGTTCCTCCGCGACCTCTTTCGCGCTCAGTCCCGCTTAGAGTTGCCCAAAAAATTTTGAAGCGTGAGAAATAGCTCATAGTCGTTGGACTGAACATGGACCATGCCACTGGCACGGTTCGCTCGCGCGTGGGCATCATGAATGATGCTGATATCGCCAAGCCCTTCGCGACCCTTCTGTTCGTGCACAGTGATATGGCTTTCGCTGCGCCGCCTCGCTCGGTTCACTACCGTACATGTGAAGGCAGTTCCGCTCATCGCCTCGAATCTTGCTTTGATATCAACCTCGTTGTCGATCTCACGGATCGCAATTGCGAAGAAATCCCGGATAATCCCAAACGCAGCTTGACGAAAGTCAGCCCGATCAATTTCATCAAAGTCCCTTCTGACCCGCAGACGCCTTGAGGATGTTGGAGTTACGGCTATCTGTTCGGCTTGAGTGGGAGCTGGCGTGGTCGTTGTGTTCAAGAGCTTTCGCAGGTCAGTTACAACGTCGGACCATGCTTCGTTCGCATTTGGCCATTTAGAGATCGCCACTCCGTCCTTGGGGAGCGCCTTGAACTTAACAAGCGGAGAGTGCTTCCAATCGCAAGGCTCCACGATAATCGGAACGATATGCATGCTTCCTTCGGATTGTCGTCGGATCGCTGCTTCCATCTCCACTTCATAACAATAGCGAGATGCGAGAAAATCCGGACTAGCCAAGGCAATAAAGATCGCGCTCTGCTCGAAGGCTGTTTTGATCTCTTTGTCTAGTTCGCCGCCCGCTCTGATTTCTCGGTCATACCAATGGCCTGCTGCCGGTTCGGAAGACACCGAGTTAGGTGTTTTGATGGAACCGGAGG
>CAYTTC010000279.1:0-2983 GCA_964440525.1 uncultured Propylenella sp. | reverse complement strand
CTCCGCGCCTTTCTCACTATGTGGCTTGCTCGATGTTTGCTACGCCGTGACCGACCCGCGCCGCGTGTTGATCAAAGCCGGGTGTTCGGATCGTTCGTTTCGCCTCTGGTGCCGGGCTCCGTTCCGGAAGCGGCACGCGGGCTCAGATTCCGATCGCCGACTGCGGTCCCCATACCGGCGTTACGAGCGGTGGGTCCGGTGTTCGGCGAGACGTAAGTCTCGTTCACGACCGTGGTGTCGCGTCGACGGAACAACGCGAACAGAATCAGAACTACCGCTGCGGCGATAGCGAGAATTCCCCAGATCCCGCCGGGAAAACTCCAGGTTGTGGTCTCCGTTGTCGTGACGACATCGGTCGCGATCGGGTCAGTCACGGGAGCCGATGGCGCTGGCGTGGCTGGTGTGGTTGGCTGCGCGCTGGCGTCAGGCGAGCCCGGCGTTGTAGTCGGGGTTTGACCGTAGCTCGTGACCGCAAAGAGGCACATTGCCGCCCCAGCCAGTCCGGCCATCAATCTCAAGCGTGCGTTACGCATTATTCCCTCCAGAAGGCTCTGTTTCGACCAGTCCTATCCCGGCAGGAGTCACGCCAGCAAACCGTCAAACCGAGGAATGGCAGAGCTCGCGCTGGGCTAGCCGTTCCTGGGTGCCCAAGAGGAAAGGCTGGCGCGGCCGACCATTGCCCGGACTTTGCCGGGCTTGCAGTACATGACTTCGCGGATGAGCAGCATTGTGCCTCCTCGGCGGTTGGTGTTCTTCTCGGCTCGGGATGCTAGTCTATGCTTGATCGGAACGGACGTCCAATGATCGAGCTCCGAGTTCTCTCTCGCGACGCAGCCGAGAAGTATGAGCCTCGTGGGATCGAGGTCTGCATCTCGATCGGCGATCCCAATGCCGTGCCCGCAAGACTCTCACGCGCTTTCGCCGCGGTGCTGCGTCTCACCTTCAACGACATCGAGGCGAATCCGTCCGACGGGGATGTTCTCTTCGCCGCTGAGCACGCCGGAGAGATTTGGCGGTTTGTGCAAAACTGGCAGCATGTCGACCGGATCGTGGTCCATTGTGAGTTCGGCGCGAGCCGGTCACCGGGAGTCGCGCTCGGAGTGTGCGACGCTTACGGCTGGCCGGTCGAAGAGCTCGAGCAAGGATTTCCGTCCTGGAATCGCCTGGTCCGCCGCCTCCTTCGCGCAACTTCCTGATTGGACTTGTCGTACCTGCAGGAATGCCCAGAGTGAACGACACTACCGACCGCGAGAAGGGAGAACGATATGACGCGTGGCAACATCATGAGATTGGCCGGCTTCGCCGCCATGTCAGCGGCGTCGTCCGGAGTGTGTGACGCTCAGCGCCTGACTGGCCCGCAGCCGACAGGCAATGTGCCGGCTCCCGTCGCGCTCGACACGCGCGCGCTCTTCCAGGACAAATTCGCGCGCGTCGGCGATGACGTGTTCATCGGCGGCCAGCCCACCGAGCGGGCCCTGCGCGAGCTCAGTGCGCAGGGAGTTACCACGGTCATCAATCTCCGCAGTCCTCCGGAAATGGCTCGCGTGCCGTTCGATGAGGCAGCGCTGGTCAAGGAGCTGGGGATGGAGTACGTCTACCTGCCGATGCGTGGGACGCCGGAGCTTCCGTATTCACCCGCGGCGGTGAAGTCGTTCGCGGCCGCTATGAGCAATGCCAAAGGGAAAGTGCTGTTGCATTGCACGATTGCCTGGCGAGCCAGCCATCTGTGGGCTGCGTATCTCATTCAGTATCGAAACGTCCCTGTCGCGACGGCGCTCCAGCAGACGCGGATGATCAATCTGATGGACGACCATCGGATGGACGGAGACCAGCAGCCGGTCGAAGCATTCCTCGGCCGATCACTTTCCGAGGTCGGTCATCCGAAGCAGTAGGACGCGATCGTTCTTGATCGTTCCAAACCGGCATGAAGTCCTCCGCGATGCTACGCCCCTGATCACTAGGGCGCGATTAGCGCGGTGATAAGGAGCCTTGTAGCAGTCCCGCCAACTATCCCGACCACGCCACCAAGCAGCACTGCCTTCCTCCGACGCGAGCGGAGTGTCTTCGCGTAGCTCTCTGAGTAGGCGCGACTGTAGGCGTCGCCGCGTTCGCTGGTGGATGGGGTTCGAAGCGGTTGAGTGTCGCCCAGGCTCCAGGCTGTGCCGATGATGGCGACTCCTGTTCCCAGGCCAATCACGCCAAGGCGTTTATCCACGAACACGTACGTTCCCAACGTGCTGATAGCAAGCCCGCCAACGTATCCCGCCGTGAGTCTACCCTCCATCCGACGCTTTCCCGCCGCGACTTTTCCCGCTTGCCGGCCTTCCTCGACCGTGCCCGTATCGGCAGTGATTGGAGCAGAAGCAGGATTCTGCGCGGGCGGCTCCTGTGCGGAGGCAGTCGATGCAACAAGCAGGATTACGCTCGACAGAACCGAGCAGGTCTGCTTCCATGCGGGAATCGTTGCTAGCGAACAGATCGGTTTTAGCGTGCGATTCATCACCCACTCCCTGTTATGGAGAAGGGTGGCGGACGCGAGCCGCTGCGCCAATACGTCAGATAACGTAGATGTCGGAGGCGCCCCTTTACCTGCTTCGTCGAAGCGGATGCTCGACAAAGAAATCCCACATCTCGCTCGTTGCGTCGATGCTGCGGGTGGTGCGCCCGAGTATCCAATCCGGCATGCCTTTGCCTCCGGGCCAGGTATGGCCACCTCCTCGAATGGTGTACAGCACCACGGTCGCGTCTTCAGCGCAGCCGGTGTATTCGCGGCGGGTGACATCCGCGGCGATTACGGAATCGACCGGTTTGGCGCCGCACCGATTACGTCGCGCCCAGTCTGCTGTCCAGGTCGTGGCGCGCGGAAACGGTCTCGGCGTTACCCACGACCCGCCGCCTTGATACGGAACTACCGGATCGGCAGTGCCATAAAACGAGATCATCGGCACCGGTGTGGAATCCTTGCACCAGCTGAATGGGAGCG
>CAYTTC010000278.1:0-3014 GCA_964440525.1 uncultured Propylenella sp. | reverse complement strand
GCGCTGGTCGATGAGATCCGGGGCGCCATCGCGCTGATCCGGAGGCATCTTTGACTGGGATGTCGCGCAGCGGCGCCTGCAGGAGCTGAACGCCCGCGTCGAGAGTTCCGACCTCTGGAACAAGCCGGACGAGGCGCAGGCGGTGATGCGCGAGCGCCAGCATCTCGACGATGCGATCACGGCGGTGAGGAAAACCGAGCGTGAGCTGGAGGACAATATCGGCCTGATCGAGCTCGGCGAAGCCGAGGGCGATGCAAGCGTCGTCACAGAGGCGGAGGCGGCGATCGAGAGGCTCGCTCGCGAGATGGCGCGGCGCCAGGTGGAGACCCTTCTTTCCGGCGAGGCGGATGCCAACGATGCCTATCTCGAGATTCATGCCGGCGCCGGCGGAACCGAGAGCCAGGATTGGGCGCAGATGCTCCTGCGCATGTATACGCGCTGGGCCGAACGCCGCGGCTGCAAGGTCGAAGTTTTGGAAATGCAGGACGGGGAGCAGGCCGGCATCAAGTCGGCGACGCTCCAGATCAAGGGCCAGAATTCCTATGGCTGGCTGAAGACTGAGTCAGGCGTGCACCGGCTGGTGCGCATCTCGCCCTTCGACAGCAACGCCCGCCGCCATACGAGCTTTGCCAGCGTGTGGGTCTATCCGGTGGTCGACGATTCCATCAAGATCGAGATCAATGACGGCGACGTAAGGACCGACACCTATCGTTCGTCGGGTTCGGGCGGGCAGCACGTCAACACGACTGACTCGGCGGTGCGTCTCACGCACATTCCGACCGGAATCGCCGTCGCCTGCCAGAACGAGCGCTCACAGCACAAGAACCGCGCGACCGCGTGGGACATGCTGCGGGCGCGCCTTTACGAGCACGAGCTGAAGAAGCGCGAGGAAGCAGCGATGGCGGTGGAATCGAGCAAGAGCGAGATCGGCTGGGGCCACCAGATCCGCTCCTATGTGCTGCAGCCGTATCAGCTGGTGAAAGACCTTCGCACCGGCCACGAGAGCACGTCTCCCGGCAACGTGCTCGACGGCGACCTCGATCCCTTCATGGAGGCTTCGCTCGCGCAGCGCATCACCGGCGGGGTCGGCGAGGCACGCGAAGGCGTCGAGGCGGGTTAGACCGTCAGGAGCGCTCCCGCAGCGCGCGTCCGGCGGTCAGATAAACGGCCGGATTGACGGCCTTGCCGTCGCGCCGCGTCTCGTAATGGAGATGCGGGCCGGTAGAGCGCCCTGTCGAACCGACGCGCCCGATCGCCATCCCGGAGTGGACTGGCACGCCTACCGAAACGAGGACGGCGGAGAGGTGGCCGTAGCGGGTGGTTACGCCATCGGCGTGCTCGATCTCCACCATCTTGCCGTAGCCGCCGCTCCAGCCGGCAGCGACCACGATTCCGGGCGCCGTCGCGTAGACAGTCGTCCTCGCCGCGGCGACGAAATCGAGGCCGGCATGGAAGGCCGGTCGCTTGAGGAATGGATCTACCCGGTAGCCGAAGCGGCTGGAAACGTGCGTTGCCTTGACCGGGACGCCGACCGGCATTGTGAGGGCGGCCTCGCGCAAGGAATCGATGTCGTCGAGCGTGCGGCTGAGGAGCGCCGTGCGTTCGACGAAGTGCAGCCCGGCCGGAATGAAGGGGCCGCCCTGCGGCTCGTCTCCCGCGGCTTCCGGTCCGCCAATGCCGACGCCGATAGGGGCGAGCGCCGTCGAGAGCCGGCCGGCCTCGCTATCCGCTGCCACGCCCAGGGCGTCCAGGGTCTGCGAGAGGTCGGCTTCGGTGCCGTCGAGCGACGACCGAATGCCGGAAAGGAGCGGCCGGATATTGCCGTTGAGAGCGGCGACCTGTCCGGAGGGGCGGGGATTCGTCAGCATCTCGGTAATGGCGTCTTGGGTGGCCGGCTCGACCGGAGCGTAGCCAAGCGGCGCCACAATAGCGGCCTCTGGAGCGGCGCCCAACTTCTCGGGGGATTCTTGTTGCGGTTCGCTCGTGTCGGTCGCAGCGACATCGACACCGGCCGCGCGCGCGCGCGCGACGATGCTGTCGAGCGTCGACTGACGCCGTTCGATCAGCGCCTGCTGTTCGAGGAGCCGCGCGAGCTGCTGCTCGACGCCCTCGGTCTGCACGACGTGGCGGCTGGTGAGGCGATCGAGTTCCGAGCGCAGCGCTGCGATCCGCTCCTCGTAAGCGTATTGCATCGTCACCTGGCGCGAGACGGCGGCGCCGAGAAGATCGTCGCGGTAGACGAGATAGGCCGTGGCCCCGACATAGGCAGTCAGCAACAGGACGAAGACGCCGATCGCCGAACCCGCGACGAAAGGTCGGATAGCAAACGTCCGCGTCGCCGCGCCGCGCCGAAACATAACGGACCACGACGGCCTTCGAGCGGAGTAGTTAGGTCTTCGCTGGCTTGGATGGACCATGACCGCGCGGGCAAGGAATCGACGCGCCGATCATGATTCGTCAAGGTTAACGAACCCTATTCTAGCGCCGGCCTTTCGCGCGCGCTGGCGCCGGCTAGGCGCCAAGCGCCTTGGCGGCGTCCAGAACCTCCTGCACGTGGCCATCGACCTTCACGCTCCGCCAGATCCGCGCAATCGCGCCCTTCTGGTCGACCAGGAACGTCGAGCGATCGACGCCCATATACTTCCGTCCGTACATCGATTTCTCGATCCAGACGCCATAGGCCTCGGCCGCCTGCTTCTCCTCGTCGGCGGCGAGCGCGATGGTCAGATCGTGCTTCGCCTTGAACTTGTCGTGGTCGCGCGCGCTGTCGGGAGAGAGGCCGACGATCGTCGCTTTGGCCCGCCCGAATTCAGCCTTCCTGCCGCTGAAATCGATCGCCTCCTTGGTGCAGCCGGACGTGTCGTCCTTCGGATAGAAGTAGACGACAACGGCTTTCCCGCGCTGCGTGCTGAGCCGAAAGCGGCCGCCGCCGTCGGTGGGGAGATCGAAGTCCGGGGCGGGGTCGCCCTCTTTCAGCGTCTTCGTCATGGTCATCCTTTCGTCATGCTTCGGCC
>CAYTTC010000277.1:0-3017 GCA_964440525.1 uncultured Propylenella sp. | reverse complement strand
AAGTCATTCTAGTCTTTCCCGAGGCCACAGGGTTTTCACACAGCCAGGGTCAGAACCAGAAGTGGCGGCATCTCCGCGTTCAGTCTGCTTCACGCCGAAAAGCAGACATCAGCGAGCGCGGTTGGCGGGTCCGTTTAACGCCAGAAGCGGTCATTCGGACGACCGAAAAGTTGACATTCATCTGGGCAGCGCCAACTCCACCCACGTGCCGTATTTCTGATATCGCCCCGTGACCTTCGTGATTTGACAATCATAAGTCGCGGGAGCGTAATGCTTTTGCAGGTTAGGGCGCGCGCCCAATTTTTTGGTCGCGCGAACCGAAGTCGAGGGTTTGCAGGCGCACCTCCTTGCCTGTCATTTGTGGGTCGCCTGGCTTCGGGAGATCCCAACAGTCAGCGCTTGCAGACATCCAGCGACTAACCGGCCATGATTTTGCCACCGACCTCTCTACGGCGGGAGGTGGCAATGTCTAAGGCGAACCACGCGCGAGCTGCGATTGCCGCCAAACCTGAGCCTCAGATGGCGGCGCTGGTCCGCGAATGGCGGATCGTTCACGGGCAGCTTCAGGTTGACGTGCTCAAGGCCAACAAGGAGCCGGCCGACAAAGTCGATGATATCGTTGCGGCGGTCGTTGATGCGGCAGATCGAAAGCTCGAAGGGATCGAGGGTCAAATCCTCGGGGCGCGCGCCACGAGCATGGAAGAGGTGCGGGCCGTGCTCGAGCTCGTGCTCGCTGGCATGAAAGAGGAAGGCGGACACATCACGGAGCGCCGAACGTCGCTCTTGAAGCACCTGAGCGAGTGCATCCGCTGGGACCTTCCCCGTCATACCGCGAACCGGGCAGCCTAAAGTTTCCCGAGTTCGGGGAGAGATTCCGACGGTTCCGAATTCTCACTGTGAGATTTGCCCCGTCGCCCTAGCGCGGCGGGGCTTCTGTTTGAGCAGCTGCGAACCGGACGCTTGGGCTCAAGCAAGCCTATTCGGCGCGTCCCTCACCGTGTCATGCAGCTTTCAGATAAATCACCCGCATGACGGCAACCTCGCTCCCGGTATTCGTGGCTCCCTCCGTCGTGCTGCCCTTGCCGCAGCTCCACACGCCGCCGGCCTTTACGCTAAATTCGGTCTCGCCTTGCTTCACCTGCAGCTCACCTTCGGCGATGTGGCACGCCATGTCGTGCTCCATGGGGTCCCCCAGAGGAAAAACTGCTCCGGGCTGAAAGACGACGTCGAGCATCGAGACGGTTTTATAGGCGCCTATCATGGACTCCCGCTCGCCGAGATCCACCGCCCGAACCCCAGGGAAAAGCTCTTTGCCGTCATCTGGGCCGTACATCGCCGCCGCTGCCGGCGTCGCCAGAGCGACTAGGGGCGTCGCCGCGGCCACTGTAAGACCGAGTGCCATTGCGGACCTGCGATTCATGTTTTCCATTGTGTCCTCCCTCACCTTTTGCTTGATGCACGCGACGCGGAGAAGTCGATACCTCGCGCGGCAGGCTGTCAAAGCACTTTTGGCCTGGGTTCATTCGAACCGTGGAGGACCGTCGCCTAGCGCGGCGGGGCTTTCGATTGGCGCACGTTTCACGACTTGAGCTCGCCGGCGATGGTGCAGGCCATGCTTACACCTGCGGAGGACGTTAAGCTGAACCGGATCACCGGTGACTGGCCCGCCACTAAGGGGACCAAGACCTCGGAATTGAGGCTGTATCTATTGGTGTTGGAAAGAACGACGGGCGGAGTAATTTCTAGGAAGGTCGTTCTCCCATTCCCACTCAAGTAATAAGAATAAATCCTGGCTGATGTGGTAAGCACGAAGATACCGCAGGTCGCGCTCCGCACTATTAGCGTTTTTCCCGCGGGAACAGCGGTGAACAGTGCGTGGCAAGTAGATGTCGTGGGGCAACTAACCGATTTTGTCTCAATATAGATTCCGGCAGCGATCAGCGGCACGGCACTGGCGGGGGGCGCCAAAGCGATGCCAAGCGCGATGGCTGCGAGAGCGGCATATCGCCGGACGCCCGGAAGGCGAAGCTTCGTCATGGGATTTCCTCCGATGTGATCAGTCTGGGACCGCACTGGACATACAACCATGTCCCGAGGCTGAAATCTAACGTAAGTGAAGGCGCTAGATGCTGAGCCCTGTCGCCTAGCGCGGGGAGGTTGAACCGTGCATCCCTAAGTGCTGTGCTCCCGGTCTCTTTTTCGGGTCTAAGGAAAGGTCAGGCGTGATGAGGAAGCTACAGTCGCCGTCACCTGCTATGGTAATGGCATGCATCGCTCTTTTGGTAGCGCTTGGACCCGCGGTTCTGGCCGCCAACACCATCGGCAGCAGCGACATCATTGACGAGTCGATCTTATCGCAGGACATCAAAAACGGTGAGGTCCAGACCGTCGATCTTGCCGATCTCGCCGTGACGCAGGCGAAGCTGGGACCGAGCGCGGTGGGAACCGGCAACGTGGCAGACAATTCGCTGACCGGGGCCGATCTCGCCGATTTCGCCGTCACGCGAACGAAGCTCGGACTGAATTCGATCGGATCGAACAACGTGGTGAACGAGGCGCTGACCGGCGCCGACCTCAAGGGCGCCAACGGCAACTCGGCGATAAGCCTTGCCGCTGGGGCGGTCGCGAACGGCCGCTGCAAAGACTTCCCTGTAGTGGTAGCGGGAGCGAGCCTCGGAGAGGCGGTTGTCGTATCGCTGAAACGCAGCGTGCCGCCGGGAATGCTCTTCTACGGTGTCATGGTTCCTGCGGCCAACCGGGTGACTGTGAAGGTCTGCAATCTCACGGGCGGCGCCTCCCCGGCGATCTCCGCCCTGCCTCTCCGCGTGTTCACCTTCGGCTGATCCACTGCAGTCGATACGTGCCGATCCATCGGCCGTTCCGTTGCACGCGCTGCGGATCACGAAAGACAGAGGCGCGGCCGGAGTTTCCGTCACACCATCGAACGGCCGGCTAGGCCCGTGACGCCTCAAGGGCGAGGTGATCGATCTGCGAGGGCGCGATTCCCAGCGCGCGAA
>CAYTTC010000276.1:0-3035 GCA_964440525.1 uncultured Propylenella sp. | reverse complement strand
GATAGCGCAGCACCGCCCGGATCGAATTGTGCAGGCTGTAGAGATCGAGGCCGTGAAAAGCCACGCGGGTGGAGGTGCGTACCGACCCGTTGTGCGCCCGCAGCCAGTCGACGAACGTGCGCACCTCGTTGTTGCGCCACATCCAGGTGGGGAAGCGCGCGAAAGCCGTCCACTCCGTCGCCGGGTATTCGAGGTGCCTGACATAATGGTCGATGCGCGCCGCATCGGGCCAGTCGCCCTCGATGGCGACGATATTGAAGCCCTTCTGGGTGATGAGCGCGCGCGTGATCCGGTCCCGCATCCGATAGAACTCGGAGGTTCCGTGCGTCGCCTCGCCGAGAAGGACGATGCGCGCATTGCCGATCCGCCCGAGAAGTGGGCCAAGGTCCGCATCCTCGATCGACCGGAACGGCTCGGCGCTGGCCGCCACGATTTCGGGGAGACCATCGGGCGCGCGCCGTCGTCTGTCCCGCTGCAGCGCGGGCGGCAGCTCGGCCTCCGGGCTCCATCCCTCTTCCCCGACGAGCGGGACGAAGCGCACGTCGGCAATGTCCTCCGTCCGGTAGTCATGCTCGGAAAGCCGCGTGACGCGGACGAGCTCCTGGGCTCTCGGATCCGCACCGACCGGGATGACCAGCCGACCGCCAACCTTGAGCTGCTCCTTGAGGGACTGCGGCACGGACGGTCCACCGGCCGCGACGACGATCGCGTCGAAGGGTGCGTGCTCCGGCCAACCGAGCGTGCCGTCGCCATGCATTATCTGGACGTTCGTGTATCCGAGGTCGGACAGGGTCGAGGCCGCCTTCTCGGCAAGCTGCCCGATCCGCTCCACGGTGTAGACTTCGCCCGCTATCCTGGAGAGGATCGCCGCGGCGTAGCCCGAGCCTGCCCCGATCTCCAGGATCTTCTCGCCGCCCTCCAAACCCAGGGCCTCCGTCATGAATGCGACGATGTAAGGCTGCGAGATCGTCTGATCGGAATCGATCGGCAGCGGCGTGTCATCGTAAGCAAATTCGCGCAGCCGCTCCGGCAGGAAGGCCTCGCGAGGCACAGCTCGCATTGCATCAAGTACACGTTTCGCACGAACCCCGCGCGCGGCGATCTGATGCTCCACCATGTCGCTGCGAAGCGTGGCAAAATCAGTCATCCAAGTTCTCTCCCACCGGCAAACTCACCGGAGTGTCCGCGGATACGAAGACGCCGACTTGGTGGCTGGCGGCTTGCAGGTGAACCGCAACTGCAGGCCGGTCATCTGCGACTGCGACCAAGTATGGATGATTGCCCGTCATGACTTTTGTACCTGGTACAAAATGGCACTCAGCGCGCATCCCATTTTTTCTTGATAGCGAGTCCGCTATGGAAGGCTTTGAGACAGATCAACCAGAGTCAAATTGGCTCGCCGTTCGTGGCGCGTTGAGCAAACCGTTTGACGCAGATCAAGACCAATTGGCCCATCCGCACTAATTGTTGGATCGTAGCCCAATTCCCTTCTCATGGGCTTTGCTGTTGGAGGAAGAAATGATCGACAAGGGATCGGATCATCGGATCGGCCAAGGTAGTCAAAGGCAAGGTCAAGAGGCCGTCGGCAAGGCGGTCGGTGACGCCAAGCTGGAGACACAGGGCAAGGCCGACAAGATCGAGGGCAAGGTTCAGAACGTGATCGGCGGCATCAAAGACACGCTGAAAGGCAAAAAACTTCATACGCTCTGCCGTCATCCTCAGCCACGGGCATATCGACCACAGCGGCCTTCTGCCAAAGCTGGTGAAGGCAGGGTTCCACGGGCCGATCTTCGCGACGCCGGCAGCAACCGATCTCGCTGGTGTCATGCTGCCCGACTCTGCCCACATCCAGGAAATCGAGGTCGAGCAGCTCAATAAGCGTAACGCTCGGCGGAATCGCAATCCCGTCGAGCCGATCTACGGGTCGGCGGACGCGATGGCTCGTCTCGAACGATTTCGGCCGACGCTCTATGCGACGTGGTTCGACGTGTCGCCCGGTGTGAAAGCTCGCCTCTGGAATGCCGGCCATCTCCTCGGCTCTGCATCTGTCGAGTTGGAGGTTCGCGAGCGTGACGGCGATCGGCCTTTGCGACTTCTCTTTTCCGGGGATATCGGTCCAAACTTCAAGCTGCTCCAGCCCGATCCGGACGCTCCCCGCGAACTCGACTACGTGGTCTGCGAGTCCACCTATGGCGACACCAACCGTCCCGATGCGACCGCGGAGACTCGCCGCAGGGTCCTCCGAGATGAGGTCCGCGCGGCCCGGAACCCGAAGGGAGCTCTGCTGATCCCGTCATTTGCGGTAGAGAGAGCGCAGTAGTTGATCAGCGACCTCGTCCAGTTAATGGGCGAAGGCGAGCTTCCGATCATCCCGATCTATGTCGGACTCGCCCCTTGCGACCAAAGCGAGCCGCATCTTCGCCAATCACGCGGCGGACCTCGATGGCAGCCAAAACCTCGTCAGCGGCCTCAGCTCCCGAAACGTCCATTTCACCGAGATAGTTGAAGAGAGTAAGGCGCTCGATCTCCTGCACGAGTTTCACATCGTCATTGCCGCCAGCGGAATGTGTGATGCTGGTCGCATCCGGCATCGCCTCAAGAATTGGCTCTGGCGAGACGAGGCAACGGTCCTTCTGGTCGGCTATCAGGCCCAGGCCGTCCAGCCGGCACCGTGTGATGTCCGCTTCGGTGTCGTCTCCGGAAGCAATGACGGGGGATTGCATCAGGGAACAATGTTGCTGGCAGATCGCGGATTTGACGCCGACTGGATTAGGGCGCTTGCCAGCGAGCAGCCGCGCGGGCCAATATCCCGCCGAAGCGTAATCGCAAGGAGCCGATCTGTTTCAGTCCATAATCTCTACCGAGCGCGCAACCTGGTCGAGCGGTTCTTCAACAAGATCAAGCAATGTCGCCGCATTGCCACCCGCTACGACAAGCTCGCGGTCAACTACCTCGCCTTCATCAAGCTCGCATCCATCCAGCTATGGCTGCGCGTTTATGATGGAGTGGATGCCCCCACCCGACGGCATCGCAAT
>CAYTTC010000275.1:0-3047 GCA_964440525.1 uncultured Propylenella sp. | reverse complement strand
TTCGGCGACATCGGCGCCATCTGCAACGACGCCACCTTCGTGCTGATGCATGCGCAATGCGGGATTCTCCGCGAGCGCGTGCTGAGGGCGGCCGACTTCTGCTTCGGCCATCGCCTGATGATGGACCGCGTCATGCCGGGGGGAGTAGCAACAGATCTTTCCCCGGAAGGCGTGGCGCGTTTGCGCGAGCTTGTTGCCGAGATCGGCAAAGCCTTCCCAAAACTCGTCGAGCTCTATGACAACACCGCGTCGCTGCAGGACCGCACCGTCTCCACAGGCATACTCACGCGCACGCTGGCGCGGCAGTTCGGCGCCGGCGGCTTTGTCGGCCGCGCCTCAGCGCGCGAGTTCGACGCGCGCCGCACGCCCTGCTACCCGCCTTATGACGCTCTCGAGTTCGAAGTTCCGGTGCTCGAAGAGGGCGATGTGAATGCGCGCGTCTGGATCCGCGTCAAGGAGGTCGGGCAGAGCCTTTCGCTGATACGGCAGATCCTCGAGCGGCTGCCGGCCGGAACGATCGCAACCGATCTTCGACCGGTTGCGGGACGCGCCGGCGAGGGCGCCGCGCTGGTCGAGGGCTTTCGCGGCGATATCTTTGTCTGGCTAAGGCTCAGGGAGGACGGAAGGATCGAGAGGTGCCATCTGCGCGACCCGTCCTGGTTCCAGTGGCCGCTGCTGGAAGCGGTGATCGAAGGCAACATCGTCGCTGACTTCCCGCTCTGCAACAAAAGCTTCAACTGCTCTTATTCCGGCCACGACCTTTAGGCGCCCAAAACCATGCGCAGGACACTCATCGAAAGCATTTTGGGCGGCCCGCTCACGGAGAAAGCGCCACCGCCCGACGACGCGGCGTTGGCAGAGCTGGCCGCTGCGCTCGACAAGACCGCCCGCAGGCGTCTGGGGCGCAGCCTTTCTATCCGCGAGGTCGATGCGGGTTCCTGCAATGCCTGCGAGCTTGAGATCCACGCGCTCAGCAACGCCTTCTATGACCTCGAGCGCTTCGGGCTTCGCTTCGTCGCATCGCCGCGCCACGCCGACGTCCTTCTGGTGACCGGCCCGGTCACCAAGAACATGGCCGAGGCTCTCTCGCGCACCTACGCCGCGACGCCGGCGCCGAAATGGGTGGTCGCGGTCGGCAATTGCGCACTGAACGGGGGGCTTTTCGCCGGCTCCTACGCGGTTGTCGGCGGCGTCTCCGCCGTCCTGCCGGTAGACATCCACATTCCCGGCTGCCCGCCGACGCCGACAGCGCTGCTCAAAGGCCTTCTCGCGCTTCTGGAGAAGCCGACGACCAGCCGGCGGTCAGGGTAGAAGCGGCCGCGCGCCAGAGGCATTGCTCTCGCCGGTCTCGGCCGCCGGGCCGACGCGCTCCGCGATTTTCAGCGATTGATCCGGTGCGTCCCAGGCGTGGATTCCGCTGGCGCTCCCTAGGGGAATCGAACCCCTGTTTCCGCCGTGAGAGGGCGGCGTCCTAGACCGCTAGACGAAGGGAGCGGCGCGCGGGCCGCGCATATAAACGTCGGGAAGCGCGCCGCGCAAGGGAGAGCGCCGTCAGCTCATTCAGCGGTCGGGGTGGCGCTCCATTTCCGCTTCGGCCGCCAGACTTTCGGTCACGCGGGTGTGCGACCGGCCTTCCCGCCAGACGGCATAGATCGCGCCGCCGCACATGGCTGCCGCGACGATGATGGCGAGACCCGCCCAAAATTCCGAGAGGAGATAGGCGAGGAACAGGCCGGCTACGAGGAAGCCGAGCTCGCTGATTGATTGCCTTACTCCAATCTGGCCGGCGAGCATCTGGCCGCGCCACGTCGCTTCGTTCGTATAATTCGGTGTCTTCATTTTCAGCCCCTAATCTCTTCAGCAGCCTTCCGATTCCGCTGCTCTCCAGGACGCATCGACGGGCGCGGCGGCGGCCGCGGTGACGCGAAGTGTCGGGAGGATAACCACAAAGTCGTAAACGCAACGCAACCGGGCAGCGAGGCCTTGCCTCGTCCTAGGAAATCAGCTGGTAAGGGCGCTGACGGCGATCGACACCGCGGGACGTCGCGATTTCAGCGTTTGTTGTGAAGGGGTTAGCGGTCCATCGACGTATTTGTCCAATTATTGGCCCGGCTCGACAGCGTAGCGACCAAGCGCAGCGCCCGAGGTTAGATCGACAAGCAGGAGCGAGGTCGTGCCGTCAGGGGCGACGAGCGTGAGAAGCGCCCGGTCGCCGTCAAGCGCCGTCGCCACGACCCGGTGCCCCAATGGAATGGCGATATGGCCGTCGGCCGGCGATGCGGCGGAAAGCCTGCTGGCGCCGCCCTCCCCGCTCTCCGCGAGCTTGTAGACAATGGCGGCGAAGACCGCGATAAGCCCGAGGATCATGATGCCGCCGGAGACGAAGAGCAGGCGCACGAGCTTCCGCCTCAGTCGCGCCGCCGCTGGATCGAGCAGCGCATCGTCTTCGCTGTCGTCGTAAGACGTCATGGCCGATCCCATAGAGAAGCTCGCCTTCCTGGTCGAGCCCGAGGCCGCGGGCGAGCGGCTTGACGCTTTCCTCGCGAGCCGCGCGGTCGGCTTTTCTCGGAGCCGCCTAAAGGCGCTCATCAAGGACGGAAAGGTGACATCGCGCGGCCAGGTGCTAGACGATCCGAACGCCCGTCTCGCTATCGGTGCCGAGATTCTCCTCTCCATCCCGGCGGCCGAGGCCGCCGAGCCGGAGGCCGAGGCGATCCCGCTCAAGATCCTCTTCGAGGATTCCGACATCGTCGTCATCGACAAGCCGGCTGGGCTGGTGGTGCATCCGGGCGCCGGGAACCGCGGCGGCACGCTGGTCAACGCGCTTATCGCCCATTGCGGGGAAAGCCTCTCCGGAATTGGGGGCGTCAAACGTCCGGGCATTGTGCACCGGCTCGACAAGGACACGTCGGGGGTTCTCGTCGTCGCCAAGAACGACGCGGCGCATCTGAGCCTTTCGGCGCAATTCGCCAGTCACGGCCGGGACGGCGTTCTCCACCGCGAATACGACGCCCTTGTCTGGGGCGTGCCAAAACCCCATATCGGCG
>CAYTTC010000274.1:0-3053 GCA_964440525.1 uncultured Propylenella sp. | reverse complement strand
CGAGCGCCTGCAGCATCTCGCGCTCCGGCGAGAACCAAAAACCGTAGTAGACGAGCTCCGCATAGCGCGGCATCAGCGATTCTTTCAGATGCATCGCCTCGCGGTCGAGGGTGAGCGATTCGATCGCCCGGTGGGCGACGTGGAGAATGGTGCCGCCCGGCGTCTCGTAGATGCCGCGGCTCTTCATGCCGACGAAGCGGTTTTCGACCAGGTCCACGCGGCCGATGCCGTTTTTTCCGCCGAGATCGTTCAGCGCGGTGAGCAAGGCGGCCGGCGAGAGCCGCTTGCCGTCGAGCGAGACGGCGTCGCCCGCTTCAAACCCGATCTCGATCGTGGTCGCATGATCGGGCGCCTCTTCGGGCGAGACGGTGCGTTGGAAAACGTAAGGCGGCGGCTCCTTGCTCGGGTCCTCCAGCACTTTTCCTTCCGAGGAGGAGTGAAGGAGGTTCGCGTCGACCGAAAAGGGCGCTTCGCCGCGCTTGTCCTTGGCGACGACGATCTGATTTTTTTCGGCAAAGTCGATGAGATCGGAGCGCGACTTGAACTCCCATTCGCGCCACGGCGCGACGATCTTGATCGACGGATCGAGCGCATAGGCGGTCAGCTCGAAGCGCACCTGGTCGTTGCCCTTGCCCGTCGCGCCATGCGCGATCGCGTCGGCGCCACTCTCATGCGCGATCTCGACTAGGCGCTTGGCGATGAGAGGCCGCGCGATCGAGGTGCCGAGCAGGTAGACGCCTTCATAGAGCGCGTTCATGCGGAACATCGGAAAAACGAAATCGCGCACGAATTCTTCCCGCAGATCCTCGATGTGGATCTCCTTGATCCCCATCATCTCGGCTTTTCGACGCGCCGGCTCCAGCTCCTCGCCCTGGCCGAGATCGGCGGTAAAAGTCACCACCTCGCAGCCATAGGTCGTCTGCAGCCATTTCAGGATGATGGAGGTGTCGAGCCCGCCCGAATAGGCGAGCACGATCTTCTTGATGTCACGCGCCATGAAAAATCCGTCTGGAAAAGCGCGGGCACTATAGAGGGGGCGAAGGCTCACGCAAGAAGCGCCACCCCGCGCCTCATCCGCCTCGCAAAAGGCGCTTCTCCATGAGGATGTGATTGAGGCCCTGCTCGCTCTTCTCTCCGACAACACGAAAGCCCTCGCGGCGATAGAACGACACCCCCTTTGGATTGCCGGCCTCCACCTCGAGCCGTAGCACCTCGCAGGCGTCATGGCGGGCGATCACCTCCTCCAGCAGCCGCCTTCCTATGCCCCGGCGCTGCCGGTCGGGCCGCACGTAGAGGCGGGACAACACTATGACCGGCGGCTTTCGGGCGTTGACGGCAGCGTGGCCGATGATCGCGCCGTCCTCCTCGGCGACGAGGAAGGACGTGTCGGGGACGCCAAGCTGCGGTCCGAGCGTCTCGATCGAGTGCCAGGAATTGGTGATCTCAGTCACCCGCTCGGCGCCGAGCAGCGCGTCATGCGTGTCGTGCCAGGTCTCGACCAGCAGCTTTCGCACGTCCGGCAGGTCGTCCGGCGTGGCTACCCGAATGAGAATGCCGCCCGCCATCGCCGATCACCCGAGCTGCTTGCTCATCCTGATGAGCGGCACGGCCGTCCCGCCGCTCTCGTCGAAAAAATCCTCCGTCGCCTGATAGCCGCAGGCGCGATAGAGCGGTGCCCCGGCGAGTGTCGCGACCAGTTCGGCACGGGAAAAGCCCTCGGCCCGGGCGGCCTCCTCACAGAGCGAAAGGATCAGCCGCCCGACGCCGCGGCGTTTGAATGAGGGGTGCGTATACATGGCGCGCACCTTAGCGGCGTCCCTGGCCGGATCGAGCAGAGCCGCGTTTCGTCCCGGCGAGTGGTCGCCGCCGTAGACCGTCGCCCGTCGGCTCCAGCCGCCGCAACCGGCGATCGCTCCGTCCTCCTCGACCACGAAGTAGGTGCCGTCTTCAATGAGCTGGGTGTCGAGCCCCATGATCGTCCGGCTCGCCGTGATCTGGCTGTCGTCGAGGAAGTTCTTCTGCAACTCGCCGATGGCTGCATCCATCAGCGCCTTCAGCGCCGCCAGGTCTTCGCGGCGGGCAAGGCGCGTGTGAAATGTCTCTGGCATCGCGGAACGTCCAAGAGCAGCAAGATTCGAGTAGCGGATTTTTTCGTGCGCCGCCATTGTGCGCGCCGCCAAGGAGCCTCTCGATGAACTTCCTCCCGACCCTTCCCGTCTTCGCCGCCTATCTCGCCGCGGTGCTGGTCATCACCTTCACGCCCGGCCCGGACATGACTCTCTTCCTCGGCAAGGCGATTCGGCAGGGGCGGTCGGCCGGCATCGCGGCGATGCTCGGGGCGTCGACCGGAATCCTCATCCACACCACGCTGGTGGCGCTCGGCCTTTCGGCGCTGCTCGCCGCCAGCGCCACCGCCTTTTTCGTCCTCAAGGTCGTGGGCGCGCTCTATCTTCTGTGGCTGGCGGTGCAGGCGGTCCGGCATGGCTCGGCGCTGAATATCGACGCGACAAAGCCGCAGGCCGCCAGCGAGCCGCTCTACCGCACCTGGTTGATGGCCCTCGGCGTGAACCTCCTCAACCCGAAGATCATCATGTTCTTCGTGACCTTTCTGCCGCAATTCGTGACTGCAGGCGATCCCTATGCGGCGCAGAAGCTGATCTTCCTCGGAATCGTCTTCGTCGCCATCGCGACGCCGATCAGTATTGCCATGATCGTTTCCGCGGTGCAGCTGGCGCACCTGCTCAAGCGAACGCCGCGCGTCATGCGGGCGATCGACTGGCTCTTCGCGGGCATCTTCAGCGCCTTCGCGGTGCGGCTCCTCTTCACGCGCAGCCATTGAGCGGGTGGTCGTAGCCCGCATGAAGCGAAGCGCAATGCGGGGATCAACGTCGCTCCCGGATTACGCTTCACTCCATCCGGGCTACGTATCGTTCAGCGCAGCGCGGAGCCGCGCCAAGTCGGCGTGGCGCGTGTCGAGATCGGGCCGTGGCGCGGCGACGCGGTAGTCGCGCAGGAGCTCGAGCGAGCGGATCAGCACGGGAAGCGGCGGGCCG
>CAYTTC010000273.1:0-3069 GCA_964440525.1 uncultured Propylenella sp. | reverse complement strand
GAGTCGCCGATTCGGCCCGTCTTTGTTCGGGCCACGTTCCGCCGATAAACCCTACCCCCGCGTTCACCGATTGCCGCGGAAGCGATCGGCCGGCGCGAAGGTTTTTTCACAATTCGGCCGGCAAGGCGTGGTAATTAACGCCATCTTCCCAATCGTATCTGCGTCAGAAGAGCCTGTTCCCGATCACACCATGAATGCTTCCCCCCGCCCGCGGCGCTGGAGCGCCCGGAACGTCACTGCCGTGCTCGGGCCGACGAATACGGGCAAGACCCATCTCGCCATCGAACGCATGCTCGGCCATGAGAGCGGAGTGATCGGCCTGCCGCTCAGGCTTCTGGCGCGCGAGGTTTATGGGCGTGTCGCCGCGCGCGTCGGCGCCGATCAGGTGGCGCTCGTCACCGGCGAGGAAAAGATTCTGCCGCCCAAACCGCGCTACTGGGTCTCCACGGTGGAGGCGATGCCGCGCGAAACCGATGCCGCCTTCGTCGCCATCGACGAGGTGCAGATCGCCGGCGACCTCGAACGCGGCCATGTGTTTACCGACAGAATCCTCAGCCTCCGTGGCAGCCAGGAAACGCTGCTTCTCGGCGCTGCGACGATGCGCGGCATCATCGAGCAGCTCCTGCCGGGCGTGCACGTCGTCACGCGGCCGCGCATGTCGGTGCTCTCCTATGCGGGGCAGAAGAAGCTGACCCGGCTGCCGCAGCGCTCGGCGATCGTTGCCTTCTCGGCCGACGAGGTCTATGCGGTCGGCGAGTTGATCCGCCGCCAGCGCGGCGGCGCCGCGGTGGTGCTTGGCGCTCTGTCGCCGCGCACGCGCAACAAGCAGGTGGAGATCTATCAGAACGGCGACGTCGATTTCCTCGTCGCCACCGACGCCATCGGTATGGGGCTCAACCTCGATCTCGATCACGTCGCCTTCGCCGCCAACCGCAAATATGACGGCTACCAGTACCGCGAGCTGACGGCCGCAGAGCTCGGCCAGATCGCCGGCCGCGCCGGCCGCCACATGAAGGATGGGACCTTCGGCGTCACCGCGCGCGTAGACCCGTTTCCCGATGCGCTGGTCGAAGCGCTGGAGACGCATCGCTTCGAGCCGGTCCGAACCATCCAATGGCGAAACGACGATCTCGACTATTCGAGCATCGCAGCGCTGAAGGCGAGCCTCGACGAGCCGCCGCAGGTGGAGGGCCTCACTAAGGCGCCGCCGGCCGACGACCAGGTGGCCCTCGAGGCCCTGGCGCGCGACGAGGAGATCGCCGAGCGGACGCGGCGGCCCGACGCCGTGCGGCGGCTCTGGGACGTCTGCCGGCTGCCTGACTATCGCAAGATCGCGCCCGCTCAACATGCCGAGCTGGTCGGCGAGATTTTTGGCTTCGTCGCAGACGGCGGCGTGGTGCCCGAAGACTGGATCGCGGGCCAGATCAGCTCCGCCAACCTGACGGACGGTGATATCGACACGCTGTCGGCCCGTATTGCACAGATTCGCACCTGGACCTTTGTCGCCAACCAGGCCGATTGGCTTGCCGAGCCGGCCAAGTGGCGCGATGAAGCGGGGGCGGTCGAGGACGGCCTGTCAGACGCGCTGCATGAGCGGCTGATCAAGCGCTTCGTGGATCGGCGGACGAGCGTGCTCATGCGGCGGCTGAGGGAGAACACGATGCTGGAGGCCGAGATCACGCCGACGGGCGACGTGGTGGTCGAGGGCCACCATGTCGGCGTGCTGCAGGGCTTTCGCTTCACCTCTGACCCGCAAGCCGAGGGTGCCGAGGCCCAGGCGCTTCGCGGCGCCGCGCAGCGAGCGCTCGCCACCGCGATCGCCGACCGTGCCGAGCGGCTCTCCCGCGCCGGCGAGCGCGACATCGTGCTGTCGCTCGATGGGTCTTTGCGCTGGCAGGGGGAGCCCGTCGCCAGGCTCGTCGCCGGCGACGATCTGCTGAAGCCGCGCTTCGTCATCCTCGCCGACGAGCAATTGTCCGGCCCGCCGCGCGATTTGGTGGAAAGCCGCCTCGCCGCATGGCTCGCCTCACACATCACGACGCTTCTAAAGCCGCTTGTCGACCTCGCAGCGGATCAGACGCTCGCCGGCATGGCGCGCGGCATCGCCTTTCAGCTCGTCGAGAATGTCGGCATCCTCGAGCGCCGGGCAGTGCTGGAAGAAATCCGCGGACTTGGCCAGGAGGAGCGCGCCGGTCTCCGCCGGCACGGCGTCCGCTTCGGCGCCTATCACATCTACATCCCCCTCCTCCTGAAGCCCGCGCCGAGCACGTTTCTGGCGCAGCTTTGGGCGCTGAAGCACAAGGATCTCGACCTGCCGGGCCTTGCCGAACTGCCGGGGATATCAGGGTCGGGACGCACCTCCGTCACCGTCGATCCCGCCTTCGACCACGACCTCTACCGTCGCTTCGGATTTCGCATCTATGGGAGCCGCGCCGTCCGCATCGATATCCTGGAACGCCTGGCCGACCTCATTCGCCCCGCGCTTTCCTGGAGGCCTGCCGCGACGGGCGAGCGGCCGGCGGGCGCGGTCCCCGAAGGCCGAGCGTTCACAGTGACGCCGGCAATGTCCTCGCTGCTCGGCGCTTCGGGCGAAGACTTTGGCGTCATCCTGAAGGGCCTCGGCTATCGGATGGAGCGTCGGCCGAAGCCGCCTGAGGCGGCCATAGAGCCACCGGCGGCGCCGCAGGCGGAAGCGCCGGCTCCGAGTACCGCGTCCGAGCCGGGGAACGACCCCACGCCGGAGCCGCCGCCAACTGAAGAGCCTCCCGTGAAAGAACCGGCGATCGAGCCGCCAGCAAAGGAGCCGCCTGCCGAGCAGCCACCCCTCGAGCGGCCACCGCTCGAGGAGCCGCCGCGGGAGCAACCGCCGCTCGAGGAGCCGCCGGTCACCGAACCGATTGCCGGCGATTTGCCGCCGCAAGTGTCGCCGGCAGAGGAGCCGGCCGCGCCGCTGGCCGCGTCGTCTTCGGGCACGGACGAAATCCCCGAACCGGAGATGATTGAAGTCTGGCGCATCGGTTCCGTTCGCCCGAAGCGGGAGCCGAGACGGCAGCGAGCGGACGCCCCGCC
>CAYTTC010000272.1:0-3072 GCA_964440525.1 uncultured Propylenella sp. | reverse complement strand
GACGACTCGGAGCGGCGCTACCATTGCATCCCCCATTGACCTGCGAAAGGCGGCGTTACAAAGCCGCGGACGATGAATATGTATTCTATTTGTTCTTGTGATTGTCAAGAACAAAATAGGAACTAGGCGCCTCCCCTCTACCCCTCACCCAGCCGTTTCGCGGCTACCCTCTCCCCGCAAGGGGGAGAGGGTTAAGGGCGGCTCACCACGCCACCTGAAGCGCCTCCAGTCCGTGAAAATGCCAGGAATTGCGGTAGCGCGGCGGGCCGGCGAGGCGGAGCCGCGACAGGCGCGCGAAAAGGATCGGCAGCGCTACCTGCATCTCCAGCCGCGCAAGCGGCGCGCCGATGCAGAAGTGGATTCCGGCACCGAAGGCGACATGCGGGAGAAGCGGTCGACCGGGATCGAAACGGTCGGGATTTTTCCAGCGCTCCGGATCGCGATTGGCGGCGGCGAGCAGCAGGCCGATCTTCTCGCCCTTCCTGAGCCGAATGCCTTCGACCTCGACGTCCTCAAGCGCGTAGCGGTCGAAGAAATGCAGTGGCGGATCGAAGCGGAGCGCCTCCTCGGCCGTCGCAGAGGTGGATTCTTCACTAGAAAAAAGAGCGCCAGGCGCCTTCTCCGACTCGAGAATCGCCTTCACCGCATTGCCGATCGAGTGGACGGTCGCCTCGTGCCCGGCATTCAGAAGCTGGATCGTGCCGGCGATCAGCTCGTCCTCGGAGAGTTTTTGGCCGGCCGCCTCGGCGGCGATCAGGTGGCTGATCAGATCGTCGCGCGGCTCTTTTCGCCGCTGATCGACGTAGCCGCGCAGGAACGCGACAAATTCTTCCGTCGCCGCGACCGCCGCGTCCTCGACCGCGCGGTTCCTGCCCGGCGTGTACATGGCGACCATCTTGTGCGACCAGTCGACGAGGCGCGGTCCCTCCTCGACCGGCACGCCCAAGAGTTCGGCGATGACGGTGACGGGGATCGGCGTGCAATAGGCGGCGATGAGATCGGCGGATTTCTTCGCCTGAAAGCCGTCGATGAGCGCATTCGCGAGCGTCGCGACGCGCGGACGGAGTTTTTCGATCTGCCTTGAGACGAAGGCGCGGTTGACGAGGGTGCGAAGCCGCGTGTGTGCTGGCGGCTCGCGCGCGATCATCGAAAGGTTGTCGACGTCGTAGAACGGACGGACATGCTCCGGCGGCTCGAAAAGGCCGATTTCCTCGCGGCTCGCCACATGCAGGATCTCACGGCCGAAGCGGCGGTCGCGAAAGATGCCGTTCACCGCCTCGTACTCTGTGAGGCACCACATGCCGAGCTCTTCCCAATAGAAGACCGGCGCGACGGCGCGGATGCGCTCGAAGGCGGCGTAGGGGTTTTGGTAGAAAGCCGCGTTCGTCGCATTTAGAGAGACGCGCCGGGTGGCGGCGTCGATGCGCTCGGGGATCTCCCCTCCCCCTTGTGGGGAGGGGCTGGGGGAGGGGTCGATCAGCGTCGGGCTCCGCATCAAGTTGACCGCTTATATCCTCTTCGCGGGAGGGCGAGCGCTCACCTCGGCGCAGGTTCATTGAGAACGGCGCTACCCCTCCCCTAACCCCTCCCCACAAGGGGGAGGGGAATCGCGCCCGGCCTATCACCCTTCCAGCGTCGTCTTGACCATCGTTGCCAGCTCCTTCAGCGAAAAGGGCTTTGGCAGGAACTGAAAGTCCTTTTCGTCAGGCGCCAGGTGGCGCTCGAAGGCGTCCTCGGCATAGCCGGAGACGAAGATGATCTTCAGGTCCGGCTGGCGGCGGCGGAGCTCGCGCATCAGCGTCGGTCCGTCCATGCCCGGCATCACCACGTCGGAGATGACGAGGTCGATCGGCTCGCGCATGTCGGCCATGAGATCGAGCGCCTCCGGGCCGGAGGCCGCTTCGTAGACGGTGTAGCCGCGCGCGGTGAGCGCCCGGCCGGCGAAGGCGCGCACCGCCTCCTCGTCCTCGACGAGAAGGATGCGAGCGTCGCCGGTCAGATCGGAGGGCGCCGGTGGCCGCTCGCTCACCTCCGGCTTCTCCTCCGGCCGCGGCTCGTGGCGGGGGAGCAGAATACGAAAAGTCGCCCCCTGAGCCGGCTTGGAATCGACATAGACGAAGCCGCCGGTCTGCTTGACGATGCCGTAGACGGTGGAGAGGCCGAGCCCCGTCCCCTTCCCCACCTCCTTGGTGGAAAAGAACGGCTCGAAGATCTTTTCCTTGATCTCCGGCGTCATGCCTGTGCCCGTGTCGGTCACCTCGAGCAACACATACTCGCCCGGCTTAAAACCCTGCTCGCGGAATCTTAGGCTTTCGGCGGCCGTCACGTTGGCGGTGCGGATCGAAAGCTTGCCGCCGTCGGGCATAGCGTCGCGCGCATTGACGGCAAGGTTCACGATGACCTGCTCCAGCTGGTTCAAGTCCGCCTTGATCGGCCACACGTCGCGGCCGTGATTGACCTCGAGCTTGATCGTCTCGCCGAGCAGGCGCGCGAGCAGCACCGAGATGTCGGAAAGCGCCTCGTCGAGCTCGATCACCTTCGGCCGAAGTGTCTGCCGCCGCGAGAACGCCAGGAGCTGCCGCACCAGCCCGGCGGCGCGGTTGGCGTTCTGCTTGATGTTCATGATGTCTTGGAAGGACGGGTCGGTCGGTCGGTGATTGGTCAGCAGCAGGTCGGAAAAGCCGATGATGGCGGTCAGCATGTTGTTGAAGTCGTGCGCGATGCCGCCGGCGAGCTGGCCGACCGCCTGCATCTTCTGGCTCTGCGCGAATTGCGATTCGAGTGCCCGCTGCTCGGTCGTCTCAAGCGCGTAGATGACCGCCGCGTCCTCGCTCTCGTCTGCCTCCAGGATCGGGCTCACGAAAAAGCGCACGCTCCGCTCCGGATGGTCGGCGAGGCCGGCGTCGACGGCGGGAATCTCGCTCTGTCGGGCGATCGCCGCGCTGATCGCCGCGGCGAGGCCGGCACGCTCGGAGTCCTGCACCAGTTCCGAAAGCGGGCGCCCTCCCGCGCCCTTCCTGCCGAACAGCATCACGAAACGGGCATTGGTCAGCGCGATCCGCCCCTCGCGGT
>CAYTTC010000271.1:0-3080 GCA_964440525.1 uncultured Propylenella sp. | reverse complement strand
TCAACAATGCCATGAGCAGCGGGCAGACGATCGAGGAGTGGGCGAAGGAGCTGGGGCTGCCACACCGCTAAACCCTCTCCCCTTGCGGGAGAGGGTGCCCCTTTCGCTTGCGAAAGGGGCAGGTGAGGGGGCTTTGACTCCAACGCCTGTCATAGGGAGTCAGGCTGGCGATCTTGCCCAGGCCTGACACCCCTCGATCAGACCTCGGAGTCATGCGACCCCTCATCCGCCCTTTGGCGGAGCCAAAGGGCACCTTCTCCCACAGGGGGAGAAGGTTTGGCGCGTCCCTTCAAACAGCTCCGCTCTGCCGTAACCCACCCTTATCCTTCGCGCGGTATCCTCCCTCGCATGCCAAAACTGCCGCACGGCTGGCACATCCATCAAAAGCCCGAACGCGCGCCTGAAGAGGAGCTGCGCAAGTTGAAACATCGCTTCGGCGCGATCTCGCAGCGCTTTCTTCGCAAAGCCGTGCTCCGCCGGCTCTGGCGGCGAGCAAGAACGGCCGCGGTCGCAGCAACTCTGACCGCGGCCGCGATAGCCGTGCCGATTGCGTTGATCGAAGTCTTCAGTCCCTGGCCGATGATGACCACGTTCCGGCACATTGCCTCGGGGCTCAGAATAGGGGTGGTCAACAAGAGGCATAACGTCATTAAATGACGATCTAAATATAGTGTCATCTATAGCTCTATCTCTGTATAAACGAACCTTTCGAAGAAGGTTGTCTGTCCAAGATCTTATCTCAACTTCCCCGCTCGTAATAGTCGACAAAGCGTCAGCAATACGCCAGATCCAGAAGACGTCCCGTCTCACTTCTTCTAACAGAGTCATAAACAATACAAAATCATCTTCAGTCTGTCGGTCATCGCTAAACGTATACCGTATGGGGGCCTCAGAACTCAACGCGTCTGAGAAATGGAAAAAGGACTGGAGGAATACCTGTTCAGGGGCGTGGTGCGGCCTTGGGCCCTGAACTAAAGCAGGATCACGCGGCGCTTTACTTATTCCGTGTGCAGTGAAGTTAACAGCGTCGTATCGCGTCATGTCTTGTTTTTGCAGAAAATATGCTGCGTGGCTTTCCCGCTCGGCAAAAATCGCAACTAAGACAGTGGCACCAGTAACTTCTTCCTTGTTCGAAGCTTGCACACGGGTGACTGAACGCTGAATCACGCGCTGAAACCCTGCAGTCGGTTTCGCTTCTTCGGTTTCGACATCCACCAGATTTGTCAATTCATTGTCGACATACTCCTCCAAGTCGGCTCGTAGGATTTCAATATCAACGGCGCAGCCAAGCAAAACCTCTACCGCAGCTTTCTCCTCGGTTAACGCTAGGAGTAGGTGCTCAAGCGTGCTGAACGAATGGTCGCGTTCATTCGCGAGCGCCAAAGCACGATGAAGGGCTTTCTCAAGTTCAGGAGAGAAGGAAGCCATCGGGCTAGGTGATTGATGCGATATGGAAGCCGCAGTACGCGAGCGTTCCTATCGCCTCTCTACCCATCATGGTGCTACCTCCGATAGTTCGTTCCCCTTTCTCCTTCACTTCTGCCCCTTCGTCTACACTGTCGTGATCGTCTCAATGACCTCCGCCGTGGACCGCAGGTTTGCACCAGGGGATGCCGCACCACGTCCGCGCCGGCGGGACCGCACGATCGCTACGCTCCAGAATCCGCGCCGCGTCGTTCAGGCCCGACATCTCTCCGGGCTTCAAATCGTTCTGCGTCGGGTCTTCGGCAACCGTCGCTAAACATGTGACACGTCGAAGGCCCCCTCCGCCCGTTGTGCGAGTTTCACCTTTGGGGGCGCACCATGGGGCCAAGGGGCTAAACCATTGCGAATGAGCCACGCGCCTATCTTCTGGTGCCGTAACTCTCGGCACGTGTCGTTCCAGAAAGAGTCGTTGTCTATGTTGACCTCGGCGCTGATGGCCGTTTCGGGAAAATGCAGAGTGACGAACTTCCATTCCCTCTTGAGGTAACGGTCTCTGTCAACCTTCGAGAGCTTTAGGCCATACCCAGCTCCCGAGGCTTGATGCGAGCCATTGTTCCAAGCCGTGGCTATGAACGCATCAGTGCGCATGTGACCCTCACCCCGCAGCGTCCGCCACCTCCGCCTTCCCATCCTTCTCGTACGCATCCACAATTCTCTGCACCAACGGATGCCGCACCACGTCCGCCCCTGTAAACCGCACGATCGCCACGCTCTCCACCGCATCGAGAATCCGCGTCGCCTCGTTCAGCCCCGACATTTCTCCGGGCTTCAGATCGCTCTGCGTCGGGTCGCCGGTGACGATCATCTTGGCGTCCTCGCCGAGCCGCGTCAGAAACATCTTCATCTGCATCGTCGTGGCGTTCTGCGCTTCATCCAGAATGATCGCCGCGCGTAAAAGCGTACGGCCGCGCATAAAAGCGAGCGGCGCCACTTCGATCACGCCCGACGCGAGCCCGCGCTCCACTTTTTCGGCCGGCATCATGTCGTAGAGCGCGTCGTAGAGCGGGCGCAGATACGGATCGACTTTTTCCTTCATGTCGCCCGGCAAAAAACCGAGCCGCTCGCCGGCCTCCACCGCCGGGCGCGACAGGATGATTCTTTCGACGTCGCCGCGCTCCAGCATCGCCGCGGCAAACGCCACCGCGAGATAGGTCTTTCCGGTGCCCGCCGGGCCGATTCCAAAAACCAGCTCGGAGCGGTCCATGGCGCGGATATACGCATCCTGCATCGGCGTCCGCGCGACGACGGATTTTTTCCGCGTCGCGATGCGGGCGAGCTGCATGCGGCCGGGGCCGTCGAGGGTCGGGAGCGGCAGCTGCTGCTCCTCCGCCTCCGCCATGCGGATCGCCCCGTCGACGTCCCCCTGCAGCACGTCATGCCCTTCGAGCAGCCGGTCGTAGAGCGATTCCAGCACGCGGCGGGCGAGCGCCAGCGTGGACGGCGGACCGCGGAGCGTCACCATGTTGCCGCGCGCCCGCGCATCGACCCCAAGCCGCCGCTCGATCAACGCAAGATTCTGGTCGAACTCGCCGCAAAGCGCTGAGGCGAGGCGGTTGTTGTCAAACACAAGATCGATCTGCTGCGCCTTCGGATCG
>CAYTTC010000270.1:0-3109 GCA_964440525.1 uncultured Propylenella sp. | reverse complement strand
GGTCAAGCCGTCATTGCAGGTCGGAAATATCCAGTTCTTGAAGAAGACCGCTGTTTCCCTTCCTATGAAAACAACGTGGCTTCGGTCACGGCGGTATCGGTGTCATCGGCGTCATCCTGATCGTCCTCGTTGTGCTGAGCCCTCAAACCGCACACGATAGGTGCGCACCGGCCGGGCGATGTTCTTAACGCGCTGGTCGCCGGTGTAGTCCAGCGGCAGGTTTATTTTTCCCTGCAGTTGGTCATGCGCAGAGCCAGCGAGGAGCACGCCGGCGGGATCGCAAAGCTGCTCCAGGCGCGCCGCGACGTTCACGCCGTCACCGAGCAGGTCGTCGCCTTCCACAACGACGTCGCCGAGATTGATGCCGATGCGGAAGACGATGCGGCGCTCCGCCGAGATTTCAGCCTGCGCCACCGCGGTCTCCGTCTGCAGCGCGACGGCGCACGAAACCGCATCCACCACCGAGCCGAAATCGACGATGGCGCCGTTGCCCATCAGCTTGACGATTCGGCCCTTGTGTTTTGCGAGCAGCGGATCATGACCTCGTCGGCGATGCCGGGAAGGGCCACGACTTTGCGCAGGAGGTCTGCGCCCGGTGCCACGCGGTGGAAACGGGCATGGACAGCTCGCCCTTCTCGCCCGCGCCGACTTTCGAAGCGATCGCCAATGTGCCCGGCATGACCGCGATGGCGCTCCGCGTCGTCCTCCAGAACCCGCACCGGCAGATGCCGGATCTGATGCTCAGGCCTGAGGATCTGCACAACGTGGTCGCCTACATACTGACCTTGAAGAACGACGACTGAGGCGGGCGCATGCCCTTTGAACCCTCGTCGCCCAGATCGCCGGCGCGAATCCATACCCGGCAAGTCTTGTCGGTCGTGTGTCCGATGATCGGTCTAAGGCCGGCAGCGCGAATGGATGCCATCTCGTCCCCCTGCGTCTGAAACAGAGATCATGCCACAGCCTGGAGTAAGTACATCCGCTCGCATTCATCGGCGGAGACGACGCGGATAGAACCGACGCGAAAGGGGGCAGGAAGCACTGCACCCAATTCGGCAAGGTGGATATTCCGCAGGATTGCAGGGCAATTCAACTAAGGTCGAGGCATTGTACAGGCCTTAAGCCGCCCGTCTCGCCTCCTCCACCTCCCGCGCCTTCGTCGAATAAAAGCTCGCATTCTGCGTCCCGGCGAGCGCCTCGCGGGTGAATTTGATCAGATGGTGCGACATGAAGGCCATGCCGAGCGCGCTGTCGATCTGCCCGCGCTTCGTGGCGTAGAGGAAGGCGCGCCAGAACTCGCGCCGGTAGTCGGAGCGGATGCCGAGCTCGATGATGCTGTTTATGAGCAGCGTCAAGCCGCGCTTCAGGTTCGCGCCCTTCAGCTTGCCGCTGCCGGGTGTCTTCATGCGGTTCACATAGGTCGCGTCGACCTGGTGGCGAAAACGCTCGAAAACGCGCTCGGGCGTGTAGGCATAGGCGATGGTGCGGCGCCAGGTGGCGAGCACCTCATCATAGGGCCGGAGGAACCGCACGTTCGATTCAAGCGAAGAATCCTCGACGATGCGGCCGTCGCGCTTCAGCCGGTCCCATAGCGGCGTCTTCGGCAGCGCCTGCAGCAGGTTGATCGTCAGCATCGGAATTTTCGAGCGATCGATGAACTCGATCAGGCGATCGACGGTCTGATCCGTATCCGTGTCGAGCCCGACGATGATGCCGGCGGAGACATCGAGCCCGTAGGAATTCAGCGTCTCGATCGCTTCGTACATGGGGAGCGAGGCGTTGTGCTCTTTCCGCATGTGCATGAGCGCGCCGAGCTCCGGCGTCTCGATGCCGACGAAGATGCCGGTGAAGCCCGCCTCGCGCATGAGTTTCAGGATTTCCGGCTGCTTGGCGATGTTGAGCGTCGCCTCGCAGGCAAAACCGAGCGGATAGGCGTTCTTCTTCTGCCAGGCGATCAGATGCGGCAGCATCTCGCGCGTCGCCTTCTTGTTGCCGATGAAATTGTCGTCGACGAAGTAGATGACGGAGGGGTGGCCCTTCTCCGCCACGATGGCGTCGAGCTCGGTCGTGAGCTGCGTTGGTGTCTTCAGTCGCGGCTGGCGTCCGTAGAGCGCTGGTATGTCACAAAACTCGCAGCGATACGGGCAGCCGCTCGAAAACTGAAATGTGCCGATCAGATAGTCGCTGAGCTTCGCCTTGGAATAGGCGGGCGTCGGAAAATCGGAGAGCGGCAGCCGCTCCTCGGTCTTCAGCTGAACTTGGCTACCCGGCCGTGCGACGCTTTCGTCGAGGAGCGCGATCAGCCGGTCGGTGGCGTCGCCGAGCTCGCCGAGATGCAGATAATCGAAGCCTGGGTACATTTCCGGCGCGCCGGAGACCGAGGGGCCGCCGAGCACGGCGACCTTTCCCGCGCTCTGGGCGCGGGTGCGGATATCGTTGATCTGCGGCGCCTGGATATGCATGCCGCTGACGAAGACGGCGTCGGCCCAGGCGAAATCCTCCGGCGTCGCGCGGGAAATGTTCTCGTCGACGAAGCGCGCGTCCCATTCCTCCGGCAGATAGGCTGCGATTGCCAAGAGCCCCTGCGGCGGCATGAAAGCGGTGACGCCCATCAGCCTGTAGGCATGCGAAAAAGTGCCGAAGGACGGCGTATAGGCCGGGAAGACGCAGAGCACGCGACGTCCGTTCCTGACCGCGCCATTGTATCGCATGGCAGAGTTCCTCGAACGGGGAGCCGGCATGCGGTGCTGCGGCCAGCACAGCGTTTCCGACTATCGGCAATTCTCCTCCAAAAATCCCCGGTTGGCGAATCCCGGTAGAATATTACGATCATTCCAGCTACGTGATTAGGATCACGGGCACTTATAAGCGTTCCAAGTTCTTTTTCGACGGCCACAATCCCTCGAACGCTATGGAAGCCGCGGTGCGGACCTGCGCGTCAGGAGCGTGACTGTCGTTAGCGTCAAGTCGGTGAATTAACCGCGCCTCAATTGTGCGGAGCCGGAGCGCAGCAATCGTTCCCAGCCTGGATCGGGGGACACCCCTACTACGTCGCCTCTCCTCGTCCTCATGCATGAGTCGCGAATAGCCTGCGACATCCCGGCAGCCC
>CAYTTC010000269.1:0-3130 GCA_964440525.1 uncultured Propylenella sp. | reverse complement strand
CGCCGAGATGAGCGGCGGCGGTCAAATTGGCCAAGTCAAAGTCCCCCACATCAATGGCGGCCTGTTCGCGCCTGACCCGGAGATCGAAGCACTCAGCATACCCAACCATATCTTTGCCGCGCCAGGTCAGGGACTAAACGACGCTTCGCTGGAGAGCGACAAGGCCACGATCTTCTATCTGAGCGCCCGTTATAATTATGCATCTGGAGGGTCGGCGCGCGAGAGCCTCAGCCTCTACACCCTGGGCCGCATCTTCGAGCAGTCAATTACGGAGCTCGAATACCGCGCGGGCGAATTGGAGGGGCGGGAAAGCGCCGCCAGTTTGTCAAAGCGAAAGCGCGACGGCGTATATTATACGCCCGAGAAGATCGTGAACTATTTGGTCGAGCAGACCCTTGATCCGTGGTTCGCAGCAGCCAAAGAAGAAAGCGGCTGGCCCCCCGAAGATGACGGGCTCCCCGACAGGGAGCAGGTCGAGGCTTACGAGCGCCGGCTGAAGGCGCTCCGCCTCGTCGATCCCGCCTGCGGTTCGGGCGCGTTTCTGATCTCGGCCTTCCGCCGGATACTCGACGAGCGGATCGCAGTCGAGCGGGAGAAGGATCGTGTTGGCCGGGGCGCGATACGTGGGGCGGTGAACGAGGCGACGCTTACCACGGACATTCTCGAAAACAACATCTATGGCGTCGATATCAATTCTGCGTCGCTGGAAATCGCCAAGCTTGCGCTCTGGCTGCACTCATCGCGGGCGGACGCGCCTCTTTCCTCGCTCGATCACACCATGCGCTGCTTCAACAGCCTGATCGGGCCGGATTTTTGGGTCGGTCGCAGGGACGATCCGGCCTTACGGGATCGTGTAAACGCCATTACCAGCTGGCGTGCGGCGTTTCCCGAAGTCTGGCCGGAGGATGAGGCAGGGGGCTTCGACATCGTGCTCAGCAATCCACCTTATGTGAAGCTGCAGAATATACGGAAGCTCGATCCCGAAATCGCCGATTGGCTGCAAGCGGAGCGCGGCGAGGACACGTTTGAGAGCGCACGCACCGGGAACTTCGATCTCTATCTACCGTTCATCGAGCAAGGCCTGCGCTTGCTCGCGCCCGGTGGCCGGATGGCCTATATCGCGCCGAGCCTTTGGACGGTGAATGAGTATGGCGAAGGCCTGCGGCGTCTGCTTCGCGAACGACGGCAACTCGACCGCTGGGTAGACTTAAAGTCGCATCAGGTCTTCTCGGACGTAACCACGTACACGGCCCTGCAATTTTTCACGCGCGATCCGCGCGTGACGATGCGCATCGCTGCCGCTCCGCAGGGCGACGTGGAGGACATCGACTGGTCCGACCCAGGAATCGCCGTTCCATACGCGGACATGCCGGAGGATGGCGAGTGGCTCATGGCAACTGGCGCCGAGCGGGGGCTTATCGCCCAGCTCGCGGCGACCTGTCTAAGGCTCGATGATGCGCGGCTGACGGATGCGATCTTTCAGGGCCTCATTACCAGCGCCGATAAGATCTATCATCTGGAGCGAGTCGGCCGAGGACAGTATCGCTGCGCGCCGGCTGGCTCGCCGCCCTATATCGTCGAGATCGAGGACGCGATCATGAAGCCGCTCGTCTCGGGCCCGGAGGCGAAGCACTATGAGGAGCCCGAGACGGACACTTACCTGCTGTTCCCTTATGCGCGCGACGCGCGAGGGAACATGCAGCTGATCGGCGAAGAAGTGGTGGCCCGAAGGTTTCCAAAAGCTTGGGCATACCTGAAGTCATGGGAAGGAACGCTGAGGTCGCGCGAGCGTGGGTCATTCGACGACGCAACTTGGTGGCGATTCGGCCGCAATCAGGCCATCGACAGGCAGGATATCGTCAAGCTCATTGTTCCCCGGCTAGTCGAACATCTCAAGGCTAGCCTGGATGCCCATGGCGAAGCGTACTTAGATAATGTGGATGTCGGCGGCGTACTTCCGGCAAAAGAAGTCGACCCGGCATTCCTCCTTGGCGTCCTCAATGGACCCGTCATGGACTTCGTATTCCGAAGGATTGCCAAGCCTTTCCGGGGAGACTTCCGGTCAGCCAACAGACAATTCATTGCACCACTTCCGGTGCCCGATGCCTCGCCCGAAGAGCAGGCCGAAATCGCCGGTATGGCGCGGGCGCTGCAGGACGGCTGGACTCGTCGGCGCGACCTTCTCGAAGCCGCAAAGGATCGCCTCTCCGTGCTGGCGCGGGCGCCTCACGGCGAACATTGGCTCTGGCCCGACCTCCCCGCCCTGCAGGATCTGGAAGGCGCCGCGCCGCGAACGCTCACTATGGCCAACGAACGGCAGGAATGGGCGAGGCAGAAGCTGGACGACGCCATCGCCGAACGGGTCGAGGCGCTTCAGACAGTGCTGGACCGCGAGGAAACTCCCGAAGCCGATTTCCGTGAAGGAGAGCTGGTGCTGCACGCGGGCGGTCGGCGCCTGCTCGACTGTATCTATCTGGACGAAGGCGTGGGCCGACTCGCCGAGCAATACTGGCGCTTTCTTCTGCTTAGCCAGAACTGGCGGGACGCTTCCCGCCTTAGCGAGGCGCTGCGCCGGTCGCCTACGGAGCCGGGCCTTCCCGCCGCCCGCCAGTTCATAGAGCGCGTCGATGCGTTGACCCAGCAGGTGGCGGACATTGCCGTGCAGGAAAACCATATGAACGAGTGCTTGTTCGCGCTCTACGGCTTGACCGAGGCAGAGCGTTTTCTTGTGGAAACGGGCTGAAGCGGTCGCAGTATTCCCCCGAATCGGACATGATCTGCCCCATGAGTCAGATGCACCTGTTCCGGGCCGCACCTTCCATGCCGGAGAGCGTACCGCCCGATCCCGCTTTCATCCGAAAGCACCTGATGCGCGTTCTCCGCCTCCTCACCGCCGCTGAGTTCATGCCCTGGCAGCCGGCGGAAGCGCGTTCATGGATCGATCGTTTCCCCAAACTCGCGGGCAATCTACCGACGGAAGAAGCCGCGGGGATGATTGAAATGTTTGAACGCGAGATTGCGCGGCTGGAACAGGCTTCGATCGGGCGGCGATAGCCGACACCTCTACAACCCTAAGCCGCTTTTTTCGCGGCGGCGCCGTTGAACATCAGGCCGTCCTTGCCGGCGGTGA
>CAYTTC010000268.1:0-3173 GCA_964440525.1 uncultured Propylenella sp. | reverse complement strand
CGCGATGGCGAGGCCGAGCCCGGTGCCGCCCTGCCGCGTCGAGCCGTGAAAAGGCTGAAAAAGATCGGCGCGCGCCGTCTCCGGCACGCCCGGCCCGGTATCGCAGACGCGAATGCTGGTGACGCTCCCCGTTCGCTCGCCCTCCACCCACACCCGGCGGATCACCGCCGGGTCGTCGCCGTCGCTCACCGCTTCCAGCGCATTGCGGCAGAGATTCATGAGCGCGCGAAAAAGCTGCTCAGGATCGCCGTCGACCTCCACGCCCGGGCCGACGCGATTCTCCCATTGAACGCGGTCGTGGCCCGGAAGCGCAAGCACGTCGGAGACATCGTCGACGAGGCGCGACAGCGACAGGAGCTGGCGGCGCGGCGGCTCCTCCTTCGCCTGGCCGTAGGCGAGCACCGAGCGCGTATATTCGATGGCGCGATCGATGGCGCCGATCATTTTCGGGGCGAAGCGCTTCACGACCGGATCGTCGGCGGCGCCGATGCGGTCGGAAAAGAGCTGCGCGGAGGCGAGGATGTTTCGGAGATCGTGATTGATCTTGGAGACGGCGAGCCCGAGGTCGGCGAGATGCCGGCGCTGCGCAAGCGTGTCGCGCACCGCCTTCTGCATGTCGGCGAGATGCGCCTCCGCCGCGCCGATCTCGTCGCGCCGTCCGCTCGGCACGATCGCGGTCGCGGCATCCTCCGGCGCGGTGGAGAAGGCGACGATGTCGGCCGACAGACGCTGCATCGGTCGGACGAACTGTAGCCTGAGCGCCGCATAGACGAGCGTCGCGGTGATCACGGAAATGGCGAGCGAAAGAAGCAGGATGTTGCGCGAATAGGTGAGCATCGCCTCGCGCAGGCTCGACTCCCTCAAGACGATCTCGAAGCGGTCGCTCCCGGCAGGCGGTGGGCCGCTCACCATGATCAGCCGGTTCCCCGTCGAGAAGAGCGTCTGAAAGGCCGCGCGAATGCTGTCGAGGGGCTTCAGCCATCTGAGATCGTGGTGCGCCGCTACGTCCTTCGGCATGTCGTCGATGGCGACGAGCCAGCGCTGGCCGGCGTTGCGCAGTGCGATTGCTTCCACGCCGATCGATCGCAGCATCCGCGTTTCAAGATCGCCGGGCAGATCCGCCTCAGGTCGCGCGCTCGTCGCCACCGCCACCAGCGCCGCCGTGTCGAGCTTTTCCTTCAGCCAGACATTGCGAAAATTGGCGATCGACGGGATGTAGATCAGCACCTCTCCCACCATAACGAAGACAAGCGTGAGGAAGAGCAGCTTGTTGGACAGGCTGAAGGGCATGAACCGCCGGCGCGGCCGCGGTGGGCCAGGAGAGGTTGTTTCTGCAAGCTCGTCCGTCATGTGGCCCCGCTACTCCTTTAGGAAGCGAGCGACGCGGATACTACCGGCGCAAGCGGCGGGTTGCCAGCCGGCAACGCGGCTCCCGAACTGGCGACGGCGAGTGAGGTTGCAGAGATAAGGCATTCGGGCGCAAAAGCACCAAGAATCCAGCTATCAGATCGGAGACTCGCCCGCCACATTTCGAGCATGACCGAGCCTCAATCCCCGCAGTCTTTGCACTGGTGAAGAACCTTCACGCCGAGCTAGGCGGACGCATCAAACAGAACGCCAAGGAAGCGGCCAAGCTACGCGCCGACATGAAGCACCTGGAGGCGGTCCTTCACCTGCTACAGCGGGGCCTCAATGCTCGCCGGATAACGTCCCGCAGGAAGTACAACCCGAATCCACTGTTCAAACGTGGCACGGTGTTTAGAGCCGCGCTGGAAGTTCTCAGGGCCGCGCCTGAGCCGATGACGGCGGAAGAAATTAGAGCCGCGCTGTTCCGCTCCAAAGGTGTGGAAACGCCAGCCAAGAAAGACGCCGCTCGTATGTACGGCGCAGTCAATGCCTCGCTGGAAAACCATCTGGGAAACACGGTCGCGTGCGACGATGACAGGCCGCGCCGATGGAGCGTGCTCGTAGGCGTATAGGCCCCCCGTCGCCCAGTGCGGCGGGGTTTCTGCCGACGACTCTTTAGCATGCTGGAATGCATGTGTTTGGATGTAGTGATAATAGGCCAAATACTTGAGAATTGGCGTCGCCGCCATTGTTGCCAAGGACAGTATTGTTGCCGAACCCGGTGTGGCTATTCGCCAATATTCCATAACCTGCATTGTCAAAGACGGAATTCCCCAGGACCGTAGCTAAGACCGAGTAAATGCCGCTGCCACCATTGAGCGAGACCATGTTCTCTGCGACAAGACAGCTGCTGCATTGAATCCCACCGGTGCCGTTTCGGGTAACGGTATTGTTCACGATCCGGGCATAGGGATACATTGACACCCCCAAGCGGCCGTTTCCCGTAACCCGCATGTTTTCCACGATCCAGGACTCGCCCGTGCCTTTGATGCCGTCGTATTTGAAGGCGATGATCGTTCCATTCTTGATGGTGACGCTGGACAGTCCTCCCCAGATGCCATGAGCCGCAACGTTGGAACCTTGCAGCGTGAAACCGTTCAGATCGATCGTCACAAGCGAAGCGGTGATGTGGATGCCGATCTTGTTGGCTGGTACGATGAGGTTGCCGGCGAGCTCGAAGGTGCCGGGTTTCGAGATGGTGACGGGATAGCCCGCAGTGTCTCCCGGCGTCACGTTGCCGGCGAGCGCCTTGGCGTGCGTGATCTGAATTTCGCCATCGGCAGCCGCCGGCGCGGCGGGCAAGAGCATTAGAGCTGCGAGAAGACCGGCTGTGACGAAAGCACGATTGAACATCAAACCCTCCCTCGCGGGCTGCGCTCGGAGCCGGCACGACGCCAGCCTTGGGCGCTGCCTAGCCAACTGCCAGCGACTCGAGCCCGCCGAGGCGGTCCAGCAGCTAGCGCGGTTGCTCCAATCGCTTCGCGGTTGCTCCAATCGCTTAACGTACTTATGGCTACGATTCGCAAGTCATTAAGCCGCTCACCCGAACTATCGGTGGCGAGTCAGGTTGCACAAAACGAAAGAAGCCTATCCGAATCTGCGCAGGAGACGGATCACCCGCCTGAGCCAGGGCGAATCGAGCTTTTGCGCATAAAACGACATGGCGGCGCGGCGGGCGGCTTCCGAGCGCGTCGGATAGGGAAAGACGGCCGTCGCGAAGCTCTTCACGTTCATGCGTTGCGAAACGGCAAGCACGAAGGGGGCGA
>CAYTTC010000267.1:0-3181 GCA_964440525.1 uncultured Propylenella sp. | reverse complement strand
CTTAACTTTACGCGCCATTCGCGCGTCCGTATGTTCGCCGACCGTAGGGGTGGGCGCCTGGGGAGAGTTCGATGCGAGGGGCAGTCCGCGCTTTAGCGTGTCTTTTTGTTATTCTTCCCGTTTTTCTCCTTCCACCATCGGCGTTTTCCCAGGAGCGACAGATCGTCGTCACCGAGGGCGCCGACTATTTCGGCGCCGATTACGACGTCCGCAAGGACGTTGACCTCGAGGCCTGCAAGGCGGCCTGCAGCGGCGACGAACAGTGCAAGTCCTTCACCTACAACACCGCCGCGCGCTGGTGTTTTCTGAAGAGCGACGTCGGCGAGCTCCGCGCCGTCGAGGGCGCCGTCTCCGGCAAGATCGTGACCGCGGCCGCCGAGCCGCAGCCCGATGTCGAGGCCGAGCGCATCAGCGAGCTCAAATTTCTGGATCAGACCTATATCGACGAGGCGCGCCGTTTCGTCGGCAAACTGCCGGAAGCGCCGGCGACCGACGGCGGACTCGACGGCGCCATCGCCGCCGCGATAGCCGCGAAGAGCAGCGGCGATCTGCTGGCAGCACTCGATCACTACCGCGCGGCGCTCGCCATCGAGCCGGATCGCCTCGATCTCTGGACCGACTTCACCGACACCGCGATCCGCGCAGCGAGCGACGATTGGGAAGTGCGCCAGCTTCTGTCGGAGTATCGCACTGCCGGCGCGATCAATGCCTATCTACGCGCTATCTCGGTCGAAGACCGCGCCTATGCCATGGAGTTGATCGGCTGGTCGCTTGCTGACCGCTTCGACTGGAAGCCGGCGACCCGCGCCTACCGGGCGAGCCTCGACCTCTTCGAGGATCCAACCACCCGCTCGACCTACGACACCATGATCGCCGAGCACGGTTTTCGCATCGTCGATCACGTCGTCGAAGCCGACGCTGCGGCGCCGCGCATCTGCCTGAATTTTTCCGACCAACTCGCCGCCGGCCGCGACTATGCCGATTTCGTCAGCATCGAGGGCGGCCGCAACCTCGCGATCGAAGCCGGCGGCCAGCAGATCTGCGTCGACGGCGTGGAGCACGGCCGCCGCTACCGCATCGTCACCCGCGAGGGGCTGCCCGCCGCCGACGGCGAGACGCTGCAGAAGAGTGTCGATCTCGAGATTTTCGTGCGCGACCGCGCGCCCTCGGCGCGCTTCCTCGGCACGGCCTATGTGCTGCCCGCGGGCGGCGAGCCGACCATCCCGGTCGTCACCGTCAACACCAACCGCGTCAACGCCAAGCTGCACCGAATCGGCGACCGCCAGCTCGCCGACGCCATCGCCGACGGCACCTTCCTGACCCAGCTCGCCTCTTGGGAGACCGACGACATCGAGGCGAAGTCGGGCGAGAAGGTCTGGGAAGGCACGGTCGACGTTGCGAACGAGATCAACCGCGAAATCACCACCGCCATTCCCGTCGGCGAGCTGCAGAAGGAGCTGAAGCCCGGCGCCTACATTCTCACCGCCGATGCGCAGAACTCGACCGGTGAGGACTGGGCGCCGAGGGCGACGCAATGGTTCATCGTCACCGACCTCGGGCTCACCACGCTTTCCGGCAATGACGGCCTCCACGTCATGGTGCGCTCACTCGGCACCGCCGGACCGGTCGACGGCGTCCAGCTCCGCCTCGTTGCGGTCAATAATGAAGTGCTCGGCGAGGCGACGAGCGATCCCGCGGGGTACGCCAGTTTCGCTCCCGGGCTGATCCGCGGCACCGGCGGCATGGCGCCGGGACTCCTCGTCGCGCAGACGGGCGCCGGCGACTACAGTTTTCTCGACCTTTCCAAGGCGGCGATGGACCTGACGGATCGCGGCGTCGAGGGACGCGAACCGCCAAAACCGCTCGACGTGTTCCTGACGACCGAGCGCGGTATCTACCGCGTCGGCGAGACGGTCCATGCGACCTCGCTCGTCCGTGACGCCACCGCCAATGCCGTCGACAACGTTCCGCTGACAGCGATCGTCACGCGGCCCGACGGCAAGGAGCATAGCCGCGTCACGCTCGCGGATCAGGGGCTCGGCGGCACCGTCACGCCGGTCAATCTGCCGGCAAACGCCATGCGCGGCACCTGGCGGATCGGGGTGTACGCCGACGTGAAGGGACAGGCGCTCGCCGAAACCACCTTCCTGGTGGAGGACTTCGAGCCCGAACGCCTTGACTTCGACATCACGACGACCGCCACGGCGATCGACCGCGCGGCGCCGGCCGAGATCGGCATCGACGCCCGCTTTCTCTACGGCGCGCCGGCCGCCGGCCTGAGCATCGAAGGGGAGGCCGTGCTGAAGGCTGCCCGCGACCTCGCCGACTATCCCGGGTTTGTTTTCGGCCTCTCCGGCGAGACATTCGACGCGACGATCGAGCCCTTCTCCGGGATCACCACCGATGAAGCGGGCCACGCGGCGATTCCCGTCAAGCTGCCCGCCGCCGCCCCGACGAGCCTGCCGCTGACGGCGGACGTCAACGTGCGCGTGCTCGATACGAGCGGGCGGCCGGTAGAGCGGACCATCACGCTTCCGGTGCTCGACAGCGCCGGCCGCGTCGGCATCCGTCCGCTCTTCGACGGCACCGCCGGCGAGAACAGCCCGGTCGCCTTCGAAGTGATTGCCGTCGATCGCGCCGGAACGCGCGCGGCCGTCGAAAACCTCGACTGGTCGCTCTACGCGATCCGCACTGACTTCCAGTGGTACCGCTCCGATGGCCGCTGGAACTATGAGACGGTCGAGACGAAGAGCCGCGTCGCCAACGGAACGGTCGATATCGCCGCCGACCGCCCGGCGCGCGTCGAGGCCACGGTCGAATGGGGGACCTACCGGCTCGAGGTGACAAGCCCGACGGCCGCTATGCTTCCCGCGAGCTTCGATTTCGAGGCCGGCTGGTACGTCGAGGCGAAGGCGCTCGACACGCCGGAGGCGCTTAAAGTCTCGCTCGACAAGCCGCTCTATGCCGTCGGCGACACGGCGCGCGTCCACATCGAGACGCGCTTCAACGGCATCGCCCTCATCATGGTCGTCGACGACCGGCTGATCGCTACGAAATCCGTTGAGGTCACAGGCAACGCCGCCGACATCGACATCGACGTCACACGCGAGTGGGGCCCTGGCGCCTATGTAACGGCGGTTCTCTACCGGCCGATGGACATCGAGGCGAAGCGCATGCCGGG
>CAYTTC010000266.1:0-3184 GCA_964440525.1 uncultured Propylenella sp. | reverse complement strand
GTCGCGAAGCTCTTCACGTTCATGCGTTGCGAAACGGCAAGCACGAAGGGGGCGATCAGCTCGCCGGCGTCGCGGCCGAGGACATCGGCCCCGAGAATGCGGCCCCGCCGGGTGGTCAGCACCTTCACGAGGCCCCGCGTCGCGCGGTCCGTCTGGGCGCGGTCGTTCTCCGAAAACGGCCAGCGCAGCACGCAGATGCGCCCGTAGCGCCGCCGCGCTTCCGCCTCGCTCAGACCGACATGCGCGAGCTCCGGCTCGGTGAAGGTCACCCAGGGGAGAATGTCCGGCCGCACTTTGCCGCCGAAGCGAAAGAGGATCGAGCGCACGACGAGGCCGGCCTGGTAGCCTGCCCAGTGGGTGAAGCGCGGGCCTCCCGCCACATCGCCGATGGCATAGACGCGGCGGTTGCGGGTCCTGAGCCGCCCGTTCACCTTGATGCCGTTCTCGTCGAAGCGAACGCGCGCCTGCTTCAGGCCGAGATCGTCGAGATCGGGACGGCGGCCGGTGGCGACGAGAAGATGCGTCGCGTCGAGGTTTTCCGCGCCGTCGGCGCCCTCCAATGTCACGCGCGCGCCACTGCGTCCGCGCCGCGCCACGCGCGTCACCTTCGCGCCCTCGCGGATATCGATGCCCTCCGACCTGAGCGTTTCCAGCAGCAGCGCGGCGAGCTCGGGATCGTCCTTGGCGAGCGCGCTCTCGGCTTCCAAAACCGTCACCGCCGAGCCAAGCCGCCGAAAAGCCTGCGCCATCTCCAGACCGATCGGACCGCCGCCGATGACGATGAGACGGGTCGGCAGACGCTTCAGCTCAAAAATCGTCTCGTTGGTGAGGTAGGGGACGGTATGGAGAACCGGGATCGGCGGAAAGGCCGGACGCGAGCCGGTGGCGACGACGAAGCGGCGGGCGCGGATGCGGGTGTTCTCCATCGCGACCGTGCGGCTGTCGATGAAGCGCGCTTCGCCGTGAAGCACGGTGACGCCGAGTCCGGTGAACCGCTCGGCGGAATCGTTCGGCTCGATCGCGGCGATCACGCCGCGGACGTGCGCCATCACGGCGGGAAAATCCGTTCGCTGGTCACCGGCCTTGACGCCGAAGCGGGCGGCCTCGCGCATCGCCTCGGCATGACGGGCGGCGGCGATCAGCGCCTTCGACGGCACGCAGCCCGTGTTGAGACAATCGCCACCCATCTTTTCCTGCTCGATGAGCACGACCGACACGCCGAGCGCGGCCGCCGCGGCGGTGACCGTCAGGCCTGCCGAACCGGCGCCGATGACACAGATGTCGGGCCTCAGGACTTCGATCATGCTTGCGGCCGGCCCGGCGCTCCCGGCCCCGTGTCCCTGCCGCGACGCCATCTGCGAACGGCGATCGGGATCAGCGCCATCAGGCCAAGTAGCGCAAGCGCGGTGAAGAGCTGGAGGGATGCCGGCGAGCCCTCGCTCTCGAGCGAAGTCCGGAGGCCCTCTCCGAAATAAGCGAACACGAAGGTCGCGGGCAGGATGCCTATCGCGGTTGCCGCGACATAGGGGATAAGCCGCATGCCGAACAGCGCCGCGGCAAGATTGACGAGCCAGAATGGAAAGAGCGGCACCAGGCGGAGAAACAGCAGATAGCTGAACCCGTCCTGCTGAAAACCCTGGCGAAGGCGCTCCGCGCGCGGACCCGCCCGCTCGGCGAGGAAATCGCCAAGCGAGGTGCGGGCGATCAGGAAGATGAGCGTTGCCCCGAGCGTCGCCGCGATTGCGGCAAGCGCGGTCCCAAGGGCGGCGCCGAACAAAAACCCGCCGGCGATCGTCAGAAAGCCCGCGCCGGGGAAGGAGACTGCGACGGTCGCGGCATAGACCAGGACATACGTGGCGGGAGCGAGGATCGAGTGCTCTGCCACGAAGGCGCCGAGGCTTCCCTGGTAGCGGCGGAGCGCCTCCAGCGACAGGTAATGCTGCAGGCCGAAGGCGTAGAAGAGAAGCAGCGCTAGCACGATTGCGCCAAGCGGCGCCCAGCGAAGAAGCACGCGGCCTTGCGACGGACGGCCGCGCCCCAAATTCGCGGCTGCCGGCGGTTCCCGAGGCTCGGCGTTTGGCGTGCTTTGCATCTGTTTCAGCCGGAGTCGCGCGGCCGGGAGCGTTCACCCTGCACGCATTCAACATGCCTCATACCACGCGCCAGCGTGCACCGCCCGGCGCCACGAAGGTATGAATCGGCGCCGATGCGTTCTCACCCGGCCGTGAGAGGGCACGTGATCGGCCCGGTTCCGCCGCCATATCGTTGACTTCGCGGCGGGTTTCACCCTATATCGCGCGCGGTCGACCGGGGCCTCGCGGAAGCGCGCGCTCCGGCACTTTTCCGAACATCGGCGCGGCGCGGTCAGAAGCCCAGGCGAACCGGCTGTCCGTTTCTTAAGACGAGGGCCGCCGCTAAGGCGGCATGGACAATGAAGAGAACCTATCAACCGAGCCGATTGGTGCGCAAGCGCCGCCATGGTTTCCGCGCCCGCATGGCGACCAAGAACGGACGCAAGGTGGTTGCCCGCCGCCGGACCAAGGGGCGCAAGCGCCTGTCGGCGTGACCGGTCTTGAATTGATGATCGAGCGCCTGAAGAAGAGGCGCGACTTCCTCGCCGCCGCGAAGGGCCCGAAGGCCGCGCGGCGCGCTTTCGTTTTGGAGACGCGCGAGCGCGGGGACGACGGTCCGCCCCGCTTCGGCTTCACGGTGTCCAAGCGCACCGCCAAGAAGGCAGTGGAGCGGAACCGCATTCGCCGGCGGCTCAAGGAAGCCGCTCGCCTCGCGGCCGCTGACAATGCGCGCGCCGGGCACGATTATGTGCTGGTTGGACGTCACCGCGCGCTGAGCGAGCCTTTTTCCGATCTCGCGGCGACGCTCGCCGAAGCCTTGCGGCACGCCGCCGGCTCCCCCAATTCGGAGGGACGCAGCGCGCCGCGGAGAACCGACCGGTGAAGAACAACCAGAACGTCATCATCGCCATCGCGCTTTCGTTCCTGGTCATCGTCGGGTGGCAGTTCCTGATCGTCGCGCCGAAACTCGAAGCCGAGCGGCAGCGGCAGGCGGCTGAGCTGGCCCAGCAGACGCCCACGACACCCGCCGTCGGAGCGCCAGCAGCGAGCCCGGCGCCCGGCACATCGGCCGCTCCGAGCGCGTAGCGGTAGAACTGCCGGGCGAACTGCGG
>CAYTTC010000265.1:0-3205 GCA_964440525.1 uncultured Propylenella sp. | reverse complement strand
TGCTCGTGCTCATGCTCGTGTTTGCGCGGGGCGTTCGCGGCGTAGCCGGCGGGCTCGGGCGTAGGGGAGGGCAGCAGCTCGCGGCGGAGCGCGGTCGCGGTGCTCGCCGACATGCCGACCGTCTTCGCGGAAGAAATCGCTGCGACGCCGCCTGAGCCGGATGCCTTCGGTGCGTTGCCGCCCCCCTGATTGCGTGAATCCCCGCGCGGCTCGTTATCCAGCACGCGGAACTTCGATCCCTGCCCGCGCACGAAACCGTTGGACACAGGCCCCGGCTTCTCCGCTTCCACGCCGCGGCCGATCGTGGTCGCGCCAAGATCCTCCGGAACCACATGCGCGAGGTCGTGGCGGGCGAGATAGGAGATCGCCAGCTCGCGAAAAATATAGTCGAGGATGGAGGTGGCGTTCTTGATCGCCTCGTTCCCCATCACCACGCCCGCCGGCTCGAAGCGGGTGAAGGTGAATGCCTCGACATATTCTTCGAGCGGCACGCCATATTGCAGGCCGAGCGAGATGGCGATGGCAAAGTTGTTCATCATGGCGCGGAAGGCGGCGCCTTCCTTGTGCATGTCGATGAAAATCTCGCCGATGCGGCCGTCGTCGTATTCGCCGGTGCGGAGATACACCTTGTGGCCGCCGACGATCGCCTTCTGCGTATAGCCTTTTCGGCGGCCGGGGAGTTTTTCGCGACCCCGCACCTCGCGCTCGACAATGCGCTCCACGATCCGCTCCGCCATCATCGCCGCACGCGCCGGGGCGGTCTGCGCGATCAGGCTTTCCAGCGCCTCTTCCTCGTCCTCCTCGTCCTCGGCGATGAGCGAGGCGGAGAGCGGCTGCGACAGTTTTGAGCCGTCGCGGTAGAGCGCGTTGGCCTTGAGCGCCAGCTTCCACGACAGCATGTAGGCGGCCTTGCAATCCTCCACCGTCGCGGCGTTCGCCATGTTGATGGTTTTCGAGATCGCGCCGGAAATGAACGGCTGCGCCGCCGCCATCATGCGGATGTGCGATTCGACGGAAAGATAGCGTTTGCCGAGCCGCCCGCAGGGGCTGGCACAATCGAACACCGGATAGTGCTCGGCTTTCAGATGCGGCGCGCCTTCCAGCGTCATCGCCCCGCAGACGAAGATGTTCGCGGCGTCGATGTCCTTCTTCGAAAAACCGATCGCGGCCAGAAGATCGAGCTGCGGGTCGGCGAGCTGCTCGGGCGAAAGCTTTAGCGCGTCGCGGCAAAACTCCTCGCCGAGCGACCATTTGTTGAAGGCGAATTTTATGTCGAAGGCGGCGGCGAGGCCGGCGTCCATCTCGACGATTTTTTCCTCCGAAAAGCCCTTCGCCTTCAGCGTGTCGTGGTTGATGCCGGGCGCGCCCTTCAGCGTGCCGCGGCCGACCGCATAGGCGATGATGGCGTCGATCTCGGCTGGGCTGTAGCCGAGCGTCGCGAGCGCCGCCGGCACCGCCTGGTTGATGATCTTCCAATAGCCGCCGCCGGCGAGTTTCTTGAATTTCACCAGCGCGAAATCCGGCTCGATGCCGGTCGTGTCGCAATCCATGACGAGGCCGATCGTGCCGGTCGGCGCGATCACGCTCGCCTGGGCGTTGCGAAAACCGTGCTCCTCGCCGAGCGCGACGGCGCGCTCCCACGCCGCGACGGCGCGGGCGACGAGGTTCTTGCCATTCTCCCCAAGCGAGATGCAGTTTGCGTGGTCGAGCGGCACCGGCGCCGTCTTCAGCTGCTCGTAGCCGTGTCCCTGGCCGCGGGCGGCGCGGGCATGGTTGCGCATGACGCGGAGCATCACGTCGCGGTTCCGCTCGAACGCCGGAAAAGCGCCGAGCTCGCCCGCCATCTCCGCGGAAGTCGCGTAGGAGACGCCGGTCATGATGGCGGTGAGCGCCCCGCAGATCGCGCGGCCTTCCGGCGAATCGTAGGGGATGCCGGAGGTCATCAAAAGCCCGCCGATATTGGCATAGCCGAGGCCGAGCGTGCGGTATTCGTAAGAGCGCCGCGCGATCTCCTTCGAGGGGAACTGCGCCATCAGCACCGAGATCTCGAGCACGATCGTCCAGAGCCTGACCGCGTGCTCGTAGGCGACAAAGTCGAAGACGGCAGTCGGCAGGTCGGCAGTCGGCAGTCGGGTTTCGCTTTTCTCCGATTGCCCATCTGCCGATTGCCGATTGCCGTCGCTCTTGCGGAACTGCAGCAGGTTCATCGAGGCGAGATTGCAGGCCGTGTCGTCCAAGAACATGTATTCCGAGCACGGGTTCGACGCGATGATCTCTCCGTCAGCGCGGCAGGTGTGCCAGTCGTTGATGGTCGAGTGATACTGGATGCCCGGATCGGCCGAGGCCCAGGCGGCAAAGCCGACCGATTCCCACAGGTCGCGCGCCTTCGGGCTTTCAGCCACTTTTCCGGTGATGCGCCACTTGAGATCCCAGGTCTTGTCCTCCTCCACCGCGCGCAAAAACTCGTCGGTAACGCGCACCGTATTGTTGGAGTTCTGGCCGGAGACGGTGAGGTAGGCCTCCGAATCCCAATCGAGATCGAAGATCGGGAACTCGACCTTTGTATAGCCCTGCTTGGCGAACTGGATGACGCGGCGGATGTAGTTTTCCGGCACGCTCGCCTTCTTGGCGCGGCGCACCTCGCGCTTCAGCGCCGGATTCTTCTGCGGATCGAAGCAATCCTCGCCCGGCCCCTCGCAGTTCACGCAGGCCTTCATGATGAGGGAGAGGTGCTTGGCGCAGGCTTTTGAGCCGGCGACAAGGGCGGCGACCTTCTGCTCCTCCTTCACCTTCCAATTGATGAAACGCTCGATGTCGGGATGATCGATGTCGACCACCACCATCTTCGCCGCGCGGCGCGTCGTGCCGCCCGACTTGATGGCGCCCGCGGCGCGGTCACCGATCTTCAAAAAGCTCATCAGGCCGGAGGATTTTCCGCCGCCCGAAAGCTTTTCGCCCTCGCCGCGGAGCCTGGAGAAATTGGAGCCGGTGCCGGAGCCGTATTTGAACAGGCGCGCCTCGCGCACCCAAAGGTCCATGATGTCGCCGTCATTGACGAGGTCGTCGGAGACCGACTGGATGAAGCAGGCATGCGGCTGCGGATGCTCGTAAGCCGTCTCCGACTTCACGAGCTCCTTCGTCCAATGATCGACGTAGTAATGGCCCTGGCTCGGCCCCTCGATGCCGTAGGCCCAGTGCAGCCCGG
>CAYTTC010000264.1:0-3223 GCA_964440525.1 uncultured Propylenella sp. | reverse complement strand
GAGGGAAGACTCACAAGCGCCCGCGTCATATCGAGCCGCAGCGCATAAGGCTTCCCGCCGTCCGTGGCGTCGCGGCGTCGCTTTGTCGACCAGTCGCGCTCCACCCCAGGATAGAGCGGCGCGCCATCTGGATCGCGCGGCCAGGCGGTTCCGGACGCCTCGGCCTCCCGCACGGCCCTGTCAATCTCGCTCCGGGTGAGGAACGCCGGATAGAGGAGGCCGAGCTTGTCGAGCTGAGCGAGCGCCTCTCGGTACGCATCGAAGCGGTCGCGCTGGCGAAGCACCGGCTCTTCCCAGCGAAGCCCGAGCCAGCCGAGATCCTCGAAGATCGCAGCCTCGAATTTTTCGCGCGCGCGCGTCCGGTCGATGTCCTCGATCCTGAGCAGGAAACGGCCGCCGGTCGCTTCGGCCCCGCGCTGGTTGAGCAGGGCGGAGAGCGCGTGGCCGCGATGCAGATAGCCGTTTGGGCTCGGCGCAAAGCGAAAGATGCGCTCTTTTTGCAGGCTCTTCGATGCTCGCATGTTGCGCTTCGCCGTCCTGATGCGCCAATAGGGCAGAGGGAGGATCGAATGATCATCAGAACCGATCCGGTCAATGCGTTCCTGGACTATGGCGACGTCGAGGTCGCCTCGGCCGCCACGGGTCCGCTTGCCGGCCTGACCTTTGCGGTGAAGGACATCTTCGACGTTGCCGGATACCCGACCGGCGACGGCAGCCCGATCCGGCGCGCCGAAAGCGTGGTCCACACGACGAACGCGCCGGTCGTGAAAGCGATGCTCGACGCCGGCGCCCGCTTCGTCGGCAAGACGCAGACCGACGAGATGACGTTTTCGATGAATGGCCAGAACAAGCATTTTTCCGAGCCGATCAATGTTCGCGCAGAGGGCCGCATCACCGGCGGCTCCTCATCGGGTTCGGCGGCTGCCGTCGCCGCAGAACTCTGCGACTTTGCCATTGGCTCGGACACGGGCGGGTCGGTCCGCGCCCCGGCGAGCTATTGCGGGCTTTGGGGCATCCGTCCGACACATGGGCGCGTCGACAATTCCCGCGCCCTGCCGCTTGCGCCTTCCTTCGATACGGCCGGCTACTTCGCCGACGATCCGAAGATCTTTGCCCGCGTCGCGCCGGTCTTGCTCGGCGAGGATGCGCGGGCTTTCCGGCTGACGCGGCTCCTGCGCGCCGACGATGCCTTCGCAAAGCTCCTATCGGAGCGCGAGGCGGCGGCGCTGAGACCGGTGGAGGCGAACGTCGAGGCGCGTCTCGGAGCGGCGACTCGCGTCGCCGTGGCGCCGGAAGGGCTCGAGCGCTGGTATTGGACCTTCCGGCATCTGCAGGCAGTGGAGGCGTGGCAGGCGCACGGCGCCTGGATCCAATCGCGTGACCCCGACATGACCTCGGGCGTGCGCGAGAGGTTCGAGTTCGGCAAGACGGTTAGCGCCGACACACGGCGAGAGGCGGAGGAGAACCGCAAGGCGCAGCGTGCACGCGTCGAGGAGATCGTCGGGGCGGACGGCGTGCTGATGCTGCCGACCGTGCCGGCGATCGCACCCAAGCGCGACCTTCATGGCGATGCTCTCCAGTCCTATCGCGAGCGGGCGCTCTCGATCCTCTGCATCGCCGGCCTCTCTGGACTGCCGCAGGTCACGATGCCGCTCGCGACGCTTAATGGCTCACCGCTCGGCCTCTCCCTCATCGGCCCACGCGGCTCCGACCGCGCGCTCGTCGCACTGGCGCTCGCGGTAGCCGGCGGCTGACGCCCCCCGCGTTCGCAGGTGTCTTGAAATCGCCCCGTTGCGGCTCCAATGCCAGCCGCCCGCTCGGAACTGTGGGTCGGGAGAAACATTCTTCGTGCGCCTTCGCGACCTCCTGATCGCCGCCGTCTTTCTGGTCGCGCCCGCGGGCGCGCTCGCTCATCCCCACGTCTGGGTCGACGCGGCGGCGGAGATCGTCTTCGACGACAAGGGGCGGATCGCAGCTATCCGGCATCACTGGCGATTTGACGAGGCGTTTTCCGCCTATGCGCTGCAGGGGCTCGATACGGATCGCAACGGTGCCTATTCGCCGGAAGAGCTCGCGCCGCTTGCCAAGGAAAATGTCGAGTCGCTCACGGAATTCGATTTCTTCACGTTCCTCAGCCTCGGCGACTACCAGGCCGGCTTCTCGGCGCCAAAGGACTACCATCTCAACCTGATGGACGGGCGTCTGCTGCTGCATTTCACGCTGCCGCTCGCCATACCGCTCCTCACGCGCGCCACGGCCACCCTCGAGGTCTACGATCCGGAATATTACGTGGATTTTTCGCTTCCGAGCATCGAGGCCGTGCGGCTCGTCGATGCGCCGGCGGCATGCAGGCTCACCGTCCACCCGGGCGAGGAGCCGGATGCTGCAGCGGCTGCGGCGCTGGCGGAGATCGGCGCGGACCAACGGCAACTGCCGCCGGGGATGCAATCGCTGACCGCGGGCATCGAGAACAGCGCCGAGTTGAATTGCAGCGGGGCCGTTGCGGACCCGCAGAGTGCCGGCGACGCGGCGTCGCGGATGGCCGCAACGGGCGGCGAGGCGGCAGATCTCACGGCGCTTCCAGCAGAGTCCTCGTCCTCCGATGTGACGGAGACCGCTCGACCTGAGCCTGCCGCGCCAGCCGTCGCTGAAGCTGCCTCCGTCGAGCCGGCGACTTCGCCTTCCCCGAGGTCGGCAGGGCTGCTCGCCCGATGGAGCGGTTGGATTGGTGGACTGCAGACGCAATTCAATCGCGATCTGACCGAGGCGCTGAAGGGCCTTCGCGACGGCGGCGCCTTCTGGTGGCTCGGCGGCATTTCCTTCCTCTACGGCATCGTGCACGCCGCCGGGCCGGGCCATGGCAAGGTCGTGATCTCCTCCTATCTCGTCGCCAACGAAGCGCGCATACGACATGGCGTCGTCATCGCCTTCATCGCGGCTTTCGTGCAGGCCGTCGTCGCGGTCGGCATCATCGGGCTGCTCGCCGTCGTTCTCAACATGACATCGATGGCGATCGATTCGACCGCCAAAATTTTCGAGGCGGGCAGTTTTGCGCTCGTCGCCGCGCTCGGGGTCTATTTGTTGGTTCGCAAGGGGCGTGCGGCGTGGGCCGTGATGTCAGGTGGCAATCCGCACGCGCATCATCATCATCACAGCCGTGAGCACGCGGATGGGCACGACCATGGACATCACGCTGCGCGGGTCCCTCTCCCCCCTTGCGGGG
>CAYTTC010000263.1:0-3257 GCA_964440525.1 uncultured Propylenella sp. | reverse complement strand
GTCGTCCAGATGTCCTTGGCGTGCGCGGAGAAGGACCAGCCCATGCCGCGGATCAAAGCAGCATAGCGGGCAACCGAAGCCGGCGTGTGGAGATAATGCGTGTGGATCCAGTCGATATCGGGCGGCAGCTCGTGCGCGAGCACGCAAGCCTGTCCGAAGCGGCGGCGGCGGTTCACGGAAGGGTCGCGCTTCAGATCGGCGCGAAACGCCTTCAGCGCGCGCGAATATCCATGTTGCGCCACCGCCCATTTGCGGGCTTCGCGCACACGCGAAAAATCGTCCTTCAGGTATTCCGGCAGATAGAGAACATGCGCCCCGATCTCGCGATTGAGGTCTTGGACCTTGCCTTCCGTCGGATGCCGCAAGGACACGATGAGCTGCGCGATGCCGCGTTTCTCGAGCCCCAGGATCTCCTGCGCGATGAAGGTCTCGGAGAGGCGGGGATAGCCCTTCACGATCGTGGCGATCCGGTTCATGGTCCCGCCTCCACAGCGGCCCCTCGCCCTCGATCCGGCGCGGCGGCACCATTTGGGGCAAGAACCGTGCCTTTCTCAAGTCAGACCGTGGGGGCATTTTTCGAGCCGGTGCACCTCGACTTCGAGACGGGCACTTTCGATGGCTGGAGCGTGAAGCGCCTCGCCGCCCCCCATTCGGCCATTATCCAGTCGGAGGTGGTGCGGAGCGGAACGCGTGCCTGCCGCTTCGAGCTCCGGCCCGGGGACTACGTCTCGCAAGGTCACCGCGCCGAGCTCCGCGACCCCTATAACGTCGTCTGGGACGAAGAGGTCTGGTACGGCTTCTCGACGCGGCTTGCCGAGGATTTCGACCTGCCGGAAAATGTCGGCTGCGTGTTCGCGCAGTGGCACGACCAGGCGAAGCTCGGCGACCCTTCGGGAAAACCGCCGATCGCCATCCGCTACCGCGGGGGTCGCCTCTTCGTGACCGGCGCCTATGGACGGGTCGCCTCGCCGGAGCCCGACATCCGCTATGAATTCGCGAGCGTGGCGGATTTCCCGCGCGGCGTTTGGCACGATTTCGTCTTCCGCGTTTTCTGGTCGCGCCACGGAGTCTCGGAGATCGAGGCGTGGCTGAACAAGCGAAAGATCATCGATTGGCAGGGGCCGCTCGCCTATGAGAACGAGGAGGAGGGCCCCTATTTCAAGATCGGCGTCTATTGGTCGCCGGCCGGCCCGAAAACGATCGTCGTCTATCAGGACAATTACAGCCGCGGGCATTCCTTCGCCGAGGTTGATCCTTCAGTCACGCACGGCGAGACCAATGCCTAGTCTCCGCTGCGCTCTGGTGGCGCTGCCGGTGGGCGAGGGCGACGCCGATCGGCTGGTCCGCTCGCTCGCGCGTGCAACCGTCGTCGGGATGGGAGACTTCGCAAGCATCGAACCGATTGCTGCGAACGGCGGCGGCGCTGCCCGCGACGTCCTCGAAGGCGCGATCGGCGAGGCCATTGCCGCGGATTTCGACTGGCTGCTCGCCGTGAGCGCCGCCGAGACGCTGGCGCCGGACATCTTCGTGAAAATGCAGCCGGCGCTGAGACTGCATGACGCTGTCTGGGGCGGTGCGGCGCTTGCGTCTCAGGGAGGGCCGCCGCCGAAGCTGGAGCGCATCACGCGGCTCGCGGCGCAGGATTTTCCGACCTTCTTCCACGCGGCGCTTCAATGGTGGATCGGTCCGACCCATTTCGTCCGCCCCGCCGCGGCGCGGGAAGCCCTTCGCGCGGCTGACACGTTCGCTTGGTACGCTGATTACATGCTGGAACTGTGGAAGCGCGGCAAGGCCTACAAGACGGCGCAGTGCTTGACGCATTTCCACTCACCGCTTCCTCCGGTAGCCGAGGCCGATCGCGCACGGCTTGTCGCGCACCTCGAAGCGGAGTCGGTCTTCGTGCGGCTGCGCTATGGCGAGCACCAGTTCAGCCTCCCCTATACCGGGCTCAACCCGGTCATCGAACGCGAGCAGATGCGCGGCCTCTTCTTCGAGCAGGAGGAGCTCGCATTTCTGGCCGACCGGCTGCCGCGCGGGCTCCGCATCGTCGACGTTGGGGCGAATACGGGGAACCACACGCTGTTCTTCGCGGCGGTGATGCAGGCGGAAAAGGTCGTTCCGATCGAGCCGCTCCCGCGCGCCGCCGCGGCAATCCGCGCCCTGGTTGCGGAAAACAGGCTCGCCAATGTCGATTTATCGTGCCTCGGCCGAGCCGTCGGGGAAAAACACGGAATGCTGCGGCCGGTCCACTCCTTGACTGCAGGGCTTGGCGCCACACATTTCGTGCCGGATCCTGTGGGAAACGTGGCCGTCGTCCCGCTCGACGACCTTCTCTCGGGTCAGGTCGATTTCATCAAGATCGACGTGGAGGGCATGGAGATGCAGGCGCTTGCGGGCGCAGCGTCGCTTATCGCAGCGCAGCATCCCACCCTCTATGTCGAGGTTGTGGACGAAGGAGTTGCGGAATTCATGGCCTGGGTCGATCGGAACGGCTATCGCGTCGAAAAGCTCTTCCCCGACAAGACCCATTGCAATTACCTTCTGGTCGCAAGAGAGAAAACAAGGGGAGTTAGGGGATGAGCGTTCGGAAGATCTGGGGGCTGACCGCGTTTCTCGCGTTCGGGCCAGCACTCGCGCAAACTTCGGGCGCTTTGGCGCAAGAAGCTCCCACCATGGTGGAGCCGCCCTTTTTGGCGGCCGCCGTCGCGGCCGGCGACCTGCCCCCCGTCGGCGAACGCATCCCCGAGCACCCCTCGATCGTCAGCTACGAGGGCACCGACAAGACGCCGGGCCGCTACGGCGGCACGCTGCGTATCCTCGGCGGCAGCGCCAAAGATACGCGCCTCATGGTCATCTACGGCTATGCTCGGCTTGTCGGCTACACGCCCGAATTCGAGATCGTCCCGGACATCGCTGAGAACGTCGACGTCGAGGATTGGCGCATCTTCACGTTCCATCTCCGCCCCGGCCACAAATGGTCGGACGGCGAGCCGTTTACCTCGGAGGATTTCCGCTTCTACTGGGAGGACATCGGGAATGACGCCGAGGTGTCGCGCTTCGGGCCGCCGAAAGAGCTCCTGGTCGACGGCGAGAAGCCAGTCGTGGAATTCCCCGACGCGCTCACCGTCCGCTATACGTGGTCAAAACCCAACTCGTACTTCCTGCCGGCGCTCGCCGCCGCCCAGCCGGTCGAGATTTTTCGCCCGGCGCACTATTTGAAGCAGTTTCACGCCAAGCACGCCGGCCTCGAGAATGTG
>CAYTTC010000262.1:0-3278 GCA_964440525.1 uncultured Propylenella sp. | reverse complement strand
ATGGAGAGGCAGGTATCGAGGCCGATGAAGTCGGCGAGCTCGAGCGGCCCCATCGGGTGGTGAGCGCCGAGCTTCATCGCGGTGTCGATCGCGTCGACCGTCCCGACCCCTTCATAGAGCGTGTAGATCGCCTCGTTGATCATCGGCAGCAGGATGCGGTTCACGATGAAGGCGGGGAAATCCTCCGCCACGGCGGTCTTCTTGCCGATCTTGCTCGCGAACGCCTTCGCCGCCTCGAAGGTCTCGTCGTCGGTGGCGATGCCGCGGACGAGCTCGACCAACTCCATCACCGGCACGGGGTTCATGAAATGCATGCCGATGAAACGTTCCGGCCGGTCCGTTGCGGCGGCGAGCCGCGTGATGGAGATCGAGGAGGTGTTGGTGGCGAGATAGGCGGTCGGCGGGAGGGCGGCACAGAGGTCTGCGAAGATCTTACGCTTTACAGCTTCGTTCTCGGTCACCGATTCGATGGCGAGGTCCACGTCGCCGAACTGATCGAGCGAGATCGCCGGCTGGATGAGGGCGATGGCGCGTTTTCGATCGGCCTCGCTGATGCGGCCGGAGGCGACCTGGCGCGCGAGGTTGCCGTCGATCGTCGCGAGACCCGCGTTGATGCGCTCCTCGCTCAGGTCGTGAAGAGCCACGGAATAGCCGCCGAGCGCGCAGACATGGGCAATCCCGTTGCCCATCTGGCCGGCGCCCACCACCCCGATCTTCGTCATCGTCGCTGCCATCGATCCCCCTGATCGCACCCCGGCGGAGTATTCCGCAAGCCCGACGAAAGCGGAAGCCGGCGAAGCGCGATTTTGCCGCGGACGCAGTGGTTACTCAGCCCGGCGGAGTCGCTCGCTTGTCGAGCTCCTTCTCCAGCTCCGGCAGCACCTGAAAAAGGTCGGCGACGAGCCCGTAGTCGGCGACCTGAAAAATCGGCGCCTCGGCGTCCTTGTTGATGGCGACGATCACCTTGGAATCCTTCATGCCGGCGAGGTGCTGGATGGCGCCGGATATGCCGCAGGCGATGTAGAGGTCCGGCGCCACGATTTTTCCGGTCTGGCCGACCTGCCAATCGTTCGGCGCGTAGCCGGCGTCGACGGCGGCGCGGCTCGCGCCGACCGCCGCGCCGAGCTTGTCGGCAACCGGTAGGATCACTTCGAGGAATTTTTCCTTCGAGCCGAGCGCGCGGCCCCCGGAGATGATGATCTTCGCCGCGGCGAGCTCGGGGCGTTCGCTCGTGGCCACGCTCTCCCCGGTGAAGGAGGAGAGGCCCGGATCGGCTGCAGCCGCGACCGTCTCGATTGGAGCCGTCCCGCCCGCCTCCGCCACTGGGAAAGACGCGGTGCGGATGGTGAGCACCTTCTTCGCGTCCTTCGACTTCACCGTCTGGATGGCGTTCCCGGCATAGGTCGGCCGGCGAAAAGTGTCAGGCCCGAGCACTTCCATCACGTCGGAGACCTGCATCACGTCGAGGAGCGCCGCGACGCGTGGCATCACGTTCTTCCCCGCAGCGGTGGTTGGCGCGAGGAGCGCATCGTAGGGACCGGCGAGGCTCACGATCAGCGCCGCCAGCGGCTCCGCGAGGCCGTGCTCGAGCGCGTCGGACTCGGCGATGAGCACCTTCGAGACGCCGGCGAGCTTCGCCGCCTCCGCCGCAACCGCCGCCGCGCCCTTGCCGGCGACCAGCACATGCACGTCGCCGCCGAGCTTCAGCGCCGCCGAAAGGGTTTTGGCTGTCGCCTCGTTGAGGCGTGAATTGTCGTGCTCGGCCAGAACGAGAGCGGTCATCGATTATCCCCTAGAGCACGCCGGCTTCGGTCTTGAGCTTGTCGAGAAGCTCCGCCACCGACGCGACCTTGACGCCGGCCTGACGCTTCGGCGGCTCGCGCGTCTCGACGATTTCGAGCCGCGGCGCGGTGTCGACGCCTAGGTCGGCCGCGCTCTTGATGTCGATCGGCTTCTTCTTCGCCTTCATGATGTTGGGGAGCGAAGCGTAGCGTGGCTGGTTCAGCCTGAGATCGGTGGTGATGATCGCCGGCATTTTGAGCGTCAGAGTCTGCAGGCCGCCATCGACCTCACGCGTCACCTTGACTGAATCGGGCGCGGGGCCGTCGCCAAGCTCGAGCTTCGAGGCGAAGGTGCCCTGCGCCCAGCCGAGGAGGGCGGCGAGCATCTGGCCGGTCTGGTTGGCGTCGTCGTCGATCGCCTGCTTGCCCAGAATGACGAGGCCGGGTTTTTCGGCATCGACGACGGCCTTCAGCAGTTTCGCGACGGCGAGCGGCTCGACGAGTCCGTCGACCTGCACGAGGATGCCGCGGTCGGCGCCCATCGCGAGCCCGGTGCGGATGGTGTCCTGCGCCTGGCTCGGACCGATCGAAACGAGCACGATCTCCGCCGCCTTTCCCGCTTCCTTCAGGCGGAGCGCCTCCTCCACGGCGATCTCGTCGAACGGATTCATCGCCATCTTGGTGTTCGTCAGATCGACGCCGGAGCCGTCGGGCTTCACCCGCGGCTTGACGTTGGCGTCGATCACCCGCTTCACCGCGACGAGCACCTTCATTCCCGTTCCCCGCCGGACTCCTGGCGAAGGTGCTAGACGGGCGTCGAAGGCTTATCAAGCCGAGTCGCGGCAATTCGATGCCGGGGCGCGACGCGGAGGAGTTTTAGATGCCGGCCTACGTCATCGCGACGATGGCTATCCACGAACTTCTCGATAGTTGAGCCCAGGTCGAAGGGGTGAATCGATCCAGCGCTCTCGTATGTCGGCCAGTTCGCGTTCGAGGAAGTCAATTTGCTCCCCCGCCTCTTTCGTCTGCCATTCAGTCAAGTCGGCCCTCGCTCGCAAGCGGTTTTGGCCGGACAGATTCTGCATTAGGCGCTGCTCGATCACCCTAGGCACATCAACGGATGCCGCCCGCAACCGTTGAGGATAGACACCAGTGATCACGTATGGACGACGTGACCCATCACCGTAAACTTCTCTTTGCGCGGACCACAACGCATGGGGAAGAGGTCTTCCAAAATGCTTTCCCATGAGTTTCAAAAGAATCTCGTGGGCTTCGGTTGTCGACACCAGGAACAACGTTCCAATGTATACGCGCGCATCTCCATTGGTGAGCCTTGAGGCTAATCCGTGCCAAGAAGCACATGCGTTATTTATGACTATTGGCGTGCCATGGCCTGCTAGTGCTCTCGGAAGTGCGATGTAGTCATTATCGAACATTCTCAGTGGAGTTGCCCCTATTTGACCGGACACTCGGCTATTGAGCTTGGGCTCGGATGAA
>CAYTTC010000261.1:0-3283 GCA_964440525.1 uncultured Propylenella sp. | reverse complement strand
AAGAGCGAGCCCTACGACTATCTGGTCGTGCCGGACTTCGTGCGGGCGGAGCGGTTTCCGGCCGTTGTCACCGACTATCCAGCGGTGCCCGGCCCCGGCTCCCACCCGCTTTCCGAGCTGCGCATCGATGGCCATTTCGAGCGGCTGCTCGACGAGCTGAGCGGGTCGGAATTTCGTCACGCGGTGGAGGATAAGTTCGGTATCGATCTGTTGTCGCGGCCGACCATGTTCACGGTTCGCGGCGAATGCCGGGCGACCGACGGCAAGATCCACACCGATTCCACAACGAAGCTCATCACCGTGCTCCTTTACATGAACGAGAAGTGGGACAAGGACGGCGGGCGGCTCCGCATCCTCAGGAACGGCACCGATCTCGACGACTATGTCGAAGAAGTCCCGCCGCATGGCGGAACGCTCCTCGTCTTCCGCCGCTCGGAGAATTCCTGGCACGGGCACCAACCGTTCGACGGCCCGCGCCGCGCGGTCCAGATGAATTGGGTGACCGACAAATCGGTCGTCGCGCGCGAGGAGGGACGGCATCGCATCTCCTCGACGATCAAGAAGCTCAACCCCTTCCGCAAAGCGAGCTAGGCGCCGTCACCGTTATGGCACACCACCATGCAAGAGTTCTGATCCTCGGCTCCGGCCCGGCCGGCTACACCGCTGCCATCTACGCCGCGCGGGCCATGCTTGAGCCTGTACTGATCGCCGGGCTGCAGCCTGGCGGGCAGATGACGATCACCACGGACGTGGAGAACTATCCCGGCTTCGCCGACGTGATCCAGGGACCGTGGCTGATGGAACAGATGCGAGAGCAAGCACTGCATGTCGGCACGCGCGTGATCTCCGACACGGTCGTCGAGGCGGACATCAGGCATCGCCCCTTCCGGCTGACGCTTGACGGCGGCGACGTCTGGACCTGCGATGTGCTGATCATCGCCACCGGTGCACAGGCGCGCTGGCTCGGCTTGCCCTCCGAGGATCGCTTCAAGGGCTTCGGGGTTTCCGCATGCGCGACCTGCGACGGCTTTTTCTTCAAGGGGAAGAACGTGCTCGTCGTCGGAGGCGGCAACACCGCGGTCGAGGAGGCGCTCTATTTGTCGCACCTCGCCGCGAAAGTGACGATCGTGCACAGGCGCGAGACATTCCGCGCCGAGCGCATTCTGCAGGAGCGGCTCTTCGAACGCAAAAATATCGAGGTGAACTGGGACACAGCGCTCGACGAGGTTCTGGGCAAAAGCGGCTTCCCGCCCGCCGTCACCGCCGCGCGGTTGAGGAACGTGAAAACCGGCGAAATGTCGGAAATCACTGTTGACGGCATATTCATTGCAATAGGTCATGAACCGGCTGTCGAGTTGTTCCGGGGCCAGCTCGATCTGAAGCCGAACAACTATGTCTGGACGGCACCTGATTCGACGGCGACAAGCGTTCCCGCAGTCTACGCTGCCGGTGACGTGACCGACGACGTGTTTCGCCAAGCCGTCACAGCCGCGGGGCTGGGCTGCATGGCTGCGCTGGAGGCGGAGAAATACCTCTACGGGATGCAAGTCACGCGTGAAGCTGCGGAGTAAGAAAGCTTGAATTTAACCGAGCCGGGGCCGCCGGTCCAAAAGGGCCAGATCGACTGGGACAAGCTGCGGATCTTCCATGCCGCCGCCCAGGAGGGCTCCTTCACGCGCGCCGGCGAGACGCTCGAGATGAGCCAATCCGCAGTGAGCCGGCAGGTGAGCGCGCTCGAGCAGGAGCTCGGCACCACGCTCTTCCACCGCCATGCGCGCGGGCTGATCCTCACCGTCGAGGGCGAGCTTCTGATGCGCGCGACGCGCGACATCATCCTGAAACTCGAAAACGTGCGCGCTCAGCTCGTCGATGCGCGCGGCCAGCCGACGGGCACGCTCCGCGTCACCACGACCGTCGGACTGGGCTCGACCTGGCTCACTTCGCGGCTCAACGAATTCATCGACCTCTATCCCGGCATTCACCTGGAGCTCATCCTCAACGACGACGAGCTCGACGTGGCCATGCGGCAGGCGGATGTCGCGATCCGGCTGCGTGCGCCGACGCAGCCCGATCTCGTCCGCCGCAAGCTTTTCACGGTGCATTTTCACGTCTGCGCCGCTCCCGCCTACCTCGAGCGGTTCGGCCAGCCGAAGACCGCCGACGACATCGACAAGCACCGCATCGTCGTCTTCGGCGAGAACGCGCCAACCTATCTGAAGGACATGAATTGGCTCTGCACAGCCGGGCGCGAGCCGGGCAATCCACGCGTGCCGACGCTGTCGGTCAACAGCCTCGTGGCGATCCGCAGCGCGGTCGAAAAGGGCGTCGGCATTGCCATGCTGCCCGACTATCTGATCGGGCCGGAATCCGAGCTCGTCAAGGTATTGCCGGATTACGAGGTGCCGAGCTTCGATTGCTTCTTCGTCTATCCCGAGGAATTGCGCGATTCAGCCCGCGTCACCGTCTTCCGCGACTTCCTCATCGCCAATGCCAGGCGTTGGAGCTACTGAGACTGAGCGGCGGAAGCTTGGTTGGGAGAGTTCTTCCAGGCCCGCCAAGAAAAAACCGGAGCAGCAAGCTGCTCCGGCTCATTTTCGAATTTGTATTCGTCGACTAGGGCGAAGGCGCGTCAACGACGTCGAAGACGACGTGCACGTGGGTCAAGGTCTTGAAGTCCCACTTCTTCACAATGAACATCACGACGTCGAACTGGCCCGACGTGAAGTTGTAGGTCTGAATGCCCGCTGTATTCGGATCGCCGTCGATGCGGTCGCGAAAGTAGCCGAAGCCGAAATTCTGCGAATTCTGAGTGACCTTTTCGGTCCCCTCGTCATCGCCGATGCGAACCGTATTTCCCTCTTTCCAGCCATAGCCGTTATAGTCGCCCGTCGCGGCACAGGGGAAATTCGGATACGGCGCAAGCTTGGTCAACCGCAGCGGCAGATATTTGGTCTTTTTTGACGCATCCAAGTCGACCAACAGCCAAGCCTCGTAGTTGGCGAGAATTGGATTCGCGGGATTGAGCGCTACGTCGTAAGAGAAGGTAAAGTTCCATGCGGCTCGATTGTTACCAAGAACCTGCTCTCCGGTCGGAACCTCGACGTGGACGATGCCGGCGCTATCGACGTAAGTGGGCGGTTGGTCAGGACCACCGCGCAAGATGCCCTTGATCGCCAGCTCGATCCCAGCGTCCAGGTTTCTCTTCCGCAACATCGTGATGGCGGGGTTCCCTTCGCCCTGCCATAGGAATCCCGGCGTGCAGGTATCCTGCGCAGTGGAATCG
>CAYTTC010000260.1:0-3299 GCA_964440525.1 uncultured Propylenella sp. | reverse complement strand
CAACGGCGAGGGCTCCCTCACGGTGGAGGTGGAGGATACTCCGCTCGCGGCGCTGGCGCCGGCGCTCTCCGGCGCCAATGGCGGCCCCTATTTTCGCTCGACGATCACGGTGCAGGCGCGCATGGCCGAAGCCGCCGACGGCAGCTTACTCGGTCTGCGCGGTATCATCTCGACCGCCGACGGCCAGCTTTCGCTAACCGGCAGGGACGCGGTGAACGTCGAGGCGATCGCCCTCAATTTCGTGCTCGACGCCGTGGGTGACCGCGTGGCCGTGCCGAACGGCGAGATTCGCACGCGCACCGGCCGCGTGCGCTTCGAGGGCGTCGCGGACCTCAGCGAATTGGGGCGTGTGACCCTGCTCGCGCGCGTTCGCGACGGCTCCCTGCCTAGCCCGATCGGAGATGCGAAGGCCGTGCCGCTGATCGGCGGGGGCGGGGTCGCGAGGATCGATCTTGCCGAGGTCGGCATCGAGGTTCAGCAGTTCAGCCTGATGACGCCGGAAGGCACTGCTTCGATCATCGGCCAGGCGAGTTTTGGCGGCGCGACGCCCGGCCTCTCCTTCGCCCTCTCTCTTACGCAGATGCCGGCCGCCGTCATGCGGGCATTTTGGCCGCCCTTCGTCGCGGCGAAGACGCGCGGATGGTTCGACATCAACGTCAAGAGCGGAACCCTCGGGCCAGCGACCCTGCAGGTCGCCCTGCCGCCTGATCACATCGGCCCACGCAACCGCGGCAAGGTGCTGCCGAGCTATGCGCTCGTCGGGGCGCTGCCGTTCCAAGACGCCGAGTTTTCCCCGATCAGGAACTTTCCCACCATCAAGAACGCGATGGGTGGGATCACGTTTGGGAACGCTACCGCCAGCATCTGGGCACAAACCGGTATCGTGGAGGTTGCCGGGAAGGGCGATCTGCGGGCCGGCGGCACGACGCTCATCATACCGGAGCTCGGCCGCAGCCAACCGCGCGGTGACTTGCATCTGGAGCTCGCCGGATCGGCATCGGCGCTCGCCGCGGTGTCGAACACCCCGCCGCTCGCGATCGCCGCCAAGCGGGGCATCGAGCCCAGCGGCCTTTCCGGCGAAGCGGCTCTCTCACTCGACGCGAACATTCCGATCTACGAAAGCGACTTCGCCGATGTGATCCCGACGTTCCGTCTAGCATTGACGGATTTCTCCAGCACCAGCCCGATCGATAACCGTGCGGTCACGGGGGCCGACCTTGTCCTGGAGGGCAGCCCGAAGAGCTACACCGTCAAGGGCACAGGCACGCTCGACGGACTCGACGCGTCGGTTGATCTTCTTCTCGGAACGGCGGCGCCGGAAACCTCGGCGGTCAGCGTCATGCTCGACGACGAGGCGCGCAAGCGGCTCGGCTTCGGCTTCGGCAGTCTGGTCACCGGCCCGGTCTTGGCCTCCATCACGCAGCCGGACGCTACGCGCCAGCAGATCGCGCTTGACCTGAAAGAGAGCCGGATCAGTCTGCCGTTCCTCGGCTGGGAGAAGGGCCCAGGCGTGCCTGCAACCGCCAGCTTCCTCATGGAAAAGACGGTCGCCGGACGGGAAATCACAAATTTCCAGTTGTCGGGAAAAGGGTTCGAGGCGCGCGGCACGCTCTCCTTCGGGACCGACGGGCGGCTCCGCACGATGGAGCTAGAGAAGCTTGCGCTTCGACCAGGCGACCAGCTCTCGGTCAGCGCCGTCGCCAATGGCGGGGGATACGACGTGAAGGTGCGGGGCGCTGCGCTCGACGCACGCGGGATCATCCAGGGCGTGCGCTCCGGTGCGGTCGGCGGCAGCGCCGACATCTTTCCGATTGCGGTATCCCTCAATGTGGAGGTGGTGACGGGCCAGAACGACGTCGCGCTCTCCAACGTCGCGGGGACGATGAGGCTGACGCGAAAGGGCCTCGACGCGGTCTCGCTGAAGGGCCAGACCAACGCCAACCAGCCTTTCGAGTGGACGCTCGGCCGCGAAGGGGACACGCGGGTGCTTCGCCTCTTCGCTGACGGCGGCGGCGCGCTCATTCGCTTTACGGGCATCTACAGCCGCGTCGCCGGAGGCAATCTCATCATCGACTATAACGGGCCGATCGGCGGCACTGGAACCGGCGTGGCGGTCATGCGCGACTTCCGTCTGCTCAACGAGACGGCGTTAAGGCCCGCCATCAATACCGCCACGTCCAATGCGGTTCGCGATGGGGTGGCGCAAGCGAGCTCGGAAACAACAAACGACCTTCAATTCAGCCAGCTCAGAATCCCGTTCCGCCAGGAGGGCTGGGTCATCACCATCGTCGATGCGGCGCTGCGCGGCTCGGCGCTCGGTGCGACCGCCAGCGGAACCGTGAATGTACCCGGCGGCAAGATCGCGATCAGCGGAGCGTTCATTCCCGCCTTCGGCCTTAACAATATGCCCGGTGCTATCCCGTTCCTGGGAGGACTTTTCGGCGGGCGCAACGAAGGCCTCTTCGGCGTCACCTACAGGCTGTTCGGGCCGCTCGACAGCCCGCAGCTCACGATGAACCCGATATCGGCGCTGGCGCCCGGGATTTTTCGCAAGATTTTCGAATACCGCTAGTCGTCAAGCTGGCAGGATGAGGGCGTGTTTCTTCCGGCCGTGTAAGGTCGCGTCAATCTTGAGGTTTCACGAGAACAACCTTCGTTTTTCCTAGCTGGACTTTAAAGGCGCCGAGTTGGGGATCAATGTCCGTCCAGTGCACGATCTCCCGCGGGTCACTGATGAGACGCCCGTTGATCCTGACACCCCCCTGATCAATCTTCCGCCGGGCCTCTGAGTTCGAGCTGACAAGTCCAGATGCTGCGACGATGGCTGTCGTTGATCGCCCGACCTTCCATTCCGGATTTTCGCCACGGCCGATGATCTTGGTAGGCAAAGTTCTCGTCGCACCGCCCTCCTCGAAGGTCTTGCGAGCCGTCTCGGCGGCAGCTTCGGCTGCCTCCTTGCCGTGCAGAAGGGCCGTCGCTTCGTTCGCCAGGACTTTCTTAGCGTCGTTGATCTCGGCCCCTTCGAGCTTCTCCAGCCGGGCGATCTCGTCGAGCGGCAGTTCGGTGAACAGGCGCAGGAAGCGGCCGACGTCGTCGTCTTCGGTGTTCCGCCAGAATTGCCAGTACTCATAAGGAGCAAGGTGCGCCGCGTTCAGCCAGATCGCGCCTTGCGCCGTCTTGCCCATCTTGGCGCCGGACGACGTCGTGATCAGCGGGCAGGTGAGGGCATAGAGCTGCTCGGTCCCCATGCGGCGGCCGAGGTCGATGCCGTTGACGATGTTACCCCACTGATCGGAGCC
>CAYTTC010000259.1:0-3332 GCA_964440525.1 uncultured Propylenella sp. | reverse complement strand
CCTCAGCGAGACGCCGCAGCAACTGACCGCCTTCGGGGCGATGGCGTGGGCGTGGGCCGTCGCGTTCCTGCCGCGGCTCGGCGCAGCGCTGGCGCTCCTCATCGCCGGTATCCTCGTGGCGGCGTGGGTGTCGCGCGCCATCCGCGCAGCCCTCCACCGCACGCCGCAGATCGACAATACGGTCGTGCCCGTCGTCGGCGCGAGCGTGCGCTATGCGATTCTGATCCTCGTCGCGGTCGCGGCACTCGGCCAGCTCGGCGTGCAGACGACGTCGCTGCTTGCGCTGCTCGGCGCCGCCGGCTTGGCGATCGGTCTGGCACTGCAGGGCACCCTGCAAAACATCGCCGCCGGAATCATGATCCTCTATCTCCGGCCATTTCGCGCCGGCGACACGATCGAAACGCCGGTCATCGTCGGCAAGGTCAGCGAGATCGGCCTCTTCGTCACGCATCTGGAAACGCTCGACGGGCTTTTCTACTTCGTGCCGAACTCGGCGCTGTGGAACGTGCCGCTGAAGAACCAGACACGGAATCCGCGCCGGCTCATCACCATCCAGATCAGTGTGAGCTACGAGGCCGACCTCGCCGAAGCGCGGCGCGTGCTGAGCGAGCTCGCGGCGAGCGAGCCGCGATTGCTCGCCGATCCGCCGCCCACCGTCAGCGTGGAAAACTACACCGAAAACCGGGTGGTGATCGCGCTCCGCGTGTGGGCGGCGACCGCTGACTTCGCCGACATGCAGCGCAAGCTTGCTGAGGCGGCAAAGACCCGCCTGCAGGCGGCGGGCATCAAGATGCCGGTCTAGTTGGTGAAGCGGCGCCCCCGAGGGCGCCGCTCCGCAAGAATCGAAAGAGACGCTACGTCTAGTCGACCTTCGCAACGTGCCAGACGTCGCCCTTGCCGTCGCCGGTCACGTCGCCCGGCGCCTTGTCATCGATGTAGAGGTAGAGCGGCTTGCCCTCATAAGACCACTGCTTGCTACCGTCCGTCCGCTCCACGATCGTCCATTCGCCTTCCGCCATGGCGTCCGCGGCGGCCATGAACGGGGGCCAATTGACGGCGCACTGGTCGTAGCAATTGGTCTTGTCCGTCTCGTCCTTGTCGAAAGTGTAGAGCGTCATGCCCTTGGCGTCGGTGTAGATCTTGCCCAGGCTGGAATCCGCTTCCATGGCGGGCTCCGCGGCAAGGGAAAGGCTGGCGGAAAAGGCGAGAAGTGCGGCCGAAAGGCCAATGACGATACGCATCAAAAATCCTCCTGATTTGATTTGAAGCTCCCGCCCGCTCCCGCGCCGGTCGTGTCCGGGCTTGTCGGTCGGGCTGCCGCGATCCTGGACCGAAGGCCGCGCCCAAGCGAATCACGCGCGGTGACAACTTCGTCAGTGACGCGTGCTCAAGTCGCGGCTACCGACGGCGCTCATGGCGTTTCCGCCGCCGCCCGGCAGTCGTCGACGAGATCGAAATAGCGCCGCTCCTGTTCCAGGCTCAAATTCTGCCGCATCAGGTCGCTCCACAGGCCTGCCGCTTGCGAACGCTCCGCCAGGCAATCGCAGGTCTCTTTGCAGACTTCCGCCTCGACCTCCGATTCGACGCAGGACGCCATGCAGCTTTCGAGATATGGCGCCTCGAAGCCCAGAAAATCCGGCGGAAAGGTTTCGGCGGCAAGATAGACCGAGCCGATAAGGATCGGCTGATGCAGGAGGTAGATCGCGAGGCTGTGCCGCCCCGCCCAAAGGATGGGCCATGGCACAGCGAAACGCTGGAACGCGAGACCATTGGGGACATAACGCAGGCACAGTCGCGCCGCGGCGATTCCAGCGAGCACGACGCCGAACCAGGGAAAGAATGGTACGAAATCGTTGGTGCGAGGATAGGTCGACGAAAGACCGAGCCAGACAAGTGCGGGGTGATCAAATGCCGGCCCTGCGAGAAATGGCGGGGCGAGAAAGCAGATGACGGATGCCGCGACGACGATCGGGATCGGCAGGCGCAGGAAAAGCAGGCCGAGCACGCTCGCGACGGCGATGTGGTGAAGAATTCCGAAGAAGATGAACGTGTCGCCGAAGACGAACCAGGTGACCAACGTGATGGCGGCGGCGGCCGCTGCGATCACGCCAAGGCGGCGGATGTAGCGCTTGAGGTCGAGCCGGTTCCGCGTGGAAAGGACGAGGCTCGCGCCGACGATCAGCAGAAAGGTGCTGGCGATCGCGCGGGCGAAAATCTGCCAGCCGAGACCGCCTTCCACGTCGGCAACGATGTAGCCAAAATAGCGGAGGTCCCAGCAAAAATGATAGATGACCATCGCCGCCAATGCGCCGCCGCGCGCCGCGTCGATGAGCGGCAGACGCGCGGCCGGCGAGGCTGCTGGCGCATCAAGTCGCATCAGTCTGTCGCATCCGCCATTGGCGTCCCTGGTCGGCCCTTCTCACTGTCGTCATGCCACGGCTTGACCGTGGCATCCATTCCGTTGCCGTGGATCCAAGCACGACCGTCACGGAATGGATTGCCGGGTCAAGCCCGGCAATGACGACAAATGGGTGCGGATGAGGGACTAAGCCGACTGCGCTTGAGAATGAATGCGATCGCGCCGAGCCGAGAGCTTGTTCAGCGCCGACAGATAGGCCTTCGCGGATGCGACGAGCGTGTCGGTATCGGCGGCTCGTCCGGTGAAGGTCTTGCCGGCTGCCTGCAGACGGACGGAAACCTCGGCCTGTGCGTCCGTCCCTTCGGTCACCGCGCTCACCTGATAGAGCTCGAGCATCGCCTCGTGCGGCACCAGAGCCTTGATCGAGTTGAAGATCGCATCGACCGGGCCGTTCCCCGTCGCCTGGATGGTCTTGTGCTCGCCGTCGATGTCGAGCGTCATGGTGGCGGATTGGGGGCCCATTGTGCCAGCGATTACGGTCAGCGAGAGCACGCGGATGCGGTCATGCGCCGATGCGATCTCCTGGTCGACCAGAGCCTCGATGTCCTCGTCATAGACGTGCTTCTTGCGGTCGGCGAGCGCCTTGAAGCGGTTGAAGGCGTCCTCCACGGCGTTGTCGCCGAGCTGGTAGCCGAGGTCCTTCAGCTTGCTGCGAAAAGCAGCCCGGCCCGAATGCTTGCCCATGATGAGCGAGGTTTTCGAGACCCCGACCGATTCGGGCGTCATGATCTCGTAGGTCTGCGCGTTCTTCAGCATGCCGTCCTGGTGGATGCCGCTCTCATGCGCGAAGGCGTTCCGGCCGACGATCGCCTTGTTGTATTGCACCGGGAACGAGGTCGCTGCCGAAACCAGCTTCGACGCGCGCGTGAGCATGGCGCCGTTGACCTTGGTCCAATACGGCAGCACGTCGTTG
>CAYTTC010000258.1:0-3346 GCA_964440525.1 uncultured Propylenella sp. | reverse complement strand
CGCCGATATCATCGAGACAGGCTCTGAGCGTGGGCCAAAGCCGCCAGTCGGGGGTGGCCGAGATCGTCACCAGACGGCCATCGATCAGGTCGAACCTGAAGCCGGCGCTGTTGGCCAGACCGAGAAGTTGTCCAATCGCCATGTCCGTGGCACTGACGCCCTCCGGCAAGGCGCCACGGTCCTTGTTCTTCCGACCAAGCCTCGTGAACTGCATCTGCATCATGTTGGCTCAAATGCATTTCAATCCATTTCCGATCCACCGCGTGCTTTCTTACGGTTACCGGCTAGTTATGCCGCGCCTGCAAATCCTCTTGAATTTGTAGTTGTCCTTCGCAACATGCCGGCATTGCTTCAGGCTTTCAGGGCCGCCCTTAGGACGACTCTTGCCGCCGCGATCAGCCGCTCCGCCGTGAACCCACCCGCCCCCTCCGGCGGCACGTGCACGAAGCCGACGCGGCGAGCCGGCGGCGCGGCGTGGAGCGAACGATAGAGCGTAGCGTTGCACACATAGTCGCCGGCGTCGTCGGAGAGCGCTGCGGGAAAGCCGGCCTTCTTGAGCGCGGCCGCGATCTCTTTCGCCGGGAAGGTTGAAGCGAGCGTTTCGGGCCTACCCGCGGAAAGGATGACAGACGACGGCGCGTAGCCTGAGGCATCCGGTTTTTTCGGATCGACAGAATTGTGTCCGACACATTCGAGATGGATGGCCTCGATCCCCGCGCTCAGTCCGAAATGCACCACCACGTCCGGCGCGAATGAGGAATAGAGGCGGCGCAGCGTCGCCCATGAGCGGCGATAGTCCGTTTGAAGCACCACCGCCTTGAACGCGCTCGCTCCGAGTTTTTCCGGCGACACCTTCGCAAGCGCCCGCACCAGTGTTGCAGTCGGGTTTTCCAGCGCGCCGGGAAACGGCCCGAAGCCCGTCGCCAGAAGCCGCGGCGCGCTAGCCATGGTGAATCGCGGACTACGCCGCCCGCTTCGCCGCGATCAGCCCGCGGTTCAAGAGCAGCTCGGCGATCTGCACGGTATTCGTCGCCGCGCCCTTGCGAAGATTGTCGGAGACGATCCACATCGAAAGACCGTTTTCGAGCGTCTGGTCCTCGCGGATGCGAGAAATGTAGGTCGCGTCCTCGCCAGCGCATTCGATGGGCGTGACGTAGGCGTTCTCGGCCGGGTTGTCGACGACGAGACAGCCCGGCGACTCGCGCAGGATGTTTCGCGCTTCCTCCGCCGTGATCGGCCGCTCGAACTCGACATTCACCGCCTCCGAATGGCCGATGAAAACCGGCACGCGCACGCAGGTCGCCGTAACCTTGATCTTCGGGTCGAGGATTTTTTTCGTCTCTACCATCATCTTCCACTCTTCCGTGGTGGAGCCGTCCTCCATGAAATCGCCGGCATGCGGGATGACGTTGAAGGCGATGCGCCTGGCAAACTTCTTCGGCTCCACCTGGCCGGTGGTGAAGACGGCGCGCGTCTGGTTGAAAAGCTCGTCCATTGCCTCTTTGCCGGCGCCGGAGACCGATTGATAGGTGGCGACCACGACGCGCAGGATCTTCGCGTGGTCATGCAGCGGCTTCAGCGCCACGACAAGCTGCGCCGTCGAGCAGTTGGGATTGGCGACGATATTCTTTTTCGAAAAACCCTCGATCGCGTCGGCGTTCACTTCCGGCACGATGAGCGGCACGTCGCGGTCGTAGCGCCAGGCGGAGGAATTATCGATGACCACGCAGCCCTTCGCCGCGATCTTCGGCGACCATTCTTTGGAGACCGCACCGCCCGCCGACATCAGCGCGATGTCGGTGCCGTGAAAATCGTAATTTTCGAGCGCCTGTACCTTCAGCACGCGGTCGCCGAAGGAGACCTCCGTGCCCTGGCTGCGGCGCGAGGCGATCGCCACCACCTCGTCGGCCGGAAAGGCGCGCTCGTCGAGCACGGTCAGCATCTCGCGCCCGACGTTTCCGGTGGCGCCGATGACGGCAATCTTCAAACCCATCAGAAACTCCGATCCCCTCTCCCGCTCGTCGCCCGCCGCCCATCGATATGAGTTGTCGTGCGGGCTGCTCCCCTTCCGACCCGGGGGAGAGCGTCGGGACGGAGGCGGATCAGCGGGTCTTTTTCGTGGTTTTGGAGCACGCGGCGGCAGCGGCGGCCACTTCGACCGCTGACATCGCCGTTAGAACAAGCTCGAACCGAGCCATATCGCGCGTCTCCATCGCTGGCGCTTTTAAGCGGAAAAGGCACGATGTCAACGCGGTAGGGTCTCACGCCAGACCACGATATCGGCCGCCCGCGTCGATGATCGCCTTTGTGTGATTTCTTCCGGGCGGACGTTGCACTACTTTGGAAGGAGCCAAGGAGACTCAACATGCGAATTAGCCAACCTAGCCGACGCGTGATCATCGCCGCGGCTGCCGCAGCGCTCCTCGCCGTCCCCGCCGCCGCCCATCACGGCTGGTCGTGGACGGACGAGGAGCAGTCCGAGCTCATGGGCACGATCCAGGAAATCTTCATTGGCAACCCGCACGCCGTCCTGAAAGTCGAGGCGGAGGACGGGCTCTGGACCGTCGAGCTTGCCCCGCCCTCCCGGACCCGCGCCTCCGGCTTTGACGAAAATGCCGCCAAGATCGGCGACCAGGTGACCGCCATCGGCAACCGCTCGAGCGACCACGCCGAAAGGCGCATGAAGGCGGTGCAGATCGTCGTGAACGGCAAGACCTACGACATCTACCCCGACCGGGTCGGCTCCTGAGCGCGTAGAGGCACCGTGCCGCCGGTCCTTGCCGAATGGCTGCACGCACTGGCCGCCACGGCGCCCGCCACGTTCTTCCGCGACTCGACGTTCGCGTATGCGTCTCTGAATGCGCTGCACATTTTCTCGATCGGCCTTGTCGTCGGGTCGATCGTGGCGCTCGACCTTCGGGCGCTCGGGCTTTTCCGCGACGTTCCGTTCCCGGCCCTTGCCGAACCTCTGTCGCGTGTCGCCGCGACGGGCGTCTACTTTGCCGTTCTCTCGGGTTTTCTGCTCTTCAGCGTCCGGCCGACGGCCTATGTGGTCAATCCGGCCTTCCTGACGAAAATCTCGCTGGTCGCGCTCGGCGTGATCAACGCGCTGGCGCTTCGCACGACGCGCGGCTGGCGACTAGCCTTGGAGGGCGAACCCATTCCCGATTCCGTACGAGCGTCCGCGTTTCGCTCGCTCGTCATCTGGGCGGGCGCCGTGTTCGCCGGCCGCTGGATTGGATTCCTTCAGTAGAGATTATTGAAGCCGGCCTCAGCCCGCGGCGCGCTCGAAGGCAGCGTCGGCGTCGCGCGCGAGCGCGCGAAAGTCTTCATTGAAGACGATACC
>CAYTTC010000257.1:0-3354 GCA_964440525.1 uncultured Propylenella sp. | reverse complement strand
TCCCTAGACTTAGGGCCGCACGGCATCCCCGTTGCGGCTCTTTTTTTGCCTGATTTGCGTGCGAATCAGGCCGCCGGCTCCCTGCGGATTCGCCAGTTCGTGCTCTACGGGTTCGTACTCGGCGGGCGGTGAGGATTCCGCCCAAACCGCCCAAAACTGCGACGAAAATGTCACGTGCCCCATGCATTGAGCAGGCTAAGGGATCGGTTTCTGGTGCCCGCACTTGTTCAATCGCAATCTCCGACCTACGTCGGAGGTGCCCCCATAGGGGGCGTTTCCTCCCTAGACTTGGGCCGCCGGCACCCGCCGCGCGGCCCCTTTTTTTTGCCCAAGAGCGGAAATTCCGTCGAGTTTTACCGAATTTCCCGGCGATCCTTTTCACGCCGAATACATCTCTAGGGGTGCAGAAAGACGCCACGAGTGCCATCAAGAATGGCATTCCCTCCCTAGACTTGGGCCGCCGGTATTCGCCGCGCGGCCCTTTTTCTGCCCCGCCGGCCGCAGGATCTTCCCGGCACGTCGCACCTCACATCCCCCGCACCCGCGGCTTCCCCTCGCGCGTCAGCATCAGCGCCGAGAGCGCCCAGACGAGAGCGTCAAGCCGATCCGGCGAGCGGCCCGAGGAAAGCCCGCCCAGCGCAAAATCGCACATCTCGTCTTCAAGCGCCGGAAAGGCGCCGACATGCTTCACCTTCCCCTGCTCGTAGAGCGCCGCCACCGGCTCGGCGCGCAGATATTTTCCGCGCGACGCCCGCACCTTTTCCACCGGCACGGATTCGTCCGCCTGGCGGATCACCGCCTCCACCATGTCGCCGCCCTGGTTGACCTCGGCGACGATCCGGTCGGCCTCGAGCCGATGAAAAAGGTCGACCGCGCGTTTTGCCCAACGCGCCGGGGAGAGCCGCTCCTCGGTCGCGTCCGTCAGCACATAGCCGATGCCGTCCGACGCAATTCCCGCCGCGACGATGCCGCAGGCATCGGAGCCTTCGCCCGATGATGCCGGCGGATCGATCGCGACCACGATCCGCCGTAGATCCGGAGCCGCCGCGACGCGACACATCTCAATCTCGCCCCTGTGCCAGAGCGCGTCGGTCCGCTCTTCGATCAGCTCCGCCTCGAGCTCCTGGCGGCCGAGGCGCGTGCCGGCGTAGCGCGCGACCACCTGCGTCAGAAACGTTTTCGCCAGATTTTTTGCATTGTCCGCCGTCCGCGCCTTGGTCGTCACCGTGCCTGCATCGGCAATGATCCGCTTCAGCAGCGGGATCGGCCGCGGCGTCGTCGTCACCAGCTGGCGCGGCCGGTGCCCTAGCCGCAGCCCGAACTGCAGCATGTCAAAGGTCGCGTCGGGATATCGCCACTTGGCGAGCTCGTCGCACCAGGCAGCCGAAAATTGCGGGCCGCGCAGGCTCTCGGGATCTTCCGACGAAAACGCCATCGCGATCGCGCCGTTCGGCATTTCGAGTTTTCGCTTCGACCCGACCCAGCGCGGACGCGTCTTGCCCCAGTCGAGACTCAAGAGCCCCGATTCCCCGAGCACCATCACATCGCGCACGTCCGCGATCGTCTCGCCGACCAGCGCCACGCGTTCGATCGCTCCACCCGCCTCAAAGATTCGGCCGAGCACCAGCGCGCGAACCCATTCGGCGCCGGCGCGAGTTTTTCCCGCGCCGCGGCCGCCGAGGATGAGCCAGGTGGTCCAGTCCCCCGCCGGCTGAAGCTGGTCATCCCGTGCCCAGTTCTTTCGCCAATCCGCCAGAAGGGCCCGCATCTCCGCCGGCGTCAGCCGCGCGAGGATCTCCTCCCGCCTTGGATCGTCTGCTAAGGCGATCCAGTCTTCGATTGAGCTCGGCACGGAGCCAGGCGGGGTCGTCGCGAAAATCGTATCCGGCATCGTGGTTCTTCGTCTCGCGGGTTTTTCCCGTCTTGGTTCTTGTCGATCGCATCCTCAACTCCTCGGCGCGGCAGAGCTCCGTCGCCATCCGCGCATTCGCCTCTGTCATCCCCTCCTCGATCAGCCGTTTGTCCAGCATCGCTACGCCAATGATCAAAAGCCGGTTCAGCCGAAACCCGAGCACCTCGCTCCCGACCGACTTTCGGCGCGGCCGCGGACCGGGTTTTGCCACCGGCAGACGCGTGGTCCACCCCTCTGCGACGCGCTGCTTGGTCAGCTTGTACTGGGTCAGCCCAAAACGGTTTTGGATCGAAACGACGGTTTCGCCCGAAAGCTCATAGGCCCGGCGCACCTCCGCCCAATCGACATCAGCCGCAGCGCCCGGCGAACCGTCCGCGCCCTCCGCTTCGTCCATGAGACTGTCCTGACGTCGATGGAGGCGATCAAAGGCAATTGCATGTGGAGGACTCCTCACCTCCCTCATGCTGAGGTGCGAGCGATCCCCCGGTTTAACCGGGGGAGAGCCTCGAAGCACGCGCTACTTGCTCGTGGAGGTCTCCTCACCCCCTCATGCTGAGGTGCGACCCCGGACTTGATCCGGGGGAGCCTCGAAGCACGCACCACATCGTTTCCAGCGCCTTCTGGACCCTCCTTTGAGGCCGTCCCGACTTTCGTCGGTCCCGCACCTCAGGATTAGGGTTTCGCGATGTCGATGTGGCCCATCAAACGTAATTGCAGATGGAGGCCTCCAACCCTCATGCTGAGGTGCGACCCCGGACTTGATCCGGGGGAGCCTCGAAGCACGCACCACATCATTTCCAGCGCCTTCTGGACTCCCCTTCGAGGCCGTCCCGACATCGTCGGGCCGGCACCTCAGGATGAGGGTCTCGCGTGCGATTGGCCTTGCCGCGCCAGGATGCCCGCTGCTTCCATCGAGAAAAATGTCTTGGGATTTTCTTAAGGCCGGACCTGTCCGCCCGAAGCCCGTTGGGCGAAGGCGGAACGCAATCGTCCGACCGTGCCTGGATCATGCCAAACAAGCGCACGCTCGTCAAGGCATTTATTCCTAATTATATGGTTGACAAAGCAGGGAATGAATTCCTATGAACGGGAGACAGGCCGGCAAGGGCGGGGACTCCGCCGTCGTGCTACGTTTCCCCGTAAACGAGGAATGCCACTGCGGAGTCACCTCTGTGAAGCGATTGAACGTATTCAGCGTCTTCGATCTGGGATCGAAGATTGGGACTTTGAACGCCGCGCTGGATTCGAAGTCCGTCAGGGTTATGGAGATGTATGGAGCCCTGAATGGTGCGGGGCTCTTATTGCAGGCGCTACTTAAAGAGGACGCGTTTCATAGCTCGCGCAACGAGGCCGAGTTCCTTTACGGAGCGATATGGCGAGCTATGCAGTCTGGGCTGCTGCCGGTTCGGTTGACACCCGCTTAAGCTAATTTGGCCTTCATT
>CAYTTC010000256.1:0-3362 GCA_964440525.1 uncultured Propylenella sp. | reverse complement strand
CCGACATCGGCGCGGTCGCGCAGGTTCTGGTGAAGCTATCCGAGCTTGTCATCGCTGTTCCCGAAATAATTGAGTTGGACATCAATCCGCTTCTCGCCGGCCCGGACGGCGTTCTGGCGCTCGACGCTCGTATCGTCGTGCGCTCGGCCGAGATGACAATGCGCCGGCGCTTCGCAATTGAGCCCTATCCGGCAGACTTGGAGCATGAGATCGAGATCGACGGCGGCAGGCGCCTTCAGGTGCGTCCGATCCGGCCAGAGGATGAACCGCGCCTGGTCGAAATGGTTATGCGGTCGTCGCCGGAGGATGTCCGGCTGCGTTTCTTGGGTTCCCTGCGCGAGTTTCCGCACCTCTTCGCCGCCCGTCTGTCGCAGATCGACTACGATCGCGAAATGGCCCTCGTGGCGGTCGATCGCGCGTCGGGGCCGCAGCAAGGGGAGTTTCTCGGCGTATCCCGTATTGTCGCCACGCCGGAGAATGACCGCGCGGAGTTCGCTGTCATGGTGCGCTCCGACATGAAGGGGCAGGGGCTCGGATTTCAGCTGATGAAGGATATTCTCTCCTGCGCGCGCAGGCGCGGAATCAAGACGGTCCATGGCGACGTGCTTTCGGAGAACACGAGGATGCTCCAAATGGCGGCCGAGCTCGGCTTTGTGCGAAAGGCGAGTGAGGGCGGAATCGTGCAGGTCGCGATCGATCTCTGACGGGTGGTCGTTTTGAGCAGGATCAATGGCGCTCGAAAGCGTGCACGCTACGTGGTTGCATCATGCAAGAGGAATTCGACCCATGCCTTCTCTACCCTCGGAGTTCCGCCAGATACGCCTTGAGCTTGCCCGCGAGCCCGGCCATCCGGAAGGAAGCCGCGCCACGGGCTACGAGCTGGTTGCGCCCCTTGATGACGGTGAGCGGCTTTCGCCGGAGCTGTGGCGGAAGCATAAGGACGCTTGCCGCGTCCACCGCTTCCGCGAGGGTGAGGACGATCTCACAGGCCGCCTGGCCCGCCGGCCCGGCGGATCCTGGTATTTCCACTACGATCCCGGCAGCGCTCGCGACGACGAACCCGGCCATAGACTCGGCGATGAGCGTTTCGTGACCGGCGAATACGTGTCCATCCAGGACGAGCACGGCCACATGCGCACCTATCGAGTTGTCTCGGTCAAGCCCCTCTGAACTGCTCAGGCAGGCCTAAACGGCTGCCACGCTGCTCGTAAGCAATCGCCTGAGGACGAGCTTGAACAGCTCCATCACAAAGAGAACCGAGAGCGCGAGCGGCGCGAGCGCCAGCCACAGCCCGATCGAGACCGGCTGCATTTCGAGAATGCTGCTGAGGCCTGGAACGTAGGCCGCGCCGATATGCACGCTTTGCGCACCCGCGACAGCCAGAACGACCGGCAATTGCTCGCGAATGGCATGCGGAATGCTGAGCGCGCCTCCGATCTACAATTGAAAACGTGCACATTCTCGAATGCCACCATGAGGAAGAGAAGTGCGTTACGCGCTTCAAACTCGCTCCAGCCGTGGGCAATCATCCAGGCGAATAAGATGAATCCCACGATCCCGATCGTTATGCCCGACGTTGCACATTCCGCGATCATGAGCCGGTCGAAGATAGGCTCATTGACCGGACGCGGCGGTCGATCAAGCAGGCCCTCCTCCCGCTTCTCGAAGGCCAGCGCGACGTCCTGGCCGCCATTGGTCACGAGGTTAAGCCAGAGGAGCTGTACTGCGGATAGCGGCAACGGTTGTCCCGTCGCCAACGCCAGCATGAAGATGACCACCTCGGCCGCGCCCGATCAGGAGATAGATCACCTTCCGAATGTTTGCGTAGGCCGCTCGTCCCTCCTGAATACCCGCTACGACCGAGGCGAGATTGTCGTCCGCAAGCACGAGGTCGGCGGCGTCTCGCGCAATGTCGGTCCCGCCGCGTCCCATGGCGATGCCGACATCTGCTTGGTGCAGCGCCGGCGCGTCATTCACACCATCGCCGGTCATGGCGACGATGTGGCCGCTTGCCTTCAGGGCATGGACGATGTCGACCTTCTGAGCCGGCTCGACCCGCGCGAAGACTTGCGCTTGCGCGAGGCGGCGGTCACGCTCTGCGGGAAATTCGGCGAGCCGCACGATGTCCCGTCCGGTCATCACCTGGTCCATGTTTTCGGCCAGACCGAGCTCGCGCGCGATGGCGAACGCCGTCACCGGATGATCGCCCGTGACCATCCTGACCGATACGCCGGCCCGCCTGCAGGCCGCGATCGCTGCCCGCGCTTCCGGCCTCGGCGGATCGATGAAACCGACCAGCGCGAGCAGTTCCAGGCTATTGAGCTGCGCTTCAAGATCGGACGACGCAAACGGGCCCTCGGCCGTCACGCGCTTGCCGGCGATCGCAAGCACCCGGTAGCCGGCCTGCGCCATTTGTTCCGTAGCCGCTCGCGCCGCGTCTCCCGCGTCTACGCACAACGGCAGGAGCACCTCCGGCGCGCCCTTCGCATGCACCCTCGGCCCATCGGCGTGGTTGTTTAGCGTCGCGGCATAGCGCCGCTCGGCCGCGAACGGGATTTCGCCCACTCTCGGCGCCTCTGCCCGGACATCCGCCGGACTTAGTCCGGCTTTGACCGCCAGTACCAGAAGCGCGATGTCCACCGTATCGCCGCTGCGGCCGGATTTGCCCAACGCCGGATGATACGTCGCGTCATTGCAAAGCGCTCCGGCTGCGGCAGCGGCGACCAGCGCATCGTGAAACGACCCCGCCGACGCCGGTGCCTCCGGGCGCAACTCGCCGCGCGGATCGAATCCTTCGCCGCCGACCGCGACGAATCCCGCCCGCGGCAGCCACAGACGTTTCACTGTGAGCGCATTCTCCGTGAGCGTTCCGGTCTTGTCGCTCGCCACGACGGTGCACGAGCCGAGCCCCTCGACGGCCGGAAGGTGCCGCACGATCACATTCCGCCGCGCCATGCGCCGCGTGGCGATGGACAGCGCTACGGTGACGGCGACGGGCAGGCCCTCGGGAATCGCGGAGACCGCAAGTGCGATGGCGACAAACGCGATCTCGCGAAGCGGCGTACCCGCCCCGGCCGCCACGAGAGCGGCAAGGAGCAGGTAGACTAGTGGGCTGGCGAGCTGCCCGACGAAAACCAGGAGCAGCGAGCGGCGAGGCCGGCCTGAGAGCGCGTTGGGGCCGTGCGTTTCGAGTCGTGACCGCGCCGCGGAGCTTGTCAGGCCCGTCAGTGGAGCGTCGAGCAGCCTAGCGACGTCGTTGGCCGGCAGCGCATGCCAGGCTGCGCCGCCATTGTACATGTCGGCCATGCGGTCAGTTGGAAAGCAGCAACGGGAATGGCATTTCCTTTAACATGTCGCGCGAT
>CAYTTC010000255.1:1878-3362 GCA_964440525.1 uncultured Propylenella sp. | reverse complement strand
ATGAGCGGTCGCCATGCTCGCCCTGCAGGTAGCGCCGACCGTCCAACTGATGACAATTGATGCAGGCTCCTTCAAAGATGTCGCGGCCGAATTCTGGATTTCCTACCGACTGTCCGCTCGCATCCAGGAAGTCTGCGCGATTGTAGAGCCCGTCGCGAATGAAGAAGGCCAGAAGCTCAAGCGCAAGGTCGGGTAGGACCTTAGCCGGAAAGGGATGGGCGGGGTCGAGGATTCGCTCCTTGATGACTTCCGCATCGGCACCGGCGAGATGGTGTAGGCCGGGAAAGGACGCGCCTTCCACCTCGGCGCCCGAATATGACCAGCCGTGACAGGTGACGCATCGCCAGGTTGCTCGCACGACAGCCGCCGCTTCGGCGGGAATCGCCGGATTGCTTTCGGCCGGGGGCTCAAGATCGAGGACGAGCCAGAGGTCGTCGTAGAGCTTTCCGCCAAGCGAAAGCTGAAACGTGGGGCCGAGCTCCGTATCCTCCGAAGGTTCTTCGAAGGCGACAGCAGAACCCATCCCCGAAAATTGGGCAACCGCCAGCAGCCCAGCCCAGAGGACGGCGCTCATCAACAGCCTCTGAATCATCCTCGCTCCATCACCCTGTGATTGCGTGGACATGCGGTTCTGCTTGGCGCGCGGCGTTGACCTGAATCAAGATCCTGTCACCGCTCGCCTGATCTCTCATTGCACATGCTGGAGGGTGCCATAAGAGTCAAAGGGGATGTCAGAAAATTGCGTCGTAGAAGCGAATCGTTTGGACGCGATGCCCACATCGCAGATCCTGAACGACCTCGATTCCTCCGCTCCGGGCCCGGTGCCGCTGGGTACCGTTCTTGCTGCGATGGGTTCCCGCGTGCACGGCGTCGCTCTCGTCCTCCTCGCCTTGCCGGACACGTTGCCGCTTCCGCTGCCGAGCATATCCACCGTGCTCGGCATTCCACTCGTGATCATCGCGGCGCATCTGGTCGTGTACGGCGAAGGATCGCGGCTTCCCGAACGCGCCGGGCGTATCAAGGTCTCGCATCGCGTGATTCACGCGATGGCCCACTATGCGGCGCCCGTGCTGCGGGTGCTGGAGAGGCTCAGCCGACCCCGCTTTCCAATCCTTTTGCGAAGCGACCGGGCTCTTGGCCTCATCTGCCTATATCTCTCCATACTGCTCCTCCTGCCAATTCCCTTTCTGAATGCCGCGCCGGCCGTTTGCCTCGTCGCAATCGCGTTCGGGATGATCCAGCGCGATGGGCTCATCGTGGCCGTCGGCATTGCCGGCACGATCGCGATGACGGCGTCGCTCGCTTTTTTCGCCGACTGGGTGAGAACCTTGTTCTTCCGCCCGGGCTCCAAACCACCCGATCATCCCCCTCCGGCCGCGCTCTCGAAGCTCTTCAGGCCGTGACCGCCGAAATAGCATCGATACAAGAAGGCCGGCATGTCATCGTGATCACGATGCGAGCGGATTTCCCGATCAGGAGCCTTG
>CAYTTC010000255.1:0-1778 GCA_964440525.1 uncultured Propylenella sp. | reverse complement strand
GAGTCCGGCGAGGTTCAGCTCCGAAGCACCCGCGCTAGTATCATTCTCAAAGTGCCGTTTCGCAATTTCGCAAGCACCGCGATCCTCTTGCCATGCTCGCACACGCAGCGCGTCGGCGACAGCGCGACCAACACAATCCAATACCTGGTCGAATCCGGGAGGGAGTGGCCGTGTCGATGCAAGGTCGCCATTTCGGCAGGTTTGATGATCGGCGATCAGCGCTTGGATCGTGGGAATCGTTCCGCACGTTCGACCTTCTGTCACGCGATGATGACGCTATGGGTAGCTGGAACGGCTTCGGGCCCTTTGATCTAGAGTTAGATTCTCCATCCGGCAGAGTTCCGCCTGGGCCTTTTTCAAAGCGTCCTGCTCATTCGGAGCAAACACTTCGACTGTCCTCTGCTTGATTTCCCGATCCTGCCCGAAATCGGTGGAACCCGTCTTGTAGAACATCACGACAAAGGCTTTCTCGATGTCATCTTCACAACTCCTCATGTGCGGATTGCCCTCAACCTCGGATCAATGTGACAGCATCACCGAGCGTCCGCAGCGCGTGATCAGATGATGCGTCATGCCGCCAAAGATCCATTCACCGAGGCGAGTGTGACCATACCCACCGGCGACTATTAGGTCCGCGCCGAACTCACGCGCCACCACATCAACCTGTTCGGTGACGCTGGCATTTGAAGCGAATGTCGCGCTGGTAGCCTTGATGCCATGTGTGGCAAGCCAGGCGGCGACATCCTTCACGCGCCCCTCAGCCGCCGCTTGGCTCCCCTCTCCCTCAATAATCTCCAGAATATGCACAGCGCTTGCGTGACCAAGAATGGGCAGCGCATCGCGGATTGCGCGCCGCGCCTCGCGAGTGTCCTTCCAGGCCACCAGAACCTTCGGAGACTTGGCCAGAGCCGACTCGTTCAGCAAAAGCACCGGCCGGCCAGCTTTGAGCACGAGAGCGCCAAGTCCAATATCGTCATCGGTGCGGATGGGCCGGAGGAAAGTAACAATCAAATCGGCGGACCGCGCTTCGCAGAGGGCAAAGTCAGTCGCCCAGTCGATGCTTGACCTCCATTCGACCGAGGGATGCTGAGTACCTAGGATATTTCGAAACCGCTTTTCGGCCTTGCTCATTAGATCGCGAAGCCGACGCCTATCCTCCTCGATGATGTCACTCGCGACGACGCCAGCCTCGTAGTAGAGGGCAGAAGAGAGTTCGGACGCCATGACGCCGGTAACCCGCGCCCCGAACTGGTGCGCGAGGTCGCTGACCCATCCGAGTTCCTCTTCGCTTGGCTGGTTTCGTCCCATCAGGACCATCATTGTATTGAGAGCAGTGGACATCATCCCCTCGCTGGTATTGACCCTAGGAGTCCAACCGAAGAACTGACCTAGCGCTTTGCGGCAGATCAACAGCCGATGGTGAATAGAAGGAGCTGATGGGCCTTATGCTGCTCTTGGCGGTTCTATTCATCTCGATTTGGAAACACGTCCGTTGTGGTTCGCTCCGGTATCTTTGGTGCCAGCGCCAGGAAATCCCGGGCGTCCTGCGCGTTAGATTCGTGCCCCAGCCAAGCGAATACGGGAACGCCGGTGCATCGCTCATGTAAATGCGCCGGAAACGACCGTTCCAGCTTTCGCGGTCGCCAAACGGGATCGCTGCGTCACGGCGGACACTCATCCGAACGTCCCGCCCATGTCTTGGCGGACGCCGTGAAGATTCTACCCGACATTGCCCAGATGAACCCCAGTTCCGAGCGTCAGAGTAGCCATTTGGGCTC
>CAYTTC010000254.1:0-3378 GCA_964440525.1 uncultured Propylenella sp. | reverse complement strand
CGATGATGATTCGCGACGGCTGGGGCTCGACGAATCCCATTTTCAGGCACTTCTTCACTTCGACGTTCATCCCCGACGCCCCGCAGGAGATTGTGGCGAGCTTTGACGAGCTGCAGCGCATTGCCACGAGCCCCGAGGCCGCGATGCGACTCTGGGAAATGAACAGCAAAGTTGATGCGACCGAGTTGGCAAAGAAGGTCCAAGTCCCAACGCTCGTGCTGCATTGCCTGGGCGATCGCGTCTCGCCGATCGAGGAGGGCCGCCTGATGGCCAAGCTCATTCCGGGGGCGATGTTCGTCGAACTGCCGGGAAACAACCACGTGCTCATTGAAGGCACGCCCGCCTTCGACCAGTTCTTCGAGGAGACGGCTGCGTTCCTGGCGATGTACAACCCCATCGCGTAGCTGGACAGATTCTACTGACCCTCGTCGCGCTCGGCGCTCTTGGCATGCTGGCGGTCGTCGCAATGATCCTCGGCTGGATCTGATCCCGCGCTAGGCAAAGAACAGGCGTCGGTCACCGGAGCTCCAGGGTGACGACGAACGGCCGATGATCGGACGCCAGCCGGTCATCCTGATCGGGAACGCGCGGCTTGATCCCCCGGCTCTTCAAAATGCCTTTCATCGAATCCGAGAGCAAAACGTGGTCGATCTGATTGCGCTCCCCTCGGAACTCGTAGGTCCACCGCGACCCAGCGTCCGCGTCACTGAAGTAGTCAGCATTCCCTGTCTCGATGAGATCGGGCCAAATGTCGTCCAGGCCGCGTATGCGCCGCAGGGCAGGTTCGCCGCGGCCGTCGTTGAGGTCGCCGGCGACGATCACGAAGGCGCCTTCAATGATCGCTGGCAGGCTGTGACGCCGAACGATCGAAGCTTGTGCGATCCGCTGCTGGTCCTGCTCGTTGCCCCCACGCTCGCTCGCCAGATGAAGCCCATAGAGCTGAAAGGTGTGGCCACCGAAATCGAAGCTCACGGCCATCCCCTTACTGATGCCTGTCTCCGCTTCCGAATCAACGTCATCGAGTTCCGTGTAGTAGCCCTCTCGGCCTGGTATTGCGGGAAGGATGGCGGTCAGCGGAAACTTCGACAGCACGGCCCACATTCTGACGCGTGGCGGTGTCGGTGCAGGCGCAGACTTCAGCATGAGGATAACTCACACCCAAGCTGCCGATCGCCGCATTTAGCTCCGTCACGTCTGTCTCGTCCCCGACTTCGGTCAGGACGACCACATCTGCATTGATGTCGGCAACGACGCCCGCCACGGCCGCCGCCGCCTCCGCGAACTTCGTGTCGCGGAAGCCGGGCGCTGCCCAGGTTGCCTGATCCGTCGCGTTTAGGTCGAAGGGCAAGCCGAACTTGATGTGCACCTTCGGTCGCGTGAGGAATTCAGCGTTGAAGGTGGTGACCGTAAACTCCGCAGCGTGGACGAGGGTCGGAAGGGCGAGAAGCAAAGCGGCGAGAAAGTATCGCATAGTCATCTCCCAGCATCGCGAGCGATCAACCCGTGGGCAGGGAAGCCGCCGCAACTGATATTGATCGCCACAGTTGCATGTCGAAGACGCCGGAGTCACTAGTTTCCGGAACTATGTAGCAGTAGCTGCAACCGTGATTTCCCCCTACGTTTGCGAAATGCACATCGTTCGCGCCAGCTCGGAAGCGGCTCTACAAGCGATCATCGCTGACCTGAAGGAGCTAATCCGCCGAGCCGACGCGGCTGGGCACTCGCTCCTCGCCTTCATGCTGGAGCAAGCCAAGCTGGAGGCGGAAAACCAACTACGGACGATTATGAGCTAGGAAGCATGCGCGGCCATTTCCCAATCTCAGAGCTGCACAACTTCATCACCACCGAGACGCCGGTGTTTCTGGAGCTCGGCGCGCATCACGGTTGGCCGACGCGGACCTTTTTGCAGGAGTTCCCAAAAGCTCAGGTTTTTGCCTGGGAGCCCGACCCGCGCAACGTCACGCGGTTCAGGCAGCTCGTGCGCTCCGATCGGGTGACGCTCTATCCCGCGGCGATCGGCGCGACGGACGGCGAGACGACGTTCTACGTGTCCGGTGGACCGGGGATGAAGGGCGCGCATTACGGCAAGCCCGAGGGCTGGACCTTCTCCGGCTCCATCCGCAAGCCGACGGTACACCTCGAATACTTTCCCGAGGTCACCTTCGACAAACAGATCACCGTCCCGCTGATGAGCCTCGACAAGTGGTTTCGCGATACCTGCCCGGTCGAAGTCATCGACTTCATCTGGGCCGATCTGCAAGGCGCAGAAGAGGACATGATTGCCGGCGGACGGGAGACGCTGGCGCACACCCTCTTCGCCCATCTCGAATACTCCGATCACGGTCTTTACGAGCAACAGATCGGGTTGCAGCAGCTCCTTGCGCTCTTACCTGATTTCGAGACGGTCGAGATATTCAAGACGGACGTGCTGGTGCGCAACAAGCGCTTGGCCCGGTGAGACTGCTACATACATAGTTCTGGGTTATTTAGTTTATAGCGCCGCGCGTGCAGCGAGGGTAGAGCGCGCCTAAGTACAAGGATGAGGGAGCGCGTGAACCATGCCCGATCTCGGCAAAGTTGACCTCACTGGCGAGGCCGTCGACGAGAAAGCTAAAGAGCTCAGGCCAGATCTCGTCATAAAAGGGATCGTCGCCAAGACAGCGGTGGAAGGCATTGACGATCGCATAGAGGGAGCAGAGGCCATCGAAGTGGCCCTGCCTGAAGGGCCGGATTCGGATGGTCGAGATTTTCTTTTTGGGGAGTGAAGCTTGAGTCTGGCCGAGCCGATGCGGAGGCATGGGTCAACCCGCCTTCGAGCTTGAGGGGAGGCGGAGAGGGACCCGACTGCAGGTTTCCCAGAGGGGGCATCGGCTGAGCTCACAGGGGGCGGTGTCCCAGCCTATTTGCTGAACACGAATCTAAGGTGATCTGGGAAGTTGCGGGTGATGAGCTTCGGACACTACTACGCGGCGGACGCGATGTCCTGGTTCATTGTCGGGGCGGGCTCGGACGGGCGGGTACTATCGGGGCTCGGCTTCTGATCGAACTCGGTACAGAGCCAGCGACAGCGATCACACAGGTGCGCGCCGTGCGTCCCGGCGCAATCGAGACGCGCGACCAAGAAAAATACGTCCTGGGTATCGGCGTGAGCATGTAGTGGGACCCGGGATAAGACCGTGGATTGGTTCGAAAAGCTCACCGGATTTCGGGAAACCGGCTACGAAGAAACCCGTTCTCGACTCGAGGTCGAGGCTGGAAGACTGCGCTCTCGAGTCAATAGCGCGAGCTATGGAATCGGTGAGCTTGAATTGGTTTCACTTCAGGTGGGCTGCTGCCGGTTCCGAAGACACCGAGTTGGGTGTTTTGATGGAACCGGAG
>CAYTTC010000253.1:0-3396 GCA_964440525.1 uncultured Propylenella sp. | reverse complement strand
AGACCGAGTGGCGTTCTGCGATCGGCTGGCCGATCGATTTCGTCATGCGCGAGGCGCGCCACGACCTCATCGCTTCGTTTGGACGCTGTTCGCCCGAGCCGATGGGCGGCCGACGCCGGCGCACTTGCGCAAAACGCTGCCGGCTGATGCCGCTCCTAGCCGGTTTTATCCTACGAGAACTTTGCGATCTCTCGCTCACCGATCGCCGTTTGCGGCAAATCACCGTCCGCTCGGTCGCATTCGCCGATGGACACTCCGAATTCCAACAGTTGAGGAACAACCCATGGCCTCCGAGCCACATCTGACCAGCGCGATCGACGGCGATCGGTTGCTGCTTTCAGCCGCCGGGTCGTGGACCGCCGCCTACGCCGGCAAGGTCGACCGTATGATCGATGGGGTCGCCTCGCTGGCGACGCAGGCCCGCAGCGTCGTCGTCGACACCGTTGGTATCGAGGCGCTCGACACGTTCGGCGCCTGGCTCCTCGAGCGGCTGCTCCGCGATTCGACCGGCCGTGGACAAAAGGCTGAGCTCGTTGGCCTCCCGAGCCACTATCGCGGCCTCGTCGGGGAGGTGCATCAGGCCAATCGCCAAGCGCCGGCCCCACGCGATACGCGCAATACTTTCGTGCGCTCGGCCGATGCCGCCGTAGACGCGCTCTCCAGTCTGCGCAAGGACATCGTCTCCGTCCTGGCTCTTTTTGGCGCCGTCGGCGTGGCGCTCGCGCGCGTGGCGGTTCGCCCGAGCGGTTTCCGCATCACCTCCGCGGTGCACCATCTCGACCGAGTCGGCTGGCAGGCGATCGGCATCGTCTTGCTCATCACATTCCTGATCGGCGGCATCATCGCTCAGCAGGGCATTTTCCATTTTAGCAAGTTCGGTGCCGATGACTATGTGGTCGACCTGGTCGGCATCCTTATGTTGCGGGAGATCGGCGTTCTGATCGTCGCCATCATGGTGGCGGGCCGCTCGGGCAGCGCCTACACGGCTGAGCTCGGCTCGATGAAGATGCGCGAGGAGATCGACGCGCTGCGGACCATGGGCCTCGATCCGATCGAGATCCTGATCCTGCCGCGGGTCATCGCACTCGTGATTGCGTTGCCCATCCTTGCCTTCCTTGGTTCCATGGCGGCGCTCTTCGGCGGCGGAGTGGTGGCTTGGCTCTATGACGGGATGAGCCCGGTGGTCTTCCTGGCGCGGCTGAAGGACGTGATCTCCGTGACGTATTTCGAGGTGGGCATGATCAAGGCGCCGTTCATGGCGCTCGTCATCGGCGTCGTCGCCTGCTCGGAGGGGCTACGCGTCAAGGGTAGCGCCGAATCCCTCGGTCTCAAGACGACGACATCGGTGGTGAAGTCGATTTTCCTGGTGATCGTGCTCGACGGCTGCTTCGCCATCTTCTTCGCCTCGATCGGGATGTGACGCGTGGCGACGCCGGACGACAACGTGGTGATCCGGGTGCGCGACCTCGTCGTCGGCTTCCGCGACCGGGTCGTTCTCGACCACCTGTCGCTCGATGTCCGCCGCGGCGAGATTCTAGGCCTCGTTGGCGGCTCAGGCAGCGGCAAATCGGTGCTGCTCAGAACCATCATCGGCTTGCTGCCGAGACGGCAAGGGCAGGTCGAGATTCTCGGCACCAACATGGACGAGGCGAGCGAGACCGAGCGGCGCGCAATCGAGCGACGCCTGGGCATCCTCTACCAGCAGGGCGCCCTTTTCTCGTCGCTGACCGTGCGCCAGAACGTGCAGTTTCCGATGCGCGAATATCTCGATCTTTCCGAACGCCTGATGGACGAGGTCGCCAATGCCAAGCTCGAAATGGTGGGCCTCAGACTCGAAGACGTCGATAAGTTTCCCTCCGAACTCTCCGGCGGCATGACGAAGCGCGTAGCGCTCGCCCGCGCACTCGCGCTCGACCCCGAGATCGTCTTTCTCGACGAACCCACCTCCGGCCTCGACCCGCTCACAGCCGGCGATTTCGACTCACTCATCCAAACGCTGCACGAGACGCTGGGTCTGACTGTCTTCATGGTCACGCACGACCTCGACAGCCTTCGCACGATCTGCAGCCGCGTCGCCGCTCTCGCCGATGGCCGCATCGTCGTCGATGGGCCAATCGCGACAATGCTCGCCTCCGAGCATCCTTGGGTGAAGGCCTATTTCGGCGGCAAACGCGCGCTAATTGGTGCGAAACCGGCTTTGCCGACAGCATTGGGAGCGGAATAATGGAACTCCGGGCGCGCTATGTGCTGATCGGCGCCTTCGCACTCGCCGTCATCGTGGCTGGCTTCGGCTTCGTTTTTTGGCTGAACAACACCGGCGGGCTCGGCGAGCGCGCGCGCTACGAGGTCCGCTTCGAAACCTCGGTGTCGGGCCTCCTCCTCGGATCGGCGGTGCAATTCAACGGCATCCGCGTGGGCGAGGTGACGGATCTTCGGCTCAATCCCGAGGCGCCTCGCCAGGTGATCGCCACGATCGCCATCGATAGCGCCACGCCGGTGCACGCCGACACGCGGGTCGATCTCGACTTCAGCGGCCTGACAGGTGTGCCGGAGATCGCCCTCGTCGGCGGCGATCCCACGTCGCCACAGCCTGAAGCTTCGGAGGGAAGACTGCCTGTCCTCGTAGCAGATAAGACCGCCGGCGCCGACTGGACGCAAGCCGCGCGCGATGCTTTCCAGCAAATCGACAATCTGCTGACCGGAAATTCCGACGCCCTGAAGGACACGCTCGCCAATCTCGACACGTTCTCGCAGGCGCTCGGACGCAATGCCGGTCGCGTAGACACCATTCTTTCTGGACTCGAGCGCTTTGCGGGGAACGTCGCAAAGGGGCCCTCGACGATCTACGATCTGAGCGCGCCGCATGATTTCACCGGGGTCACGGCCCCGCCCGCGGGCCAGCTCGTGGTGAACGAGCCGACCGCGGTCGTTGCGCTCGATTCGCAGCGTATTCTCGTCCAATCGGAGGGCGGAGAGATCACGGCCTTCGACGACGCGCAATGGAGCGACAGCCTGCCCAAGCTTCTCCAGGCAAGGCTCATCCGGGGCTTCGAGAATGCCGGCTACGACCGCGTCGGAAACGATACGCAGGGCCTGACGGCCGATTACCAGCTCCTGGTCGATGTCCGCAGCTTCCGCATCGCGACCGCGCCTGACCGCGTGGCGGACGTCGAACTCATGGCGAAGCTCACCACCCCCGACGGGCAGATCGTTGCCTCTCGCTCGTTCCAAGCGACGAAAGTGGTTGACGGGATGGATGCGGCCGCGGCGGCCGCCGCGCTGAACAATGCCTTCGGCACCGTTGCGTCTGAACTCGTGCGATGGGTCTTGGAAGGGATGTGACCAGACGGAGCGGGTGAGGAGAGCAACTCACCCACGCCGTTTTTTGTGCGAAGC
>CAYTTC010000252.1:0-3402 GCA_964440525.1 uncultured Propylenella sp. | reverse complement strand
GGCGACCAGCGCGCATTCGGGGATATCGAGCCCCTCGCGCAGAAGGTTGATTCCGACCAGCACGTCGAAGGCGCCGAGGCGGAGATCGCGGATGATCTCGATCCGCTCAAGCGTTTCTATGTCGGAGTGCATGTAGCGGACGCGCACGCCGTGCTCGTGCAGATATTCGGTCAAGTCCTCGGCCATGCGCTTGGTCAGCGTGGTGACGAGCGAGCGATAACCCGCCTTCGCCACCTCGCGCACTTCGCCCAGAAGATCGTCCACCTGGCTCCGCGCCGGGCGCACCTCGACCGGCGGGTCGATGAGGCCGGTCGGCCGGATCACCTGCTCGGCAAAAATTCCGCTGGTGCGGTTCAGCTCCCAGCCGCCGGGCGTCGCCGAAACGCAAACTGTCTGCGGCCGCATCAGATCCCATTCCTCGAAGCGGAGCGGCCGGTTGTCCATGCAGGATGGCAGCCGGAACCCATACTCTGCCAGCGTTGCCTTGCGGCGAAAATCGCCACGGTACATGCCGCCGATCTGCGGGATCGTCACATGGCTTTCGTCGACGAAGACGAGGGCGTTGTCGGGGAGATACTCGAACAGCGTCGGCGGCGGCTCGCCCGGCTTGCGGCCGGTCAGGTAGCGCGAATAGTTTTCGATGCCGGCGCAGGCGCCGGTCGCCTCGATCATCTCCAGGTCGAACTGCGTGCGCTGCAAGAGCCGCTGAGACTCCAGCAGCCGACCGGCCTTCTCGAGTTCGGCCAATCGCCATTGCAGCTCCTCGCGGATTCCCTTGATCGCCTGCTGCAGCGTCGGCTTCGGTGTGACGTAGTGTGAGTTCGCGTAGACTTTGACGCTCTTCAAATCGCCTGATTTCTGCCCGGTCAGCGGATCGAATTCGGAGATCGATTCGATCTCGTCGCCAAAGAACGAGATGCGCCAGGCGCGGTCCTCAAGGTGGGCCGGAAAGAGCTCCAGCGTATCGCCCCGCAGGCGGAAGGTCCCGCGGATGAAGTTCAGGTCGGTGCGCTTGTATTGCAGCGCGACGAGGTCGGCGAGAACCTGGCGGAGATTGACGGCGAGGCCCACCTCCAGGCCGAAGGTCATCGCCGTATAAGTTTCGACCGAACCGATGCCGTAGATGCAGGAGACCGAGGCGACGATGATCGCGTCGTCGCGCTCGAGCAGCGTGCGCGTCGCCGAATGGCGCATGCGGTCGATCTGCTCGTTGACCGACGATTCCTTCTCGATATAGGTGTCGGTCCGCGGCACATAGGCCTCGGGCTGGTAGTAGTCGTAGTAGGAGACGAAATACTCGACCGCGTTGTCCGGGAAGAACGACCTGAACTCGCCATAGAGCTGCGCGGCAAGCGTCTTGTTCGGGGCGAGGATGAGCGCCGGGCGCTGCGTCGCCTCGATGACCTTCGCCATCGTGAAGGTTTTTCCGGAACCGGTGACGCCAAGCAGGACCTGCGTGTGCTCGCCGGCCTTGCTGATCCCTTCGACCAGTTCTTCGATCGCCCCCGGCTGATCTCCCTTCGGCTCGAATTCGGAGACGATGCGGAGCGGCACGCCGCCCTCGCTCTTCTCCGGCCGCGGCGGCCGGTGCGGCACCCAGGTCTTGTCGCGAAACTCCGGCCGGCCCTGCTCGATGAGGTCGGAGAGCGCCTGCACAGTTGCCGTAACGGCGTCCTGCGGGCGCGCTTCGGCATCCTCCAATGTGACATCGAGGCCCGCGACGGGCATGAGCCCGGCGCCGGCACGCTCGCGCGCCGTGGCACGCCCGCCCATGGATGTGCCGCGCGCCGTCTTCAGCGGCTTGTCCTTCGGCTTTTCCCGCGGCTTTTCACGGCCAGCGGGGTTCAGCGGGATCGAGCGGTCGGAGAGCGTCGGATCGCCGCGCCCCTTCACGCGGCGCTTCGGCTTCGCCTCGCGCTCTACATCCTTGGCGATCTCATCAGCCCAGGCCGCGACCGGTCCGGCAAGCGCCGGCGTCCCCTCGAGCCGCGGCTGCGGCGCTTCTGAAAAGCCCTGCTCTTCGCCTGGATTTGAGGTGGGGTCGACTCGGCCGGACTTGGACGCCATTCGCCCAATATGGGCGCCCGAACACTCACGGGAAAGGGGTATCGCTGACGCATCAACAATGGCGGGATTGGGGCACCGCTCACATCAGAGTGACGCCACGTGACAGCGAAGACGCAGTATGGTGCGAACCAAAGCAGCGCTCTGGCTGCTTTGCCCCTTTCCATTATGAGGCGCCCATGAGATTCGCACTTTCCCTCGCCGCAGCTTCCGTCATCGTCGGCGGACTGTTCGCCGTGCCTCTTCCGGCCTTGGCCAATGACGACGGCGGTTCCAACACGCCGACCTGCCCGCGCGGCCAAGTCTATAGCCAGCCGAAAAGGATGTGCGTCGACGCCCAATCCGGTGTGGTCGACGACAAGTCGCTCACGACATATGCCTCCGCGCTCGCCAGGGACGGCCGCTACGACGAGGCGCTGTCGGTTCTGGACCTGATGCAGAACCCGAACACCGCCGAGGCGCTGAACTACCGCGGCTACGCCACGCGCAAGCTCGGGCACATCGAGGAAGGCATCGGCTACTATCTGCAAGCCGTGGCGCTCGACCCCGAGTACACGCTCGTCCGCGAATATCTGGGCGAGGCTTATGTGATCAAAGGCGACCTGCCGCTCGCCAAAGAGCAGCTGAGCGAAATCGAAAAGCGCTGCGGGACCACTTGCGAGCCCTATCAAGATCTCGCTGAAGCGATTCAGGACGCCGCGATCTGAGCCGACCCGCGGGACCGCTTCCTCGCGCAAAGCAGAACGACTAGAATTTTACGAGCCGGCGGCAGATCCGCCGGCTCAGCCTGGCTCAGGGGCACGTCGCCCTGTGATCGATCTGCACGCCGAGGAAATTAAGATTGGTCGTCGGGACCGAGACCTCGACGTAGTAGAACGCATTTCCCTTCACGATCGTCGGCGTGTTGATAGTGGTGGTTGTCACCTTGCGCACGGAGCTCACAACGCCGACCGCGCTGGCGACCGTCGCCATGACGATCGGAGCAGCGGTCGGATTGCTGCCGACCACGAACACCTTCCTGAGCAGCCGCGCTGTCATGGCATTGTTGTTGTTGATGTCCTGATAAACCAGTGAGAAGCTGCAAACCTTCTCGTTTTTCGTCGGGAAGGGAACCGACGCGAAGAAGCGTGTTTGGTCGATCGGGAGCACCAAGCCGTTGTTCTGTGTCGCATCTTGCGCGTTGCCTACACAGGGGCAGCGCACGACGAAATCGGTTGCCGAGATGGAGATGATCTCCGCCTTGGCGGCAGGCGCAAGCGCAAGCATGCAAACCGACAGCGCAAACATCACGAGAAAGAGACGGACATTCGCCTGCCCGCGACCTGCAACAGTTCTTGT
>CAYTTC010000251.1:0-3457 GCA_964440525.1 uncultured Propylenella sp. | reverse complement strand
ACGTCCAGCAGCTCCGCCGCCATCTTTTCCAGCGCCTCGCGCTTCGCGGCATAAGTGAAGAGCGTCGGGCGCGTGGCGAAGAGCGAGCCCTTCTGCGCCAGGATGTTCATATCAAAATTCTGGATCACGCCGGAGGACTGGCCGAACAGCACCCACATGCCGAGCGGCCGCAGGCAATCGAGCGAGCCCGGAAACGTGTCGCGCCCGACGGAATCGTAGACCACGTCGCATTTCTTGCCGCCGGTGATCTCGGCAACGCGTTCGGCGAAATTCTCGGTCTTGTAGTTGATCACGTGGTGATAGCCGTGGGCGCGGGCGACGTTCGCCTTTTCCTCCGAGCCGACCGTGCCGATGACGGTCGCGCCAAGGTGATTGGCCCACTGGCCGGCGATCGTGCCGACACCGCCAGCCGCGGCATGGAAGAGGATGGTGTGGCCTTGTCTCACCGGAAAAGTCTGGCGAAGCAGGAACTGCACGGTCAGCCCCTTCAACGTCATTGCAGCGGCGGTGCGGAAATCGATCTCGTCGGGGATCTTGATCAGCCGGTCGGCGGCGATGATGCGCTCTTCCGCATAGGAGCCCTGCGGCCCATGATAAGAGACACGATCCCCCACCTTCACATGCGACACCCCGGAACCGACGGCAACGACCGTGCCCGCACCCTCGGCGCCTGGAGTGAACGGCAGCCCGCCGGGCGGCTTGTAGAGCCCGGTGCGATTATAGACGTCGACGAAGTTGACGCCGATCGCCGCGTGCTTCACCCGCGCTTCGCCCGGACCCGGCTCGCCCAGCGTGACGTCTTCCCATTTCATGACTTCGGGCCCGCCAAACTCGTGAACGACAATCGCCTTGACCATGTTTCCCCTCAATTCGCTTTGCGCCTAGCCCTGACGGCAAGCACGTTGAACACTTCCACCAGCGCCGCGAAGGCCATCGCGAAGTAGATATAGCCGCGCGGAATATGGAAGCCGAGCCCGTCGGCGACGAGGGCTACGCCGATCAGAAGCAGGAAGGCGAGCGCCAGCATCTTGGTGGTCGGATTGCGCTTCACGAAACTCGCGATCGGGCCCGAGGCCGCATACATCACCAGGATGGCAACGAGGACCGCGGCGATCATCACCTCCACGTCGTCTGCCATGCCGATCGCGGTCAGGATGGAATCGACCGAGAACACCATGTCGATCAGCACGATCTGGGCGATGATCCGCGCGAAGGTTCCCGAGGCCATGTGCGAAAGCATCAACTCCTCGTGCTCGATCTCCATGTGGATTTCGCGCGTCCCCTTGACGATCAGGAACAAGCCGCCACCCATCAGGATCACGTCGCGCCAGGAGATTTCGGGGTCGAGCAGATGGCCGTCGGCCAGGTCAAACTGGAACGGCAGCGTGAAGAGCGGCGCTGTCAGCCCGATCACCCAAGCGATGCCGAGGAGCAGGATGACGCGGAAGGCGAAGGCGAGGAGGAGCCCGATCCGGCGCGCGCGGGTTGCGGCAGGTTCCGGCAACTTGCCGACCAGGATCGAGATGAAGATGATGTTGTCGATGCCGAGCACGATCTCCATCACGGAGAGCGTGACGAAGGCAGCCCAAGCCTCCGGGCTGGTCAGCAGTTCGAGCATTCTGAAGCAGGCTCCTAGAGCATGATCCCGAAAAGTGGAAACCGCTTTTCGGAAAGATCATGCTTGCACAAATAGATAGAGCGTCATTCTGATTCAATCAGAATGGAGATGGCTCTAGCGGGAACTGAGATACTGCTGCACGGCGGCGACGCAGAACAGGTAGGTCGAGGCGGCAAGCAGCACGTACTTGACGGGGGACGGCGCGGTGAAATCGGTGGCGAGAAGCCAGAACCCCGTCAGCACCCACAAAGCGACGACAGCGAGCGTCGGAGCCCGCCAGCGGATGACGCGAAGCGGATGCACGAAATTGACCGGCATGAACGTCAGGACCGCAAGCGCGAGGACGCTCACCACAGATACGATCGGCGGCGGCAGAAAGGTGTAGAGCACAAAGACCGGCATGTTCCAGACCGCGGGAAAGCCCCGAAAAGAATTGTCCGGCCGCTTCATGCGGACATCGGCGAAATAGAGCGCGCCGGAGACGGCGACCACGATTCCGGCGAGCGCGCCGATGAGCGGCGGCAACTGAAGCGCGCGCGCCACGATGATCGCCGGCACAAAGACGTAGGTCGTGTAATCGATGACGAAATCGAGCGCCGCGCCGTCCCATTTCGGCAGCCGCTCGCGCACTCGGAAGCGGCGAGCGATCGGCCCATCGATGCCGTCGACGAGTAGGGCGCCGCCGAGCCAGAGAAAGGTTGTTGTCCAATCGCCGTGGAAGCTGGCCATAACCGCAAGCAGCGAGAATGCGGCTCCGCTCGCAGTCAGGAGATGAATGGCGAAGAGATGTCGCGGCCCCACATTCATCCTCAAATCCATTCCAGGCGGAACACGGCCTCGCGGCCGCCCAGGAACGCCAGCTTCCCAGCGGTCCTCATGCCGCTCGATCGGCAATAGCGCAAGCCCCGCGGTGGCGTGGCGGCCGGAAATGGCCCGACGAGATGACCATGCCGCCACATTGCCGGAACGAGCCGGCAGCGCCATGTTGCGCCGGATGGCCCGATCCGAGGACACGCGTTTCGATGTGGCGGTGGTGGGCGGCGGCCCCGCCGGCCTTGCCGCCGCGCTCACCGCGGCGATCGGCGGTTTTCGCACGATCCTCTTCGCGCCGCCCGCAACCTTTCCCCCTGGCCGAACCGCCGCGCTCCTGCACGGCTCGATCGGCCTCCTTTCCGAGCTCGACGTCTGGCCGGCGCTTCTTCGCCACGCGGCGCCGCTGACGGCGATCCGCCTCGTCGACGCGATGAAACGGCTGGTCCGCGCCCCGGAGGTCACCTTCTATGCCGCGGAAATCGGGCTCCCTGCGTTCGGCCACAACATTCCAAACGGCGATCTGGTCGACGGGCTGAGGCGGCATGCCGAGGCATTCGAGGAGCTGACGCTGGTGGCGGCACCCGTCGAGGAGATTTCTCACGAGGACGAGTGGGTCGAGCTCCGGACCGGCGAAAATGCTTTTTCCGCCCGCCTGGTCGTCGCCGCCGACGGAGCACGGTCGCTCGCGCGCGAGGCGGCCGGAATTCGGGTCAGGCGTTGGACCTACGCCCAGTCTGCACTAGTCGCCACGCTCGCGATCCAGCATTCGCATCAGGGCGTGTCGACGGAGTTTCACACCGAGAACGGCCCGTTCACGCTGGTGCCGCTGCCCGGGGACAGGGTGAGCCTCGTCTGGGTCGACAGGCCGGAGGCCGCGGAGCGTGCAGCGAGCCTTTCCGACGACAACTTTTCACGCGCCGTCGAAACGCGCGTGCACTCGATCCACGGCGCTATGCGGCTCGACAGCCGGCCCGCGCTCTTTCCGCTCGGCGCGGCGCTCGCCGACCGCTTTTCCGCGCGACGCAC
>CAYTTC010000250.1:0-3462 GCA_964440525.1 uncultured Propylenella sp. | reverse complement strand
TGGCGACAGCCGTTCCGCTCGGCTGCATCAGCTCGCGGCCTTCGGATTCCTCCTCGGCCTCTTCCTCGGCGGCCTCCGGCTCGCCCTCCTCGCGTTCATCGGACTCCACGACGTTGATGCCCATGTCGGAGAGCATCGCCATCGTATCTTCGATCTGCTCGGAGGTGACTTCTTCGGAGGGGAGCACGGAATTCAGCTCGTCGACGGTGACGTAGCCGCGCTTCTTCGCCTCCTTGATCATCTTCTTGACGGCGGCGTCGGAGAGATCGAGAAGCGGCCCGTCATGCGGCGGCGCTTCCGGTGCCTCGTCTTTCGTCTCGGCTGCGGTCTGGGTGCTTGTCGCCATGATTCTCGTGTCTCGAACAGCCCGAGCGGTCAGGGCTGCATGTTCGGGAGGGAATGGCCGGCTTCCTAAGGCAGTTCCCGTAAAGGTCGCCTTAACCACGCCGCGTCCTCTCTCGCATCTCACCGCACAAAGCGGCGATTCGGCGGGGGGGCAAACCCTCCCCTGCCGTCAACGCTGCTTGAACGGGTGCACGATCACCACCCCCTCCGTCTCGTCGCGCTTATCGGGACGAAGGTGACGCTGATCCTGCTCCTGGATATCCCGCAGGCGGCTCAAATGCACGTCGCTCGTCTCGCGACCGAGCGCTGCCGCGGCTACCTGCCGCTCGATAGATAACGCTCCGGTACGAAGACGCAAGTGGGCAGCATCGTCCCACACCGCCGCCGCCCGCTCGGCGCCTACATCCGCCAGCCCGCCGAGCCCGTCACGGCGGAGCTTTTCGAGGATCGAAGCCACCCCCTCGCCATACCCCTCTCGCGCAAGCGCCGCCCGCAGCTCGCTCCCTGTGATCGCAGGTGATTCGGCGAATCGCGCCGCAAGAGCGGCGGCGAGCGCCGAAAGCCCTTTGCCGGCAAAGTGCGCATGAGCGAGCGATTCCAGCCGCTCCGCGGCGATTTCGGGGTGGAGGATGAGGACCCCGAGGAGCACCGCCTCGCTGAGGCTCGGCCCGGCGTTTCGCCCGCTCCCCCGCACCAGCGGGCCCGCGAGCAGGCTCGCTGATGGCCCGGAGGGGTGCGGCGAAAACCGTGAAAACCGTCCCTGCCCGGATGGCGTGCGGCCGCCCGTTCCGCGGTTGGTCGACTTCCTTCCCTGGCCAAAGCGCAGCCCGACCCGCTCCCTGACCGCCGCTTCATAATGCCGGCGAACATCCGGGTCGCGTATCGCCGCAACGGCCGCGCGCAAAGTCTGCTCGAGACCCGCGCGGCGCTCCGGCGTGGCGAGGTCGAGCCCATGGGCTGCGCTCAGCCAGAGCATGTCGACGAGAGGCTTTGCCGCGTCGAGGATTTTGCGGAAAGCCTCCGGGCCTTCCTGGCGCAGGAGATCGTCAGGGTCCTGCCCCCCGGGAAGCAACGCGAACTTGACGCTCTTTCCCGGTTTCAGATCGGCAAGGGCGAGATGCACGGCGCGAAAGGCCGCCTTCAATCCGGCCTCGTCGCCGTCGAAACACAGAATCGGCTCCTCCGCCATTTGCCAGAGCATGCGGAGCTGGTCTTCGGTGAGCGCGGTCCCGAGCGGCGCGACCGCCGCCTCGAATCCGGCGGAAACGCAGGCGATTACGTCGATATATCCCTCGACGACGACGACGTGGCCGCCCTTCCGCGACGCCGCCCGCGCAGCCTGGCTGTTGTAGAGGACGTGGCTCTTGTGAAAGAGCGGCGTCTCAGGCGAGTTCAGGTACTTCGCCTGCGCGTCGGTTGATAGCGCCCGCCCGCCGAAAGCGATGATTCGGCCGCGGAAGTCGGTGATCGGAAAGATGATCCTGTCGCGAAAGCGGTCAAAGGAGACCGGAATGTCCTCGCCGGAGACCAGGAGCCCTGCCTCAATCATCTGCTCCTGAGAAATACCGGCTGCCGCGAGATGCTCCTTCAGCGCGTTCCGCGACGAGGAGGCGTAGCCGATGCGAAAGCGTTTCTGGACCTCCGGCGAAAGGCCACGCTCGCGGAGGTAAGCGCGCGCCTTGCCGCCTTCCGGCCCCTGCAGCGCGGCCTCAAAGAACGTTGCCGCGTTCTCCACGACGTCGTGGAGGCTCGCACGTTCCGCCTCGCGCTTCTCCGAATCGGGATCGCGCTCCGGAAGCGGGATGCCGGCATCGGTGGCAAGCTGCGCCACGGCTTCCGGAAAGCTCAGGCCCTCCTGTTCGACGAGGAAGGTGAAATGGTCGCCCGATGCGCCGCAGCCAAAGCAGTGGTAGCGGCCCTTGCGGTTCTCAGCGTGGAACGAGGGCGTCTTTTCGCCGTGAAAGGGACAGCAGGCCCAGTAATCGCCGCGGCCGGGATTGGATTTTCGCTTGTCCCACGTGACTTTACGCCCAACCACATCGGATATCGGGATCCGGGCGCGGATGTCGTCGAGGAAAGCGGGCGGAAAGCGCATCTTGGCGATTCGTTTACCATGCGATTCGCATCCCCGCATTGGCAGCGACCGTCGCTCCACGCTCAACACCCGAAAAACACAGGGAAGAGCGTGAAATGACGCTCTTCACTATTTCTTAACAGACCGGTCGGTATGTTCGTTTCCTCGAGAGAAATGGAAACCGGTCGGTATGGCTACTGCAGCGAACGCAAAGGGCCGCGAAACGCGCGAGCGAATCCTCTCCGCAGCCGAGCCTATGGTGCTCCGCCAGGGCTTCGCAGGAACGTCGCTCGATGGCCTTCTGAAGGCGACGGGCCTGACCAAGGGCGCCTTCTTCCACCATTTCCGAGGAAAGGCCGACCTCGCCCGCGGCCTTGCCGAGCACTATCAGCGGAACCACTCCGCGCTGTTCGAGCGCTTCGCCGCCGAGGCGGACGCGGGCTCGGACGATCCGCTCGACGCGGCTCTTTCCTTCCTTCAACGGTTTGAGGCGTTCGTCGAGGCCCGGACGACACCGCTCGCCGGCTGCATCTACGCCGCCTACGCCTGCCAGACTCAGCAATTCGACGCGTCCGTGCACGCTTTCATCGCGGAAAGCCTGAAACGTTGGACGGCACTCTACGAGGCGCGCTGCGGCGCGATTCTCGCCTGCTACCAGCCGAAGGTCTACGTGACCGCCGCGGAGCTCGCCGAGATGATCGTCGCCATCATCGAAGGCAGCCTCATCCTGTCGCGAAGCTATGGCGACCCGCATCTCGTGGCGCGCCAGTCGCGTCAGTTTCGCAACTACCTCGCACTCATCTTCGCCGACCGCGAGCCGCGTCCGGCCGGCGGATAGCGACGCCGGGCCACGGGGGAATTGACCCGGCTCCTCCTCAGGGGTATGTATACACACGCGTATCGACACCCGCCGATGCGCCGGTGAAACCCCTTTGGAGGAGTCTTCGTCATGCGCGGGGCTCTCGAAGCATGTCGGGAAAACGATGCGGCGCACCGAAGGAAACGAGTTCGCCTGGTTCGAATGGGACGAGGCCAAGCGCGCA
>CAYTTC010000249.1:0-3486 GCA_964440525.1 uncultured Propylenella sp. | reverse complement strand
CGGCGTCAGACGCCGAGACTTTTCAGCTTGCGGTGCAGCGCGGAGCGCTCCATTCCAACGAATTCGGCGGTGCGGGAAATGTTGCCGCTGAAGCGGTTGATCTGCGCGGTCAGGTATTCCCGCTCGAAAACCTCGCGCGCCTCCCGGAGCGGGAGCGACATGATGTGCGCTCCTCCCTGCGCCGGCGTCGACGGCAGAATCTCGCCGACCTCTTTTGGCAGCATGTCGGCGGAGATGACTGCCTCCGGGTCGGCGCGCGTCAGGATCATCAGCCGCTCCACATTGTTGCGTAGCTGACGAAGATTTCCGGGCCAGTCGTGCGCCTGCAGAACCGCCATCGCGTCGTCACCGATTTTTCGGGGAGGCAGGCCCGCGGAGCTCGACAGCTGGCCCATGAAATGCGCCACCAATTCGGGCACGTCCTCGCGCCGTTCGGCAAGCGAGGGAATGCGGAGCGGCACCACGCTCAGCCGGTGGAAGAGATCCTCGCGGAAGCGGCCCTCCTGGATGGCCGCCTCAAGGTCGCGCGCGGTGGAGGACAGAACCCGCACGTCGACCTTCACCTTGGTCGACCCCCCTACCCGCTCAAAAGTCTGATCGACGAGCACGCGCAAAATCTTGTTCTGCGTCTCGCGCGGCATGTCGGCGATCTCGTCGAGATAAAGGGTGCCGCCATGCGCCTCCTCGAGCGCGCCGACGCGGCGAGCGGCACCGTTCTGCGGCTCGGTGCCGAACAGCTCGGCCTCCATGCGGTCGGGCGTAATCGCCGCCGCATTCAGCACGATGAACGGGCCGGCCGATCGCTGCGACCGCGTGTGGATCGCGCGCGCGACCTGCTCCTTCCCGGCGCCCGACGGCCCAAAAATCATGACGCGGCTGTTGGTCGGCGCCACCCGATCGATCGTCTGCCGGAGATGGTTCATGACGCCGGAGGATCCGATCATGTCCTCCGAATCTCCCGACCGCTGCTTCAGCTCGGCGATTTCGCGCCGCATCCTCGCGGCTTCGAGCGCCCGCTCCGCGACCAGCACGAGGCGGTCGGCCTTGAACGGCTTTTCGATATAGTCGTAGGCGCCGCGCTTGATGGCGGATACGGCCGTTTCGATGTTGCCGTGCCCGGAAATGATGACGACCGGAAGGTCGGGATGCTGGCCATGCACTTCGTCGAGCAGCGACAGGCCGTCGAGCCGGCTGCCCTGCAGCCAGATGTCGAGGAATAAGAGGCTCGGCCGGCGCGCCGAAATCGCTGCAAGCGCGCCGTCGCTGTCGCTCGCGGTTCGCGCGGCGTGGCCTTCGTCCTCGAGAATTCCGGCAACGATTTCCCGGATATCGGCTTCATCGTCGACAACAAGAATATCCGCCGCCATGGTTGCTCTCCTTGGTCGCTCGTTAGCTTGCCGCCGCCGCGGCCATTGATTGTTCAGCCTGCGCTTCGCGCGGGAAGGTCAGCCGCACGAGCGCGCCCTTGCCGCCATTGGCGACCGAGCGTGCGTCGAGAAGCGCGATCGACCCGCCGTGCTCCTCCATGATCTTCCTGACGATGGCGAGGCCGAGCCCGGTCCCCTTTTCGCGGGTGGTCATATAGGGCTCGAGCAGCCGCTCGCGGTCTTCCGACGGCAAGCCCTTGCCGTTGTCTTCCACTTCGATGACCGCCCCGCCCGGCGCCTCGCGGACGGCGACCACAATGATGCCGAGCTCGCCGTCGAGCCGGCCGACCGCCTCGATCGACTCGGTCGCGTTCTTGACGATGTTGGTCAGCGCCTGCGTCACCAGCCGATGGTCGATGCGCGCCAGCACAGGAATGTCGGGCAGCTCCAGCCTGAAGCGGATGTTCGGCTGGCCGACCTCCTGCAGGAAGACCGCCTCGCGAACGACTGCGTTCAGGTCACGGCTTTCCATGACCGGCTTGGGCATGCGGGCGAAGCCTGAAAACTCGTCCACCATGCGGCGGATATCGTCGACCTGCCTGACGATCGTCTCGGTGCATTGGTCGAAGACGGCGCGGTCCTCCTCCCCGACACGCTGGCCGAAGCGGCGCTTCAGACGCTCGGCCGACAGCTGGATCGGCGTCAGCGGATTCTTGATCTCATGGGCGATACGGCGGGCGACATCGGCCCAGGCCGAGCGGCGCTCAGCCGCCATCAGCTCGGTGATGTCGTCGAGCGTGACGACGAGTCCTTCGATCTTGCCCTCGGCGCGCTCCTGGGTGACCTGGACGTTGAAGGTCCGCATCTCACCGCCGCGCATGAGCTGGATCTGCGCTCGGGCGGGGCCGCGCCCGCGCTGGCGCGCTTCCGCAAGCACCCCAGCCAGGGCCGGGATCGCGGCGTCGAGCTGCCGGCCGACAAGGTCGCTCTCGTTCAGTCCGAGCGCGTCGAGCGCGGAACGGTTGACCAGGTTCACCTGTCCGCCGCCGTCGAGACCAATGACGCCTGCCGAGACCCCGGATAGCACCGCTTCTGTGAAGCGGCGGCGCTGATCGATCTTTTCGTTGGCGGCGAGCAACTCGTCGCGTTGCGACTTCACCTGGCTCGTCATCGTGTTGAAGGTCGTGGCAAGCAGGCTCATGTCGCCGGTGGCGCCGCGGGTGGGCACACGGACGTCCAGATTGCCGGCGGAAATTTCCTGGGCTGCACCGATCAGCCGGCGGATCGGCGAGACGAGGCCGCGGGCGAATCCGAGGCCGATCCAGATGGCGGAGAGGAGCACGACCAGCGCCACGCCGGCGAAGACGATGCCGAAGGCGACTTGAACGCCGAACCTGTTGGCCTGAAGCTGCTGGTATTCAGCGGCGTTCTCCTCGGTCAGCCGCAAGTTTCGCGTCACACGGGGGTCGATCGGCCGCGCCAGATAGAGATAGACGTTGTCGAATCCTGTGAGCTTAAGCACCCCGCCGACGAGATTCGTCGTTCCCGGCGCAATCAGCGCCGGCTGACCGGAATCCAAGTTGTCGAAAATGTTCGCGGGCGCCGGCGGCGCGGCAAGGTTGCTGTTCGTCTCGCCTTGAACGATCAGACTCCGGTCGCGGTGGATGAGCTGCACGGTCGAAAGCCCGCGAAGCCGCGCCTGGTTAGTCAGGTAGGAGGCGATGACCGAGGAATTCGCCTCAATATCCGGCGTCACGCGATTGAACTCTCCGGCGATGGCGAGGAGGTCGAGCGCCAGAGTCCTGCTGTGCTCGCTTACATAGGCCTGCGCCACGGCGCGCGAGGTGTCGATGATGGCCTCGGTGCGCACCGAAAACCAGCGGTCGAGGCCTTTGTTGAGGGTCACAGAGGCGATGATCACCATCAGGATCGCCGGCATCGCTGCGATGAAGGAGAAGAGAAGGACGATGCGTATGTGTAGCCGCGCTGCGGCGCGGCCGCGCCGGCGCGCGATCCAGAGACCGGTGGCCTCGTAGGCGACGATCCCAATGAGGAGAAGGACGATCAGTCCGTTGATGATGCCGGCGGCGCGGACAACGATCGGCGTCGGCTCGATCGC
>CAYTTC010000248.1:0-3488 GCA_964440525.1 uncultured Propylenella sp. | reverse complement strand
CCCATCCTGTCGATCGTCGGGATCTATGTCGTCCTCTCCTGGCTTGGCTATTGGCGGCTCGGCGGCGATTGGCTGCGCATCGGCACGCTTGGCCTGCTCGCGCTTGCGCTCCTCTGGAGCCTCGTCCAGCTCGCCCGCGTCTCGTTGCCCGGCCGGTTCGAGGCAATGCGCCGCGTCGAGCTCGCCTCCGATCTGCCGCATCGGCCGGCGCGCGGCCTGACCGACAAGATATCGCCGGTCGCCGACGACGCGGCGGCAAGGATCTTGTGGGCTGCCGAGCAGGAACGGCTCTACGCGACGCTGATGAACCTCAAGGTCGGGGTTCCACGCCCGGCGATTGTGGAGAGCGACCCGAACGCATTTCGCTTCGCTGTGCCGATTCTTCTGGCGCTCGCCTTCTCCGTCGGCTGGGGCGAATGGGCGACGCGGCTCGGCGAAGCGTTTTTGCCGGTCAAGGTGGCGCCTCTCGCGACCGCGGCGCGGATCGACGCCTGGATCGACCCGCCCGCCTATACGCGCCAGGCGCCGATATTCCTTTCTCGCCGTGCCGATGACCTCGCAACAAAGGCGGTCAGCGTGCCGGAAGGCAGCAAACTCACGGTCCGCGTCGTCTCCCGCGACGCCGCCGAGGTGACGCTTCAGACGGAGCGTGCCGCGGCGCTGACGCCAACGGCGGAAAGCCATCAGGCCGACTCGGTCGAGGTCATCCGCAGCTACGAAGCTGTGCTCGACCGCGACGCGACGGTCGCCATCCGGCACGCCGACGGAACAACCTCCTATCCGCTGAAGATCGTCGAGGATCGCCCGCCGACGATCGCCCGCGGGCCGCTCACTGTGAACCAAAGCGGCTCCTTTCAGCTCTCCTACGACGTCACCGACGACTACGGCGTGACCGAGGGAAGCGTGACCTTCCGCGCCGCCAAACCGCAGGCCGAGGGCGCGCGGCCGCTGGTCGAGCCGCCCGCGCTTTCCATGCGGATCGACCGCAGCCAGGCGCGCGACGGCTCTGCCCGCGCCGACGGCCGGCTGGAAGCGCACCCCTATGCCGGGCTCGAAGTCTTGGCGGATGCGGTGGTCAAGGATGCCGCCGGCCAGGAGGCGCGACCGTCCGACGCCGGCGCCATGACGCTTCCGGCGCGGCCGTTCTACAACCCCTTGGCGCGCGCCTTGATCGAGCAACGGCAGATCCTGGCACTTGACGCCAATAGCCGCCCGATGGTGGCGAACGCCCTCGACGCGCTGACGATCGCGCCGGAGAAGGTCGAGAATTCCGGCGTCTATCTCGGGCTCCGTGTCGGTTACGAACGCCTCATCAACGCCCACAGCGACGACGATCTCCGAAAAGTGCTCGACTATCTCTGGTCGATGGCAAGAGGCATCGAAGACGGCGAGCTGTCGGATGCCGAGGAGCGTCTCAAGGCCGCGCGCGAAGCGCTGGAGCAGGCGCTGAAGGATGGCGCCTCCGACGAGGAGATCGCCCGCCTCATGGACGAGCTTCGTCAGGCCATGCAGGAATTTTTGCAGAGCTACATGGCCGAGATGGCCGAGCGCGGCCTGCAGAACATGCCGCAGACGCCGGGCGACCAGCAGACGCAAACGCTCTCCGATCAGGATCTGCAGGAGATGCTCGACCGCATCGAGGATTTGGCGAAGCTCGGCGACCGCGAGGCGGCGCAGGAGCTTTTGAGCCAGCTGCAGCAGATGCTCGACAATCTGCAGATGGCGCAGCCCGGCGAGATGTCGCCGATGGACGAAGAGATGATGCGGCAGATGGACGAGCTTGCGCAGATGATGCGCGAGCAGCAGCGCCTGATGGACGAGACGTTCCAGCTGAACCAGGGCCGCCGCCCTGGCGATCAGCAACAGGGCCAGCCAGAACCGCTTTCGCCCGAAGAATTCGAGAAGCTGATGAAGCAGCTGCAGGAGGGCCAGGGTCAGCTCGCCGAGCAGCTGCAAAAGCTCCTCGAAGAGATGCAGGGCCAGATGGGCGAGCAGGGTCAGCAAGGAGAGCGGGGCGAGGATGGCGAGGGCCAAGGCCAGATGGGCGAGAACGGCCAGGGCACCGGCCCGGGCCAGGAGCTCGGCCGCTCGCTCGGCCGCGCCGGCCGCGCCATGGGCGACGCCTCACGCTCGCTCGGCCAGGGCGCACCCGGCGACGCCTACGGTTTTCAGGGCGAGGCGCTCGATGCGCTCCGCCAGGGGCTGCAGGGCATGATGCAGCAGATGTATGCGCAGCAGCCGGGCATGAGTGGCCAGCAGATGGGCGGCCGCTCCAGCGGCGACCGCGACCCGCTCGGGCGCCCGCAGCGCACCGAAGGGCCGGACCTCGGCCAGACCGTGAAAGTGCCCGACGAGATCGACGTGGAGCGCGCGCGCCGCATCCTCGAGGCGATCCGCTCGCGCCTCGGCGAGCGTTTTCGCCCGCGCTATGAGCTCGATTATCTGGAGCGGCTGCTCAATCTGGAGTGAGGCGGCTCACGCGGTATCGTGCGTGGCCGCTCAGTTAACTCCGCTTGGATCGGCATCCAACCTGAAGGGGATGACGCGCGCCTTATCGGATAGCCAGATGGGTGGAGGCTGCTGTCGCTACTGGGTGCAATCATGGGAACAGACGTTTCGGCTGAAATCGCGAAAGAGATTGTCTCTGCCGCAGAGAGCGCAGGCAGCGCCCTGAGCAGCCTCGGCGACTCAGTTCGAAAAATTGAAAACGTCGAGCTGAGAAAGCAGATTTTGAGCCGTATCGGTGAGATGATGCTTGATGTCTATGGCGACGTCATGCGGCCCATGATTGCGCGTTATCCGGACCTCGACCCGGATAAGGAAACATGATCCCATCGATGGGTGCGAAGGCCCAGAGCTCAAGCGGCCTTGTCCGCCTCTTCGGACTTGCCCTCGGCGTTCGTCGCGTCGCTCACAGCCGCGCGGATCTGCTGCAGCGTGAAGGGCTTCGTCACCACGTCGCGAATCACGTCGGCGAGGTCCTGGGCGCGCTCGCGCTGATCGGCGAAGCCGGTCATCAAGAGGATCGGCATGCCCGGCCAGTTGTTCGCCGTCTCGTGCGCGAGCGCGATGCCGTCCATGATCGGCATCTTCACGTCGGTGACGAGAAGATCGAAGCGGCCGTTGCTTTCCGTCAGGCGATCGAGCGCTTCGACGCCGTGGCAGGCGGTCTCGACTTCGTGGCCATCGAGCTCGAGCGCCCGGCTTACGAAGGCTCTGACCGAATCGTCGTCTTCCGTCAGCAGGATTCGCATGACCTTCCCTCTTCACCCGGCTCCGCTTGGCGTCGATTCGAACACGCCGACATAGGGCAGTTCGCGCCACGCATGGGCGGCATCCATGCCGTAGCCCACGACAAAGTAGTTCGGACAGGTAAACCCAACGTAATCAGCTTCAATTTCCGTCCGCCTGCCTTCCGGCTTGTTAACCATGACGGCGATGGCGACGCGGCGGGCGCCGCGCGAAAGCATGAGATCGCGGGCGAATTT
>CAYTTC010000247.1:0-3495 GCA_964440525.1 uncultured Propylenella sp. | reverse complement strand
CCGCGACGGCAAGCTCGCCGGCTATGTCACCTCGGAGAATATCGGCGAGCTGTTGCTGGTGAAAAACGCCGGGCTCAAAGTGAAACCCCGTGGCGCACCCGGGCCACTCCTGCCGGAGTAGCGCGGTACCTCCATCAGTCATGATAGCGGTAGGAGCCGATCTCGCAGACGTTGATGTTCTTGCGGACGAGCTCGTCGCCATCCTCGAAAATGGCGCGGAAATCGAAAATGCAATAGCCCGTGCCGTCGTCGAAATTGATGTCCACCGTGGATCCGGACCGCAAAATGTCGGAACCAAGAATGTCCTCTTCCCACGACTTGGCGTCGACCTGCGAGCCATAGAACTCGACGATGTCGTAGCTGGTGTCGTTGATGATCGTGACGTGGCGATCAAGCGCCTGTGCAGGCATGCAAAGGGAGAGAAAAAGCGCCGCGGCGGTGGAACAACGGATAAAGCGAGCCAGAATCATCTCGGACTCCATTCGAAATACGGCTCCGTGCTAGTACTAGCACGCCACTATTTCGCCGCAAACGAAACCGCCCCCGAAATGCCGCGAGGAACCGCGCATCCACTGGAATATTTCTCAGTCGGTGTAGCGATACGTGCCGAGCTCGCAGACATTGACGCTCTCGCGCACGACCTCGAGACCGTCGTCGAACACGGCGCGAAAGCGGAAGCGGCAATAGCCGCTGCCATCCTCGAAATCGAGCACGATTGCCGCGCCTGCTGAAAGAATGCCAGCGCCGAGCAGGCTCTCCCCCCAGTCCGGCACGCCTACGTAGCTCCCGTGGAAGCCGACGATATCGTGCTTCGAATCGTTAACGATCCTGACGCGCCGATCGACTGTCTCGGCGAGCACGGGTGAAACAAGGATCGCGGCAACCGCTAAGCCTGTCCGAAAAAACCGATTCATCTGCGGCCCACGCCTTCCATGCCACGGCCGAAAGCATCCTATCACGCCCCGGTCCACGGAAAGAAAGGAGGCGGAGCCAGATGCAAGAGCCGCCGTCCGCACCTATCTTATTAGAGAAAAATCGGCTATCCCGGCCGCGATTTCCAAAACCCGGCAGAGCCTTATGTCTGCGACCCTACGCAACGTCGCGATCATCGCGCACGTCGATCACGGCAAGACGACCCTGATCGATGTCCTCCTCGGCGCCTCCGGCACCTTTCGCGCCGGCCAAAAGGTGGCCGAGCGCGCCATGGATTCCAATGTGCTGGAGCAGGAACGCGGCATCACCATTCTTGCCAAGGTGACGTCGCTCCTGTGGAAGGGCACGCGCATCAACATCGTCGACACGCCCGGCCATGCCGATTTCGGCGGCGAGGTCGAACGGATCCTGAACATGGTGGACGGAGCGATCCTCCTCGTCGATGCGGCCGAAGGGCCGATGCCGCAGACGAAGTTCGTGCTGATGAAGGCGCTCGCGATCGGACTGAAGCCGATCGTCGTCATCAACAAGGTCGATCGCTCCGACGCTCGGCCTGACGTCGTGCTGAACGAAGTCTTCGACCTCTTCGCGGCGCTCGACGCCAGCGAGGCGCAACTGGATTTTCCGGTGCTCTATGGGTCCGCCAAGCAGGGCTGGATGGCGCTCACGCCCGAGGGGCCAAAGGAATCGATCGGGCCGCTGCTCGACAAGGTGCTCGAGCACGTCGCGCCGCCGGTAGTCGAGGCCGGGCCGTTCCGCATGCTGGCGACGACGCTCGAAGCCGACCCGTTCCTCGGCCGGCTGCTGACCGGTCGCATCCGGTCCGGCGCAGTCAGGGCAGGCCAATGGGTGAAGGCGCTGTCGCGCGAGGGCGAAACGGTGGAGAATTTCCGTGTCTCCAAGGTGCTCGCCTTCCGCGGCCTCGAACGCCGCGCGATCGACCAGGGCGAGGCGGGCGACATTGTCGCCATCTCCGGGCTTTCGGAAGCGAGCGTCGCCGATACACTCGCGGACCCTTCCGTCGTGAAGCCGATCCCGGCGCAGCCGATCGACCCGCCGACGCTCTCCATGACTTTTCGCATCAATGACGGCCCGCTCGCCGGCCAAGAAGGCGACAAGGTGCAGAGCCGCGTCATCCGCGACCGGCTGCTGCGCGAGGCGGAGGGCAACGTCGCGCTGAAGATCACCGAGGGCGACGACAAGGATGCCTTCGAGGTGGCCGGCCGCGGGGAGTTGCAGCTCGGCATCCTGATCGAAACGATGCGGCGCGAGGGCTTCGAGCTGACGATCGGCAAGCCGCGCGTCGTCATCCGCGAGGAGAACGGCAAGAAGCTCGAGCCGATCGAAGAAGTGATCATCGACGTCGACGACGCGCATACGGGCGTCGTCATCGAGACGCTATCGGGCCGCCGGGGCGAAATGGTCGAGATGCGCCCCTCCGGCGCCGGGCGCACGCGGCTCCGCTTCCATATCCCCACGCGCGGCCTCATCGGCTACCAGCCGCAGCTTCTCTCCGACACGCGCGGCACCGCGGTCATGAACCGCATCTTCTACGCCTGGGAGCCGCTCCGCGGCGAAATCCCCGGCCGCCGCACGGGCGTGCTCCTCTCCAACGGTCAGGGCGACGCCGTCGCCTACGCGCTGTTCAATCTGCAGGATCGCGGGCCGATGATGATCGACCCGGGGACACGCGTCTATCGCGGCATGATCGTCGGCGAGCACACGCGCGGCAACGACCTGGAAATCAACGTCATGAAGGGCAAGCAGCTCACCAATATCCGCGCCGCCGGCAAGGACGAGAACACCATCCTGACGCCGCCGATGCGGCTCAGCCTGGAGCGCGCCCTCTCCTATATCGAGGATGACGAGCTGGTCGAGGTGACGCCGAAGTCCATTCGGCTGAGGAAAACGATCCTCGACCCGAACGACCGTAAGCGCGCGGAGCGGGCGAAGGCGGCGAGCGCGGCTTAGGCGGTCTTATCGCTTCCACGGTGTGCCATTCCGCGTTCCGCGCATATGCTCGAGGCGCATGGGGATAGCAGAATGAAGATCCGGGTGATTGTGCACGAAGCTGAGGAAGGCGGATTCTGGGCTGAAGTGCCGGCCATCCCGGGTTGTGCAACGCAGGGCGAAAGGCTTGAGGAGCTGAAGGCCAACCTTCAGGAAGCTATCGAAGGCTGCCTGACCGCTGAGATTGCCGAACCCGCACTCGGCAGCAGGGAGCAGGTGCTTGAGATCGCCATATGAAGGCAGTCATGGCAACCGGCCGCTGAAGATCGGCTTGCTGCGACATCTGGCGAAGCTTGCACAGATTTCTGATCTGGATCCTTAGACGCCCTCGGAACTACGGATGCGATCCTACCAAACGCGCCCCTCTCCTATTTCGAAGACGACGCGTCGGTGCAATGACGCCGAAGGCGATCCCGCGCATTTTTCGCCTTTGCCGGGATCAGGCTACTCACCAGCCGGCTATAGGCGCCGCGGATCGATCAAGGAGCCGACATGCACGACGAATCGACAGGCGCAGCCCGGACCGACCCGACCGCCCCCTTCAAGGTCGAG
>CAYTTC010000246.1:0-3521 GCA_964440525.1 uncultured Propylenella sp. | reverse complement strand
CTGCACCGAGCTGCAGGGCTTTCTCTTTTCGCGCCCGCTCCCGGAGGAGGCGATCACCGAGCTGCTCGACCGCCAACACGCGGTGCGAAAGGTCGCGTAGCGGGGCGACTAACCGCCCTCCTCTGCCCCCGACTCTCTCTCGACGTAACGCGGAAAGATCGGCTCGGCCGGCGGCAGCGTCGTGCCGGGTACGAGCCGCCCCGCCTCACCGAGGTTCGCGAAGCTCCGCGCCCCCGCCGGCACGGCCACGAGGTCGAGCATCCGCGCAGCGGATTCCGGCATCACCGGCTGCACCAGGGTCGCAACCTGGCGCACCACTTCCGCGGTGACGTAGAGCACGGTCGCCATCCGCTCCGGATCGCTCTTGCGGAGCGCCCAGGGCTCCTGGCTCGCGAAATAGCGGTTGGCGTCAGCCACGACCTGCCAGATCGCCGTCAGCATCAGATGGATCGCCTGCTGGCTCATCTCGGCGCGGCAGCGCTCGATCAGGCCGTCTGTTGCGGCAATCATCGCTCGGTCCTCGGCATTGAACTCGCCCGGCCGCGGGACCGCGGCCTCGCAATGCTTGCCGACCATCGACAGCGAGCGCTGCGCCAGATTGCCGAGGTCGTTGGCCAGATCGGCGTTGATGCGGTTGACGATCGCCTCGTGGCTATAGGCCCCGTCCTGCCCGAAAGAGACCTCGCGCATGAAGAAGTAGCGCACCTCATCGACGCCATAGTGGGCGGTGATGGTGAAAGGATCGACGACATTGCCGACCGATTTCGACATCTTCTCACCGCGATTATTGAGGAAGCCGTGCCCGAAGACGCGCTTCGGCAGGGCGATCCCCGCCGACATCAGAAAAGCCGGCCAATAGACCGTGTGGAAGCGCACGATATCCTTGCCGATCAGGTGGAGATCGGCCGGCCAGAAACGCCACAGCGGCGCCGCCTCATCGGGGAAGCCGACAGCGGTGATGTAGTTGGTGAGCGCGTCGACCCACACATACATGACGTGTTTCGGGTCGCTCGGAACGGGCACTCCCCAGTCGAAGGTGGTGCGCGAGATCGACAGGTCCTTCAGCCCCGCCTTCACGAAGCTCATGACCTCGTTCCGCCTTTCGCGCGGCCCGATGAATTCGGGATTGGCCTCGTAGTGGGCGAGCAGCCGCTCCTGATAGGCGGCGAGGCGGAAGAAATAGCTTTCCTCCTCCACCCACTCGACCGGCGAGCCGAGCGGCTCGCGACGGATCCCGTCCCCGCCGAGCGTGGTCTCGCCTTCGTCGAAATAGGCTTCCTGGCGTACCGAGTACCAGCCGGAATAGCGGTCGAGATAGATGTCGCCGGCCGCATCCATGCGCCGCCAGAGCTCCTGGCTCGCCCGATAGTGCCGTGGCTCCGTCGTGCGGATGAAATCGTCGTTGGAGCAATTGAGCGCAGCGACCAGGTCGCGAAAACGCTGCGAATTGCGGTCGGCGAGCTCACGCGGCGTTAGCCCTTGCGCAATCGCCGTCTGCTGCATCTTGAGGCCGTGTTCGTCGGTCCCCGTCAGGAAGTAGACGTCGTTTCCGTCGAGCCGGTGAAAACGCGCGATGACGTCGGTCGCGAGCACGTTGTAGGCGTGGCCGATATGCGGGACGCCATTCGGATAGAAGATCGGCGTCGTGATGTAGAATCTCGGTTTCTCGGCTATCATCGACCCACGCGGCTCACGATCTATTCGGGATTCCGGCTAATCACCTTCCGGCCTGGCGGAAAGCGGCCGCCGCGGTCTCGAGAAGGTCGAGCACGAACTGCCTTCGGTCGAGATTGTAGGTCTCGACCTCCAGTCCGGAAAGCGCCGCCTTTTCCCATAGCTCCGCAAGGGTGACAAGCGGCACCGCAGGCAGGTCTCCGCCGCCGCAGGGCTCCGGCAGACCGCGCACACGACGGGTGAGATAGGCCTCGAAGAGCTCGAGGAATTGCTCGGTTACGGCTGCGTCGGAGGTGAGCGCCGCCAGCTTGAACTGCGCGGGGCGGTCGCCGGCCTCGATGGCGCGGCGCATGAGGCGGTAAAGCTCGACTCCGTTCCGGCGCTTAAGCTCGATGAAACGGCGCGGGCTGCCGGCGGCGAGCGCTGCGGCAAGGCCGGAATCGTCCCCATCCGCAATGTCGGGCGCGACCGAGCGCACGACGGCCTCGGTCTCGGCGGCCGAGAGCGGCTCCAGATTGAGCGTGCGCGCGCGCGACAGGATGGTCGGCAGGAGCGCCCCGCGCCGCTCCGCGAGGAGCATGAAAAGTGTCTTCTGCGGCGGCTCTTCCAGGTTCTTCAGAATGGCGTTCGCGGCGTTCGGGTTCATGTCGTCGGCCGGATCGACGATGACGACGCGCCAGCCCCCTTCCCCCGCCGTCGTGCCGAGAAATGGCGTAATACGCCTCACCGAGTGGACCAGGAGCTCGGTCCGAAAGCGTTTCCGATCCTCGTTCCAGTCGCGCTGCAGGTGCAGGAGATTGCCATGTGCGCCGGCCGCCAGGCGGCGCGCGGCGGGGTGCTCGCCCGGGACGAAAAGGTCACGCGCGTCCGCCACCCCCGGCATATCCGGGTTTGGATGCGCGAAGAGGAAGCGGGCGAGGCGGAAGGCGAGCGTTGCCTTGCCGATGCCCCGCTCCCCGGCCACGATCCATGCGTGATGCATGCGCCCGGAGCGATAGGCGTCGAGGAGCGCCAGCTCCGCCGCTTTGTGTCCGACGAGCGCGGTCGTCTCGCGCGGCAACGCGACGCCCTCCAACGCATCGTGTGGGGGACGCTCCTCCTCGAGCTTTGGTGCGCGCGCCACGAGTTTCAGCCGGTCCTGTCGGCGGCGCCAGGACGCAGCCGTTCGGCAACCGCCCCGCGGATCGCCTCCGCGACCACAGATTTATTCGCCGTGGCGTCGATGACGACGCAGCGTTCAGGTTCGCGCGCCGCGATCTCGAGAAAGGCCTGCCGCCGCGCTTCGTGCAGCTCTATCGCGTCGCGCTCGAACCGGTCGGGTTGGTTTTTCCGCTTTTGCGTTCGCCTTATGCCGATATCCACGGGCACATCGAGGATGAGCGTCAGGTCCGGCCGGTCGGTGCCGACCACGATCGCGTCGAGCAGGTCGAGCAGGGTCGTGTCGGCGCCGGCTGACCCCTGATAAGCCCGCGTGGAATCCATGAACCGGTCCGAGATCACCCAGGTGCCAGCCTGAAGCGCCGGGCGAATGGTCACCGCCAGATGGTCGGCGCGGGCCAGCGCGAAGGCAAGCGCCTCAGCATCCGGGCCATGCGCGGCGAAACCGCCGGAAAGCAGGAGCTGCCGAAGCGTCTCGGCGCGCGGACTCCCGCCCGGCTCGCGGGTGAGGAGGACGGCGATCCCCTGCCCTTTCAGCCACTCCGCCAGCCGCGCCGCGTGACCGGACTTGCCTGCTCCCTCGCCGCCTTCGAGCGTGATGAAGCGCCCGCGCCCTCTCACAGCCAGCCGAACAGCAGCTCGCCGAGCGCATCGAGCGCGCGCGAATGGAGGGAGCCGCGTCCAACGGA
>CAYTTC010000245.1:0-3561 GCA_964440525.1 uncultured Propylenella sp. | reverse complement strand
AATGGCTGTCAGTGCAAATAGACTGGAACTCCTGCAGATCGCTGACGCGGTCGCGCGCGAGAAGACGATCGACCGCCGCATCGTCATCGGCGCTATGGAGGACGCCATCCAGAAGGCGGCGAAATCGCGCTACGGCGCCGAGACCGACGTGCGCGCCGAGATCGACGAGAAGACCGGCGAGATCCGCCTGCAGCGGCTTTTGGAGGTGGTCGAGACGGTTGAGATCGACGCGGCGCAGATTTCGGTCGAGGACGCGCGGCTGCGCAATCCCGCCGCACAGGTCGGCGACTACATTTCCGAGCCGCTGCCGCCGCTCGATTACGGGCGCATCGCCGCCCAGTCGGCCAAGCAGGTCATCATGCAGAAGGTGCGCGAGGCCGAGCGCGACCGCCAGTACGAGGACTTCAAGGATCGCATCGGCGAGATCGTCAACGGCACGGTGAAGCGCGTCGAATACGGCAACGTGATCGTCGATCTCGGCCGAGGCGAGGCGATCATCCGCCGCGACGAGATGATCCCGCGCGAGACTTTTCGCTACGGCGACCGCGTGCGCGCCTATGTCTATGACGTGCGCCGCGAACAGCGCGGTCCGCAGATTTTCCTGTCGCGCACCCACCCGCAATTCATGGCGAAGCTCTTCACCATGGAGGTGCCGGAAATCTACGACGGCATCATCACCATCAAGTCGGTGGCCCGAGATCCCGGCTCGCGCGCCAAGATCGCCGTCGTCTCGCGCGACACCTCCATCGATCCGGTCGGCGCCTGCGTCGGCATGCGCGGCAGCCGCGTGCAGGCGGTGGTCGGCGAGTTGGCGGGCGAGCGCATCGACATCATTCCGTGGAATCCGGACGCCGCCACCTTCATCGTGAATTCCCTGCAGCCGGCCGAGGTCACCAAGGTCGTCCTCGACGAAGAGGCCGAGCGGATCGAGGTGGTCGTCCCCGACGACCAGCTTTCGCTTGCCATCGGCCGGCGCGGTCAGAATGTCCGGCTTGCCTCGCAGCTCACCGGCTGGGACATCGACATCCTGACCGAGGACGAAGAATCGGAGCGCCGGCAGAAGGAATTCCAGGAACGCAGCCAGCTCTTCATGGCGGCGCTCGACGTCGACGAGATGGTGGCGCAGCTGCTCGCCTCGGAAGGCTTCGCCAGCGTCGAGGAGGTCGCCTTCGTCGATCGTGACGAAGTCGCCTCGATCGAAGGCTTCGACGAGGACACGGCGGAGGAGCTGCAGGCGCGTGCCCGCGAGTATCTGGAGAAGATCGAGGCGGAGCAGGACGCCGAGCGCAAGAAGCTCGGAGTCGCCGACGAGGTGAAGGAGGTTCCCGGCGTTACCACCGCGATGATGGTCGCGCTCGGCAAGGCCGACATCAAGACGCTCGAGGACCTCGCCTATTGCGCCGCCGACGATCTCGTCGGCTGGACCGAGCGCAAGGATGGCGAGAACGTCCGCTTCGAGGGCGCGCTGTCGGGCCTCGAATTGTCGCGCGAGGAGGCGGAGGGGATCGTCATGGCGGCACGGCTGAAGGTCGGCATCGTCACCGAAGCCGATCTTCTGCCGCCGCCTCCCGCTGAGCCCGCCGTAGCGGAGGGGGCAGCCACCGCTTGACGGATGCGCTTCAGGAAGAGGACGCCAGGGGCGGGCCGCGGGTGCGCCGCACGCGCATGTGCGCGGTCACGCGCGCTGTGCTGCCGGAATCCGACCTGATCCGCTTCGTCGCCGCGCCTGACGGCTCCGTCGTGGCGGACCTCAAGGCAAAGCTCCCCGGCCGGGGTATCTGGATCGGCGCCGAGCGCAAGCTGGTGGCGGAGGCGGTGAAGCGGAACGCCTTTCAGCGCGGCCTCAATCGGCCGCTGACTCCTGCCGCCGACCTCGCCGATCAGGTCGGCCTGCGGCTCCGGGACGTGGCGCTCGGGCGCCTCGGTCTCGCCCGCAAGGCGGGAGCCGTCCTTGCCGGTTTCGCCAAGGTCGAGGCCGCGATCGCGCGCGAGCGCCTTCAGGCCCTCCTTGTAGCCGCCGACGCCGCCGAAGATGGGGAACGCAAGATCGGGCAGGCGCTGCATCGGACTTTCGGTAACGACGTTCCGTTGCCGGTGCTGCGGCTCTTCGGGTCGGCTGAATTGGGTTTGGCAATGGGCCGGCCAAATGTGATACATGCTGCCGTGCTTCAAGGTTCGGCTGGCGAAAGTTTCGTGGAAGCGGCCATCCGCCTCCAGCGCTACGAAGGCGCGGGCGATGGCCGCGCGTCAATTGGGCGGCCGGGCCTGCAGGATATGATGAATGAGTGATACGACGAGCACCGACAAGACGCTGCGCGTTGGAGGGCGTAAGCCGCTCTCCCTGAAGCGCGACACCGACACCGTTCGCCAGAGCTTTTCCGGCGGGCGGTCGAAGGCTGTCGTCGTGGAGAAGAAGCGCCGACGCGTGACGGGCACGGGCGAACGGGCCGAGGCTTCCATCACGGTTGTCGAAGAAGCGCCGGCTCCCGCTGTGGCGGCGCAGCCGCGCGTCGGCCTCAAGCGGGCTGAAGCCGAGCCGCAATCGCCGCCGCAACCGCTGCCGCGGTCGCGCACCGGCGGCGTGGTGCTGCGCACGTTGACGGACGAGGAGCGCGACGCCCGGGCCCATGCGCTCGCGGACGCCCGCGTGCGCGAGTCGGAGGAACGCCAACAGGCGGAGATCGATGCGCGTCGCCGCCTCGACGACGAGGCGCGGTTGGCGCGCGAGCACGCCGAGGCCGAGCGTCGCAAGGCCGATGAGGAGGCGCGCAAGCTGTCGGAGGATCAGGTCCGCCGGCGCGCCGAGGACGAGGCCCGTCGGCGACTCGGTGACGATGCCGTGCCGCAAGCGCGGACGGAGGTGGCCGACGCCGCCCGTCCGGGCCTCGCGCTTCGCAGTCCCAAGCGCATGGAAGTGCCGAAGCCGACACGCACCAAGGCTGCCCCGGGCGGCCAACGCCAGCGCGGCCGACTCACAGTCACGAACGCGCTGGAAACCACCGAGCGCGAGCGCTCGCTCGCCTCCGTGCGCCGCAAGCGCGAGAAGCAGCAGCGCCAGCTGCACGGATTCACGCCGACGCAGGAAAAGATTGTCCGCGACGTGGTGATTCCCGAGGCGATCACGGTGCAGGAGCTCGCCAACCGCATGGCGGAGCGCGCCGTCGACGTGATCCGGCTCCTGATGAAGGATGGCCAGTTGATCAAGATCACCGACATCCTCGACGCCGACACGGCGCAGATCGTGGCGGAGGAGCTCGGCCACAATGTCCGCCGCGTCGCCGCCGCGGACGTGGAAGAGGGACTTTTCGACGATCCGGACGCGGAGGCGACGCTGCAGCCGCGGCCGCCCGTCGTCACCATCATGGGCCATGTCGACCACGGCAAGACGTCGCTCTTGGACGCCATCCGCTCCGCTAACGTCGTCTCAACCGAGGCCGGCGGCATCACGCAGCACATCGGCGCCTATCAGGTCGAGAAGAACGGCCATAAGATCACTTTCATCGACACGCCGGGCCACGAGGCCTTCACGGCCATGCGCGCCCGCGGCGCCCAGGCGACCGA
>CAYTTC010000244.1:0-3567 GCA_964440525.1 uncultured Propylenella sp. | reverse complement strand
TGAGGCGAGGCGGTTGTTGTCAAACACAAGATCGATCTGCTGCGCCTTCGGATCGCCGCGCCCTGCTTCGGCGCGCGTGGCGCTACCGCCGCTCCGCGGCGCCATCAGCCGCACACCCCGGCGCTCGTCATTTCCACTGTCGTCATGCCATGGCTTGACCATGGCATCCATTCCGTAACGTTCGAGGATTTCCACAAGCGCGCTAGAACATGAGCAGGTGCGAATAGAGATCGCGCCAATCTGGATTGTCTTTCTCGATTAGCGCGATTTTCCATCCGCGCGGCCATGACTTGATTGCCTTTTCGCGCTTGATCGCGTCGATCATCCAAGGGAATTCCTCGTACCAGACGAGGCGGGTCACTCCATACCGGCTGGTGAATCCCGCCACCTGTCCTTCTCGATGCTCCCATATTCGACGTGGCAAATCGCTGGTGACGCCGCAATAGAGCGTGCCGCCCTTCTTTGTAGCGAGAAGATAGGTGTAACCACGCACGCACGAACCCTTCTCCTGTCGTCATGCCCGGACTTGATCCGGGCATCCATTCCGTAACGCTCGTGATCTGCCTCGGCCCTCTCATTGTCGTCATGCCATGGCTTGACCATGGCATCCATTCCGTAGCGCTCGTGTCCTCGAAAACGATCACGGAATGGATTGCCGGGTCATCCCCCGGTTTAACCGGCGGACCGGCAATGACGACAACGTTGGGGCTCTGCATCAACCTCTTCACCTGTCGTCATGCCATGGCTTGACCATGGCATCCATTCCGTAACGGTCATTGGCTGCCTGCATCAAGCGATGGCCCTCTCCCCTGTCGTCATGCCCGGACTTGATCCGGGCATCCATTCCGTAACGCTCGTGTCCTCAGGAACGGTCACGGAGTGGATTGCCGGGTCAAGCCCGGCAATGACGACATTAGTGGTGTATTGAATCAAGCGATGGCCCTCGCGAGCTGTTGATCCGACAACGTCGCAAAAAGCGTGTTCGATCCGATGCCATCGACGGTGACGGAAACAATCGTCCCGATGCTCTCCGCCGGCGCATTCACATGCACGGCCTGCAGCCATGGCGATCGCCCGACGAGCTGACCCGGCCGCTTGCCCCGCGCCTCAAGCAGCACGTCGACCTGAAGCCCGAGCATGCCGGAATTGAACGCCGCCTGCTGTTTCGCGATGAGCGCCTGCAGGCGCGTCAGCCGCTCGGACTTTTCGGCCTCCGGCACCTGGTCCATCTCAGCCGCGGGCGTGCCCGGCCGAACACTGTATTTGAACGAATAGGCGCTCGCATAGCCGACCGTCTCGACGAGGCGAAGCGTGTCGGAAAAATCCGCTTCCGTCTCACCCGGAAAACCGACGATGAAATCGCCCGAGAGCGCGAGGTCGGGCCGCGCCTCGCGCAACCGCTCCACCAGACGCAGATAGAATTTTCGATCATGCCGTCGGTTCATCGCGGCGAGGATTCGATCCGACCCCGACTGTACAGGCAGATGCAGATAGGGCATGAGCTTTGGAAAATCGCGATGCGCTTCGATCAGATCGTCGCTCATGTCGCGCGGATGGCTGGTCACGTAGCGAAGCCGCTCGATCCCCAAAATCTCCGAGAGCCGTTCGAGGAGTTTTGCCAGCGGCCACGTCGCGCCGTCCGCGCCCCCTCTATCCGATACAAGCCCGTGATAGGCATTCACGTTCTGCCCGAGCAGCGTGATTTCCTTCACGCCGCGCGCCGCGAGCGCGTTCGCCTCCTCGAGAATTTTTTCGACCGGCCGCGAAAACTCCGCGCCGCGCGTATAGGGCACGACGCAAAAAGTGCAGAACCGGTCGCAGCCCTCCTGCACGGTGAGGAATGCGCTCACCGGTCGCGCCGGTTGACGCGTGTTTTGGCCCAGCAGATCGCCATCACGAGTCGCCAAAAAACCCATGTTCCGAATCCCGATCGGCGGCAGGTGATCGAACTTGGATTCTTGCGGAAATTCGGTATCCACCACCCTCGTGCCCGCATCCAGAAGCTGCGGAATCCGGTGATAGCTCTGCGGCCCGACGACCACGTCAACCGCCTTCGAGCGCTTGAGAATTTCCGCGCCTTCCGCCTGCGCCACGCAACCTGCGACAGCAATTTTCATGGTGCGGCCCTCGGCCTTGGCGCGATCCTTCAAAACGCGCAGCCGCCCAAGCTCCGAGTAAACTTTCTCGGCGGCTTTTTCCCTGATATGGCAAGTATTTAGCAGGACCAGGTCGGCATCCTCCGCCCGCTCCGCCGCACCGTATCCCGCCGCCGCCAGCACGTCCCCGATCCGCTCCGAATCGTAAACGTTCATCTGGCAACCATATGTTTTTATGAAGACTTTTCGCTTCTCGTGTTTCAAGTGCGCTGCAACTTTCAAGAAAAACTGCCCTGCCTCTGATGTAGTCGAATTGCGCCCGCCCGGCTAGGTCTTACCCCGAATCCGGTTGCCCGATGCAGTATCGGGAAGCGTCGCCGGGATGCCGACCCGCTCCGACGCCGAGGCAAGCGAGTCGCGCATATCGGCGCCGCGCTCGCCGTCGCTCGAAAGCACGAAGCTGCGGTCGCCCTTTCTCACGCCGAGGAAGAGCGTGATCGTCGGGCGCGGATCGGTCCACGGCTTGCTTCCGAGCGAGGCGAGCACAGCGTCGATCTTCTCCGGCACGTAGCGGACCGTCAGATCGTGCGGCCGATCGTAGGAACCCTGCTCGTCGTGGATCGGGATGCCCTCCAGCCGGTCGCGGTAGTGGAACTCGGCGACGAGCGCGCCGGCCTCCTCCGCGAGCTTTTTTGCGCGCGAATTGCCGATCAACCGGGGATCGCCGGAAACCCTGATGAGCACATCCTCGAGGGTGAGCGCGAAGCCGATCTGACGGTCTTCTCACCGCGTCCGGTCACGATGGCCTTCGCCTTAGAGATCGGCAGGAGCTGAGGTCTATTCAGCCGCAACGGCACTGGCAAGCATGGCGAGAGTCGCTAGCGGAAGAACCGCCGGCGCGAGGGCGGCTATCCAAAGCCAGCACAATGCGACCAACACCCCCCTCACGCACCTGCTCCTGTCCGTCGACCGTCTTGCCTTTTCGTTGAAACATCAGCCACCACACCGAGCACATCTGCGGGCGCGCGCCCCGCATTGATCGCCGCAACGAGCCGCCGCACCATTTCACCGGCCTCGAGCGTCGCCGCCTTGCGGTCGTCGCGGGCGGAGAGCCGGCGCGCCGGGCCGAACACGACGTGCACGTCGATGCCGCCCTCGGAGAGCACGCGCTTCAAATGCGGCAACAGGTTGGTTCCGCCGTACCAGGCGACGAGCGGGCGGTGCTGGCGGCCGAGCGGCAGGCCGAGCATTTTCTGATAGGCGATGGCGACGGGCTGCACCGTGGCGACGCCGCCCGATTCGATCGCCATCTGCGCCGCTCCGACGAGCGCGGAGCGGAAGGGCAGCACTTTGTTGCCGTCGCTCGACGTGCCCTCCGCGAAGAGCACGATGATGTCACCCTTGGAGAGCCGGCCGGCGACCTCGTCGGCATGCGCGCCGGTCGCCTGACGGCGGGTGCGGTCGACGAAGA
>CAYTTC010000243.1:0-3685 GCA_964440525.1 uncultured Propylenella sp. | reverse complement strand
CTGATCAACAACATCGCCAAGGCACATGGCGGCTATTCGGTGTTCGCGGGCGTCGGCGAGCGCACCCGCGAGGGCAACGACCTCTATCACGAGATGATCGAGTCGGGCGTCAACAAGGACCCGCACGAGAACAACGGCTCCACCGCCGGCTCCAAATGCGCCCTGGTCTTCGGCCAGATGAACGAGCCGCCGGGCGCCCGCGCCCGCGTCGGCCTCGCCGGCCTGACGGTCGCCGAGTATTTCCGCGACCAGGGCCAGGACGTGCTCTTCTTCGTCGACAACATTTTTCGTTTCACGCAGGCGGGCTCGGAGCTGTCGGCGCTCCTGGGACGCATCCCGAGCGCAGTCGGCTACCAGCCGACGCTCGCCACCGACATGGGCGCGCTGCAGGAGCGCATCACCACCACGACGAAGGGCTCGATCACCTCGGTGCAGGCGATCTACGTCCCGGCCGACGATCTGACCGACCCGGCGCCCGCCACCTCGTTCGCCCATCTCGATGCGACGACGACGCTTTCCCGGTCAATCGCCGAAAAGGGCATCTACCCGGCGGTCGACCCGCTCGATTCCACCTCCCGCATGCTCTCCGCGCTGGTCGTCGGCGAAGAGCACTACGACGTCGCGCGCGCCGTGCAATCGACGCTGCAGCGCTACAAGTCACTGCAGGACATCATCGCCATTCTGGGCATGGACGAGCTGTCGGAAGAGGACAAGCTGACCGTGGCCCGCGCACGCAAGATCGAGCGCTTCCTGTCGCAGCCCTTCTTCGTCGCGGAAGTCTTCACCGGCACGCCGGGTGTGTTCGTCGAGCTCGAGGACACCATCAAGGGGTTCCAGGGCCTCGTCGCCGGCCAATACGATCACCTGCCGGAGCAGGCCTTCTATATGGTCGGCACGATCGAGGCGGCGGTCGAGAAGGCGCAGCGCCTCGCCGAAGCGGCCTGATCGGTGCACCGATGAAGATGAACCTCCGAATCGTTCTGCTCGTCGCCGGCCTGCTCATCGGCGGCCTGATCGGCTACCTGCAACGGCCTGAGGCCGCCGAGATCAAAATCGGCCCGGTGCAGATCGAGGTGCAGAGCGACAGTCCGGCGCAAGGAAGCGGTCCGCTGACCAGCGGGCAGATGCGCCTTGTCTTGATCTATGCCGCAATCGGCGGCGTCATCGGGCTTGCGATCGGCTTTGTCGCCGACCGCCGCAAGCCTGGCTAGGCGGAAACATGGCCGAACCCCTCAAATTCGACCTTGTCTCGCCGGAGCGCCTGCTCGTCTCTGAGGATGTGGAGTCCGTCGTCGTACCTGGCAGCGAAGGTTATTTCACAGTGTTCGCCCGCCACGCGCCGTTCATGAGCACGCTGAAGCCCGGTCAGATCGAGGTGAAAAGCCTCGCCGGCGCCGTGCAGAAGTTTTATGTGCGCGGCGGATTTGCCGATGTGACGCCGAGCGGACTGACGATCCTTGCCGACCAGGCGATCCGGCTTGAGGATCTCGATGCGGCTGCGCTCGCCCAGGAATTGACGAACGCCGACGAAGATCTTGCCGATGCCGGCGATGACCAGACGAAGCGGCGGGTGGCCGAGGCCAAGCTGAATGAGCTCAAGGACCTACAGCGCTGGATCATCCCGGCGTAAGGCCTAGCGGACCACGCATCGAGCGTTGATACTGAATCGAAAACGCCGCCCGGAAGGACCGGACGGCGGTTTTTGAATTAGTAGGCAGGGGAGCCTTAGGCAGCGGCCTTGCTCTGCGCCTCTTCCTCGAGCTGCGCCGCGCGCTTCCGCCGCGGGCTTGTCTCGATGGCCTTCTCGATCTTCGTCACCGCCTCGGTCTCGGTGATCTTCTCCACCACCGCGACCTCGCGCGACATGCGATCAATCGCCTGCTCGTAGAGCTGGCGTTCCGAGTAAGAGGGCTCGGGCTGCGCCTGCGACCGATAGAGGTCGCGCACTACCTCGGAGATGGCGATCAGGTCACCGGAATTGATCTTGGCCTCGTATTCCTGGGCGCGGCGGCTCCACATAGTGCGCTTCACGCGGGCGCGACCGCGCACCGTGGTAAAGGCCTTGGCAACCGTCGTCTCGTCCGCCAGCTTGCGCATGCCGACCGCGGTCGCCTTCGCCACGGGCACCCGGAGCGTCATCTTGTCTTTTTGAAAATTGATGACGAACAGCTCCAGCTTCATGCCGGCGACGACCTGCTCCTCGATATCGATGATCTTCCCGACGCCGTGCGCCGGGTAAACAATGCTCTCACCCGTCCGAAAGCCGTGACGCTGGACCGTTTTCTTCGACATGACGCGCAGAACTCCCACTCCGTTTCGACAGGCCACTGCCGATGGCATATTCCAGCAGCTCCGACCGAAAATCGGTGCTTCTCGATGCAAAAAACAAAGTCGCGACCCGCTACACAACCGCCGCATGCACGGCGGTGCGCCCAAAATCCATCCGTTTTCGATGGGTCCCGATAGCGGGCTCGTTCCGACAAGCCTGTATATAGCCCAAAAACGACCTGAAATCAAGGAATTGTTGCACCGCCCACAGGATACGGGTGAGAGTTCATCCAATAATCGCCTGACAAATCGTAGTGTCCCGGCCGAGCGCCGCTGCGACTGCTCTCGCCGCGACGCCCTAACCATGGGAAAGTTGCCCAGCGGCGAGTGAGCCGGCGCCAGAACCGGCAAAACTGCCGGAAGGCGGTGAATTCGATCGGATGAGTGCCTAGTCGCCCTGGCCGGGAGCGGGCGTGAAAAACTTGTCGAACTTGCCTTCCACGGTCTCGAATTCCTTGGCGTCCGCCGGCGCATCCCGTTTGATCGTGATGTTCGGCCACTGGTTGGCGTATTCGGCGTTCAGCGACAGCCACTGGTCGAGCGCCGGCTCGGTATCGGGCCGGATGGCGTCGACTGGACATTCGGGCTCGCAAACGCCGCAATCGATGCACTCATCCGGGTGGATGACGAGCATGTTCTCGCCTTCATAGAAGCAGTCGACGGGGCAGACCTCGACGCAATCCATGAACTTGCAGCGGATGCACTTCTCGGTGACCACGTAGGTCATAGTACGCTCCGAATGGGCCCACGGTGGCGGCGTATCGGCTTTGGCGAAATCCTGCAAGGTCCGCGAAGTCGCGCCCCACGCTCCCGGTAGAATGTCATTCTCTTGCGCTCGAGCCGGGTGCGCCAGGGTTTGCTTCCGGAATCTGCTCCTCATAGAGAAGCCGCGCCTCCTCAAAACTGCCGCGCCGCTCCGCGATTGCCAGGACGCGGATCACCCGCACGCCGCGGCGCAAGCCGAGCGTCAGAACGTCGCCGGGGCGCACCAGCCGGCTCAGCTCCCTCACCTTGTCGCGGTTGACCCGGACGTGCCCGGACCGCGCCAGCTGCTGCGCCGCCCCGCGCGTGCGGGCAAATCGGGCATGCCATAGCCATTTGTCGATCCGCTGCGCTTCCGGTGCGTTCATTCGCGACGGGTTTTTTCCAGTTCCTTCTTCAAAGCCTCGAGCGCCGCAAACGGGCTGTCGGGATCGACCGGGCGTTCGCGTGGCCGTTCCGGACGCTCCGGACGCCCCGCCCCGTCATGCCGAGCAGACTCGAGCCGAGCCCCGTCGCGCTCGCGCCGTCGCGGCGACCGTTTGCCGTCGCCCGAGCGAGGCTTTGCAGACTGACGGCGCGGCGCTTCAACCGCTGC
>CAYTTC010000242.1:0-3690 GCA_964440525.1 uncultured Propylenella sp. | reverse complement strand
CGACGCGGTGCTTCGCCGCAATCCGGAAGTGGGCGCCTACAACCAGACGATCTGAGGATGCGCGATTCCCGCGCGAGGGTTTGGACGGCACGGCGGCTCGCGTCGGGTGCGTGCGCGCTCGCCTGCCTTCTCGTTCTCGCGCCGCCGGCAAGCGCGCAGGAGGAGAGTGGCGGCCTTCTTCGCTTTCTGAAGCCCTGGATCGAGCGCCAGCTGTTTGGCCGGGAGACTTCCGAGCCTGGCGCCGAGCCGGCGCCAGCGACTCCAGCGGAAGGCGTGCCTTCGGCGGGCGAGGCGGAGCTCGATCAAGCCATGCCGCAGGGCGAGGCGTCGGGTGAACCCACATCCGATAGCGAGGCGCCGGCAACGCTTGAAGAAGAAAGCGGGGCGGTGCTCAGAGGCTCCGCGCCGCCTTCCGATGCGGCTGTGGATGAAACGCCGGCGCCGGAGGTTCCGCCGGCGGACCCAGCAGACACTCGGCCCGATCAGCTTGCCGAGACTCCGGCCGAGACCGTGGACACGAAACCGGAAGCGCTCCGCTTTGCCGTGCTCGCGGGGCGCAGCGTCGCCGCCACGATGGCTGCGGTCGGACCGGTGGCTGAGGAGCTTTCAGGAATCCTCGGCCGGCCGGTGGAGATCTTGCCCCTCGCCTCCTACGGCGCCATGATCGACGCGCAGGCGCAGCGGCGCATCGACGGCGGATTCTACTCGGCGGCTGCTTTCGCCGCTGCCGATAAGAGCTGCATTTGCCTGGAGCCGGTCGTCGCGCCGAGGGCATCGGACGGAACGCTGGCCTATCACGCCGTCATCGTGGCGCGGGCGAGCGCCGGCATCACCTCGGTCGCCGATCTTGCGGATAAGACCGTGGCGATTGGCGCGGCCGATTCGATAGGCGCCCGCCGCATGCAGCTCGCCGGGCTCCTGTCGGAGGGTGTTGATCCCGCCACGATGTTCGGCGCCGTCCTCGAGGTCGAATCGGCGGAAGCGGCGGTCAGGCTGGTCGCCAGCGGCGCTGCCGACGCCGCCTTCGCCTGGAGCTCGCTTGCAGGGCGCGTGGACGGCGGCTATTCGCGCGGCACGCTGACGCAGCTTGTCGCAGGCGGCGAGATCGCGATGGACGCGCTGGCCGTCATCTGGCGCTCGCCGGCGATCGCGCATGGTCCGTTCGCGGTGATGCGGGCGCTCGCCGAGGAGGATAAGGGAAAGATCGAAAAATATCTGGTGGCGCTTTCGGCCGCCAGCCCGGCCGCCTACGACATGCTCGACCCGTTCTATGGTGGCGGCTACGCGCCGGTCGATCCGCAGGACTATGGTGGGCTCGAGACCTTGCTAGCGGAGGATGTCGACGCGCTTCACTTGCCGGGCGGTCCGGCGACGACCGGAGCAACCGCGATCCCGCCGGCCGATGCTCCGCCGGCCCAGGCGGCTCCTCCGCCGCCGAACTAGGATCGGACGCCGGTCAGGACGCGCAGGTTGTGGGCGGCGGGTTGCTTGCGCAGAGCTGCACCTTGGCTGTGAGCCGCGGTACGAAATACATGCGATCGTTGAGGTCGAGGCTGCCGGTGACGACGTATCCGACCGCCGGCGTATAGGTGTAATAGACCTCGGCCATGATGATTTGAGTGTCCGGCACGCGAAGGGTCGGCGGCACGAGATTGAGCATCTGCGCATTGTTCGCCGTGGTGTAGGCGGTCGTCCCCTGTGCGCGGCTCCAGGCGACAGCGGGGGTGCCAGCGCCGTTCATATTGACCGCCGTCACGCGCATGCCGAGACCGTCCGCGGTACAAGCAGCCTCGGTCTTGCAATAGGGATACATCGCGCCCGGCCCGATATCGAAGATGCTGTCGACGTCGGCGTAGGTGACGATCTTGCTGCGCGCGACGAGATCACCGATCGCCGAAGCGAGGTTGTTGAGGCGGCGGTCGGCGCTGAGCGCCTGGGTGAGCTCGACGCCGCCGATCCAAAGGACGACGAGGATCGGAAGGATCAGCGCGAATTCCACGGCGGCCATGCCGGCGTCGTTGCGGGCGAGCCCGGCGAAACGGGCGACGAGACGGCGAAGACAAAATCCTGGAGCGGTCATCCTGCGGCGCGATCCTGTTGTCATGGGCTAGTTGCTGGCGGTCGCCGTGAACGGCTCGTTGCGGAAGGCGGCGAAGGACCCGATCAGTCGCTTTCCATTGGACAGGTTCTTGAGCGACAGGCTGCCAAAGATCTTGTTGGTCGGCCATTGGTAGTAGGCGCGCACCACGACGATGTCATTTGCCTGACCGAATGCGAACGCGCCCTCGTCCTCGAAGTTGTCCTGGTCGTCGACCGGCATCGCGAGGTCCATTTCGCCGAAGGTCTGGTACGCCTTCACATCGAGATAAAAGCTGGTGCTGCTGCAGTCGATGAACACGGAGACACGGTTGCAGACCTGGGTCGTGAAGTCCGCCTTCGTCATCGGGGGAGGGCCCTGCACCTGGCCGGTGCGGATGAGCCGCGCCGTCTCGAAAACGGCGTTGTCCATCACCTGCTCGGCGATGAAGACGAGGGCCGTCTCCGCGATAACGAACATCAGGAAGAAAAAGATCGGGGCGATGACCGCGAACTCGACGGCGGCCGAGCCGCGCTCGTCGCGCCGCCAGCGCCGGCAAAAAGAACCGGGAAGCCGGAACACGGCACGACACGAATTGCTGATGCTTTTTTTCACGGTAGCGGTCTCTGCGGCGTCATTGAACTGATGCCTCATAGCAGAGTATTTCCCGGAAAACTTTAACGGATGCGTTCGCCGGAGGCCTTAGTTTAACTATTGTAAACGAGGCCTTAAGACTTACTGGCCGGCCGAAAAAGTCTTGCGTGTCTGGATTTGGGTGTTGGCATTGTCGAACTTCGTGGGATCGTCGCCAACGGAGATCACCTGCTCGCAGACTGGGGCGCAGGAGAAGGTCTGCCGCTGCGCGCCGTAGAAGATCGTCGTCAGCTGGTGGATGTCGGAGGAAACCTGTATCTCCATGTCGACGACCTCGTTGCCTTCCTTGTCGAGCACGATGAGATTTGTCGTACCCGCGGACTTGCCGGTCAGCACGAGAGTCGTCTCATCCACAAAGTTCGCGTCGGCAATGCCAGGATTGCCGACGAAGACATTGTCCGCCGGCCTATCGATCTTCAGGATCTTCGCAAAGTCGATGGTGACATCGATGGGCTCGCTCGCCACCGCCGTCCCGCTGGTCGCCGCGCCCATACAGGCAATCGCCGCGACAATCAGCCCGCGCCCGTATCGGCCAAGGTCAAATCGCATCTGATACTCCTGTTCACGTCGCCGCCGCATCAGACGGCCGCTAGAGCTTGTGCCGCGGCATGCGAAGGACGCACGCTTGTGCGCGTCTTCCTCATCCATCCACCCAATGAGGTTAATAAGCGTTTAACAGACTAGAGGCGGGAATGCTCCTCCGGTTCGCAATACAGATTTGGTCTCTGTATTCCAAAGTTGATTCTATTTTTACCATTGGCCGCATTTCCGCTAGAATTTCGCGGCAAATTGGCCCAGTTAACTTTGGTGCAAGCAATGGCTGCTAGCTAAGTGGCAGTTTCGGCGGCGAGTCCATCGAAGCAGGCCCACGGTTGGTGGAATCAGGAGCAGAGCTATGAGAAAGATTGTCAACCGCTTCGCGAAGGACGAGTCTGGTGCGACCGCCATTGAATACGGTC
>CAYTTC010000241.1:0-3718 GCA_964440525.1 uncultured Propylenella sp. | reverse complement strand
CGGGGAGCACCGAAGAATTCGCTGCTGATCGTAAAACTGCATCCGCTCGACAACGGCCTAGCGAACTTCCGTAAGCAGGCGAGACGAATCGCCAAGCGTCTTAAGCTCGGCGAGCGGGTGCTGGTGATGGACGGGGGGCACCTGCCCACCCTCCTCTCACACTGCCGGGGCGTGGTGGTGGTGAACTCCACGACCGGGTTATCGGCGCTGCATCATGGGCGGCCGGTGACGGTGCTGGGGAGTGCGATCTTCGACCTCCCCGGGCTGACCTTCAAGGGATCGTTCGATCGCTTCTGGAAATGGGCCAAGGCCCCTGATCCGGATCTGTTCAAGGCGTTCCGGCGCGTGGTACTCACCAGGGCGCAGGTGAACGGCAGCTTCTTCACCTACGAGGGGCTCGACCTGGCGGTCGAGGGCACCCTCAAACGCCTCGACGTCGCCCCGGTCCTCCAGTCCGCCGTACAAGCCCGTACCACTCTCGCCCTCGCCCCGGCCAAAGCGCCCATCCTCATCCGTCGATAGAGCCGCCGCGCCATCGGTTGACGGGACGCCACCTGCAGCTTGCTGGCGCATGGCAGCCTTAGGGCCGATAACGATCTTGACCCGCAGCTCAGCTTCGGCGGTAAAGGACATCGGGTCCTGCCGGGGGACGCGGAGCGCCCGCCGGAACGCCACCCTGTTCCCTTGTCGATGCACCCTCGATCGGAGATTGGAGGAGCCTGAATTGGACAAAAAGGAGAAGACGCTCCGCGAGGCGATCGTTGAGAAGGCGCGCTGGATGAATGCGAGCGGCCTCAATCAGGGCACATCCGGAAACATCTCCGCGCGTTGCGACGACCGTATGCTGATCACGCCGACCGCCATCCCGTACGACATCATGACCGGGGCGATGATCGCGTCGATGCCGATCGACGGCGAATACGGTGCCTGGGAGGGGCGCCACCGCCCGTCGACCGAATGGCGCTTTCACCTCGACATCATGAAAGAGCGCCCCGACGTGGGGGCGATCGTGCACACGCACGCGACCTACGCGACGGTCCTCTCGATCGCCCGCAAGTCCATACCCTCCTGCCACTACATGATCGCTGTCTTCGGCGGCACGGACATACGCTGTGCCGAGTATGCGACCTTCGGAACCAAGGCACTGGCGGAGAACGCGGTTAAGGCGCTCAAAGACCGCAACGGCTGCCTCCTTGCCAATCACGGCATGATCGCCGCCGGGGACAACCTCGACAAGGCGATGTGGCTCGCCGTGGAGTTGGAGACGATCGCCAAGCAATTTTATCACGCCCTCCTCATCGGAGGCCCGGTTATCCTGCCGGCCTCGGCAATCGAGGAGACACGTATATCGATGAAACAGCAGAAGGACGGCTACGGGTTGACCGACCTGAAGCAGATCTCCGCGCGGACGCGGCGCGGCCGCCTTTGACCATTTCGACCGACTGGAGGAGCACACAATGAGCATCGAACGCTTCGGATCCCCTGCCCCGGGCGCGCCGCCCTATTCCAAGGCGGTGCGGGCGGGCGACTTCGTCTTTCTCGCGGGGCAGGTGCCTATGTTGCCCGACGGGACGATCGTCGTCGGCGGGATTGAGGCGCAGACGAAGCAGGCGATCGAGAACATCAAGACGATTCTCGGATCGGTCGGCCTCAGTCTGAAGGATGTCGTGAAAGCCACCTGCTGGATCGACGACACACGCGACTTCGCCGCCTTCAACCGCGTCTATGCGCAATATTTCGGTGAGGCGCTGCCAGCGCGCTCAACCGTGCGCTCCGACATTGTGGTCGACTGCAAGGTCGAGATCGAGGTCGTCGCCTACGCCCCGAAGAAATAAGAGGCGCCGCTACCGCACCTTGCCACGCGCCGCGACGGGCCAAGTCACTTCGACCTTGCCGTCGCGGATGCCATGCACCTCGTCCACCATGTTGGACACTACGCAGCAGTGGTTGGGGATGATGTTCACCACCTCCCCGACCTTTGGCTTGGCGGCGGAGCGCGACAGGTCGAGCATGCCGTGCTCTTCCGAGACGTTGCCGACCACCGCATCCGGGTATTCGACCACCCGCCCAAAATCCTTCACGTGGTATTGCTCGCGGGTGAGCACCTTCGAGCCGGCGTCGATGACGGCGCGATTTTCCGTCGGCACGCTTACAACTGTCGCGCGGACGTTCATCGCGCAATCGTCCCAGGTCGCAACACCGGATGAGACCATCATCACGTCGTTATAGACGTAGGTGCCGGCGCGATGCTCCGTCACCATCGGAAATTGGTCGAGGGTGAGGAGTGCCGGCGTGCCGCCGCCAGAAACCACCGGCACGGGGATGCCATCCGCCTCGAAGAGCTCGATCGTCCGCGTCAGGAACTCGCCGGTCGCGGGGGGCTTGCTCGGGTAGGTCATCAGGCCTTCGAAGCGGATGCGCGGGAGATTCATCGCAAATCGCCCGAGCTCGCGCGCCGCCTCCGGCGATTGCACGCCGTTCCGCCCGAAGCCGGTGTCGCACTCGATCAAGATGGGCACATCGCGGCCATGGCGGACGCCCGCCTCCGACAGACCGCGGACGACCGTGTCGTTGTCGGCTACGACCGCCAGCCGCTTCACGCGCTCCGAAAGCTCCAACAGCCGGTTGGTCTTCGCCCGGCCGACGATGTTGAAGGTGAGGAGGATGTCGTCGACTACACCAGCGTCGGTGAAGACCTCGACCTCACCAAGCTTCTGGCATGTGATGCCGATCGCGCCGGCCGCCATCTGCATCTTTGCGATCGCAGGGATCTTGTGCGTCTTGATATGCGGCCTATTGCCGATGCCGCGGGCGCTTACCATCGCCTGCCCGCGGCGGATGTTGGCTTCCAGGCGATCGAGATCGATGGTTACGGCAGGAGTATCGAGTTCGTTCACGAGCATGATCGGAGTTCCCTACGGAAGAAAAGGGCGGCTAGCTCTCTTAGCAGATGCGCGCCCGCAATATGAGAAGGACATCTGGCCGCGCGTGTCGGCAACCGGCCGATGTGTATGATCTGACCTGAAGCGACGTTTGGGGAGGAAAGAATGGCTGACGCTTTTCCGAGCTTTGATCTGAGTGGCCAGGTCGTACTGGTCACGGCCGCAGCCCGGGGGCTTGGGCGGGCCTGCGCACTCGCCATGGCGCATGCCGGCGCCGACGTGGCGCTCGGCCTCAGGCGCAAGGACAGCGGCGCCGCCCTCGCCAAGGAGATCGAGGCGATGGGGCGGCGGGCCTTGCCGCTGCAGATGGATATGGAGCAGCTCGACGAGATCAGAAGCGCGATTGCCGAGGCGCATGCGCATTTCGGAAAAATCGACACGCTCGTCAACAATGCCGGCGTGAGCCCGGAAAGTCCCGCCGTGGACGTGCCGGAGGAAGACTTCGACTACATGGTCCGGGTGAATCTCAAGGGCACATTCTTCGCCAGCCAGGCGGTCGGCCGCCTGATGATCGAACGACGCTCCGGCCGCATCATCAACATGAGCTCGCAGGCCGGTGTCATCGCGCTCCCGGGCGAGCCGATCTATTGCATGACGAAGGCAGCCATCAATCATCTCACTCGCTGCCTCGCGGTCGAATGGGGGCGCTACAACATCACCGTCAATGCGGTCGCCCCGACATTCATCGAGACCGACGGGACGCGCGCCGCGCTATCGAGCCCGAACTTCGAGCGCGACATTCTCGCCAATATAGCGCTTGGCCGGGTCGGACAGCC
>CAYTTC010000240.1:0-3722 GCA_964440525.1 uncultured Propylenella sp. | reverse complement strand
GTCACCCTCGCCACGATCGGCGCGCCGCATGGCGTGAAGGGCGAGGTGCGGGTGAAGAGTTTTGCCGCCGAGCCGATGGCGCTCGCCGCGTATGGGACGCTATTCGCCGAGGACGGGCGCGCCTTCGAGATCGAGCGCCTGCGGCCGGCGAAGGGCGTGTTGGTCGCAAAATTCCGCGGCATCGACGACCGGAACGCCGCCGAGCGGCTGAACGGCCTGTCGCTCTCCGTGGAGCGAAGCGCCCTCCCCCCAACCGAGGCGGATGAATTCTATCACGCCGACCTGATTGGCCTTACGGCTTTCGACATGGGCGGCAAACCGCTCGGCAGCGTCGTCGCGGTGCAGAATTTCGGCGCCGGCGACATCCTCGAGATCACGCCCATTTCCGACGAGGGGGCACACGGCCCGTCTCTGCTCGTCCCATTCACCAAGGAGCGCGTGCCTGATATCGATGTCGCGGCGGGGCGTCTCGTCGTCGTGCCGCCCATCGAAGTGGAAATCGAAACCCCCAAGGAGGACACATGATCATCGTCGCCGGCACTATCCGCATTCCCGAAGACAAGATCGAAGCCTTGCTGCCGACAGCCCGCACGACGCTCGCCGCGACCCGCAAGGAGGCCGGCTGCATCGTCTATTCCTATGCCTTCGACGTGGAAGATCGCGGCCTTGTGCGCATCTACGAGGAATGGGAAAGCCGCGCGCATCTCGAAGCCCACTTCAAGCAACCGCATATGGTCCCGTGGCGCGAAAAGCTCGCCGAGATCGGCGCGAGCGGCCGCAGCATCAAGGCCTACGAGGCTGAGGCCGGCAAACCGCTCTGACGCATGATGTTCCGCGCCACCGTGCTCACCCTCTATCCGGAAATGTTTCCGGGGCCGCTCGGCCTGAGCCTTTCGGGTAAGGCGCTCGCCGCCGGAATCTGGTCGCTCAAGGCCCAAAACATCCGCGACCACGGTATCGGCGCGCACCGCGCGGTCGATGACACGCCGGCCGGCGGCGGGGCGGGCATGGTGATGCGCGCCGACGTGCTCGCCGCTTCGATCGACGCGGCGTCCACCGCGGACGATTCTCGCCCCCGTCTGCTGATGAGCCCGCGCGGCGTGCCGCTCACCCAGGCGCGTGTGCGAAAACTCGCGCAAGGCCCCGGTGCGCTCGTCATCTGTGGGCGCTTCGAGGGTATCGACGAGCGGGTTATCGAGGCACGCCGACTGGAGGAAGTTTCGGTCGGCGACTACGTGCTCTCGGGCGGCGAGCTTGCCGCCATGGTGCTGCTCGACGCCGTCGTGCGACTCCTCCCGGGCGTCATGGGCGCGGCGGAGTCGGCCGCCGAGGAGAGTTTCGAAAAAGACCTCCTCGAATACCCGCACTACACCCGCCCGCCGGATTTTGAGGGCCGCGCCATTCCTGCCGTCCTGAGCTCCGGCCATCACGGCAAAATCGCCGAATGGAGGCGCGCCGAGGCCGAGCGACTGACCAAGGAGCGGCGGCCGGACCTCCTGACCCGACCGCCCGGCGCGGATCGAACCGAAGCCGACTAACTGAGCCGCAAATGCCCGGGCTACGCGGCATTTTCGTGCCGCTTGGCCATCGACAGCGGGCCGCAAGATGTGTATATCCGCGCCAACTTCCGAGGACGAGCTGAGGATGATGCGCGCTCCGGCCGGCGCCGGTTGCCGCGCGTTCAACGGGAATACGACAATGAACCTGATCCAAAAAATCGAGCAGGCCGAAGTGGCCGCAATCTCCGCCAAACGCACGCTGCCGCCCTTCGAGGCGGGCGACACGGTGCGCGTGCATGTGCGCGTCACCGAAGGCACCCGCACCCGTCTCCAGGCCTATGAGGGCGTGGTGATCGGCCGCAACGGCGGCGGCATCAACGAGAGTTTTACCGTGCGGAAAATCTCCTACGGCGAGGGCGTCGAGCGCGTCTTTCCGGTCTATTCGCCGATGGTGGAGAAGGTGGAAGTCGTGCGCCGCGGAAAAGTCCGCCGTGCAAAACTCTATTATCTCCGCGGCCTGCGGGGCAAATCGGCCCGCATCGTGGAGGCCTCGAGCGTCCGCGCCAAGCGGCTGAACGAGGATATGCGCGATATCGCGGCGGCCGAGCGCGCCCAGGCGGAAGCCGAGAAGGAAGCCGCCCGCGCCGAAGCGGCGCTGGCAAAGACAGAGGCGGCGGCCGGCTAGCGCATGATCCCGAAAAGTGGGAACCGCTTTTCGGAAAAGATCATGCTCAAACAAAACGATAGAGCCCCATTCTGATTAGGTCAGAATGGAAACGGCTCTAACGCCGAACCGCTTCACCGGCGTCGATGGCGGCGCTTCGGCGCCGCTTGTCGTTTGGAGTGGTCAATGGACGAATTCATCGCCGCCAACCGGATGAATTGGGCCGACCGGGCCAAGCTGCATTCGACCGACACGACCGGCATGTACAGCATCGCCAAGGTGATTGCCGGCGGCGACTCCCTGCATGCGATCGAAGCGGGTGAGATCGGCGACGTGGCCGGCCGACGGCTCGTTCATCTCCAATGCCATATCGGACTCGACACGATCAGCCTCGCGAGCCGCGGCGCCCTCGCCACCGGCCTCGATTTCTCCGACGAGGCTATCGAAGCAGCTCGCGGTTTTGCCAGGCGCGCCGGCCGCGAGGTGCGGTTCGTCCAGTCCGACATTTACGACGCCCCGGCGGCGCTCGGAAAAACCTATGAGATCGCCTACGTCACCTGGGGCGCCATCTACTGGCTCCCCGACATTTTTCGTTGGGCGAAAGTCGTGGCCGACCTTTTGGAGCCTGGCGGTTTCCTCTATCTCGCCGAGAGCCATCCGAGCGCACTCTGCCTGGATGAGATCGAGGGCCGCCTGGAGCCTCGCTACGCTTGGCGCACGGCGCGCGACACCCCCATCGTCACGGATGAGCCGATCACATACACCGGCGACGCGCGTCCCCTCACCCATACGCGCACCTATGAGTGGATCCACCCGCTCTCGGAGATCGTCACGGCGCTCATGCAGGCGGGTCTCACCCTCGACTGGCTGCACGAGCACGAGCTGCTCCCCTATCGCCTCTTTCCGATGATGGAGCCGGCCGAGCTGCCGGCATTGTTCCGCCTGCCGGACAGCCAGCCGCGGCTGGCGCTTTCCTTCTCGCTGAAAGCGACGAAGCGGGGCTGAGCGCCTTCACGTCCGAGGGGGCAATCGTGGAGGTCTCCCCACCTTCCTCATGCTGAGGTGCGACCCCGGACTTGATCCGGGGGAGCCTCGAAGCACGCACCTCCGCCTCCCGCCGCGGCGTCGTTCGGCGATCGTCGCCCCGCCAGAACGGTTGCGTAGCCTCGTCTCTCGCCGCGCCCCGCGTCAGCCCGATATCCCTGAGGAGTGTGTCGTCCAGCTCGCCGAGCACGCGACGCTCCCGCGCCCGCTCGCACCAGAGCATCATCCGGTTGACGGCATTCCTCGCAATTCTCGAGAATTCGGCAAACATCATAACGGCTCCTCAAACTGCAACCTGACCGCAAGGATTAAGAGCCGGCGACCCGAAACACGCGAAAAGACGCTTCGCCCGCGCCCGAAGCGATGCGCATTGCGCCTCTGCCTTTCCCCGCTCTAGGTTGGGGCCGTCATGAAGAATATCGATCTTGCCGAGATCGGCGCGCTGGTTGGGGATCCGGCGCGCGCGGCGATCATCGATGCGCTGATGGACGGCCGCGCGCTGACTGCCGGCGAGC
>CAYTTC010000239.1:0-3727 GCA_964440525.1 uncultured Propylenella sp. | reverse complement strand
CGCAGCCGCGGCCACGGAAACGGGTACCGTCTGGCCTGCGAGCCGGGCCGCGCTTAGCGCCGCGATATCGACATCGAGGACGCCGGAGAGACCGGAGGTGACGACCACGCCGGCGTTGCCGACGCTCTTTGCGAGCCACGCGCTGATGGCCGCCACCAAGACGAAGCTCGCCGCGAAGAGAAGGAGGGGACCCAGATCGAAGGGATTCCCTAGTCTCGGTGCTGCAGGCCCGGAGTTGGAGCCGCGAACGAGCAGCGCTGCTCCGACTAGGCCGAAGACAAGCGCCGCCGCCAATGCCGGCGCGGCCATCGTCAGGGCGACCGTCGGCTTCACCAGCGTGACGATGACGAGCACGCGAAGCACTGAGATCATTGCGGCGAGGTTGGCGCCGCCGGCGAGTGGCCGCACCGGTTCCCCTGCCGCCGCACGGCGGGCAAAGGCGATGGTGACCGCCGTTGAAGAGACGAGCGCGCCGGCGAGGCCGCTGATTAGGACGCCCTTGCCAGGGCCAAATACGCGCACAGCAATGTATCCGCCATAGGATATTGCGGCGGTCAGCACGGTAAACGCCCAGATCTCCCATGGATTGACCCCGCCCCATGGGTCGATCGTACGGTTGGGGAGAAGCGAAAGTCCGATCGCCGTCATGCCCGCCAGGAGCAGGACGGAGCGGACCTCGACCCACGAAGCGCGTTTGACCACCCCATGCAGAGCCTCGCGGCTCGCAAGGACGCTTGCGAGAGCGACACCCCCCACGCCGGCGGCGCGGAGATCGCCAGCCACCGCCAGGCCGCCCAGACTGAATACTGAAAGGGCAGCTACCACGCTCGTCACGCTGAACGTCCCGGCGCTTCGCGCCTCCTGCCATTGAAACCAGCCGAAGACCCCGGCGAAGGCGACAAGGCCAAGAGCAAACACGGCTCCGCTGTCGAAGCCCTGCGAAACCGCTGCGAGCAAGCCGCCGAGCAGGCCCGTCAGGCTATAAGTACGGATGCCGGCAGTCCGGCTCCCAGCCGGCGCCTCGCGCTCGCGCCAGCCCCGTTCCAGGCCGACGAGAAGGCCGATAGCGAGTGCAATCGCCAAGCGGATGATGAGGTCATCGACCATTGGGCGAGTATGACCCGTTCAACGCCAACCCACCATCGGCTCACCAGTCAGCAGGGGACGGATAGCCCCGGAAATTGCGCGTGAGCCGGCGGCTCCCGGCCGCGACGGCGAGCGGATCGTCTGCTTGCGCGAAGTGATCGATGCTGACCCGCGGGTATCCCAGGACTCCGGCGTAGATTTTCGCCTGATGTTCTTACATCCCCGGAACATGCGGATAGCTAATCGATGCGATCAGGCTGGAAGATGAGCACTACAGATCGGAACATCGTCACGGGCAACGCGCTGCGGCTGCCGTTGACGCTCAGAATGCGCAGAAATTCCTGGTTCAAAGCAAACCTGCGCTCAGGGAAGCGACGGCATGGCGGGCCTCCTGATCCTGATCCCGGCGGCGCTTCTTCTCGGCGGTCTCGGGCTTGTCGCCTTCCTTTGGTCTTTCCGCTCGGGGCAATTTGATGATCTGACGGAGCGGCCGTGCGCATACTGGCTGAAGATGAGCCTATAATCGCTGGAGACGGGCGAATCGCCGAAGCGGAACCGCGCGCCCTGAGGGGCCGTTGCGGCCCGCCTGAAGCGCCCAGCGGACCGAATCAATGACCACACGCAATCTCGACGCGCTGTTCAAGCCGACGGCGATCGCGCTGATCGGCGCCAGCAATGAACCAAATTCCGTAGGCGCGGTGCTCGCCCGCAATCTGTTTGAAGCAGGTTTCAGCGGGCCGATCATGCCGGTCAACCCGCACGAGAAGGCAATCCGCTCCACGGTCAACTACCGATCAATCGCGGACCTTCCTCACATACCGGACCTTGCCGTAGTCGCCACGCCGCCCGCTGCGGTAACGGGCGTCATTGCGGAGCTTGGAGCCCGCGGCTGTCGAGCGGCGATCGTGGTCACGGCAGGCTTCGGCGAGGGCGAGCGGGTGGAAGGTGAATTGTTGCGGCAGGCGATGCTGAATGCCGCCCGGCCGCACCTTCTTCGCATCATCGGCCCCAACTGCCTCGGCTTCATCTCGCCGGCGGCCGGGATAAACGCGAGCTTCGCGCATCTCACTCCGCCGGCTGGCGACCTCGCCTTCGTCACGCAGTCCGGAGCGCTCGCCACTGCCGTGCTCGACTGGGCGACGGCGCGTGGCATCGGGTTTTCGCACGTCGCTTCGCTCGGTGACATGAGCGACGTCGATTTCGGCGACATGCTGGACTACCTCGCGCTCGATCGGCAGACGCGCGCGATCCTGCTCTATGTCGAAAGCATCACCCATGCCCGCAAGTTCATGTCTGCCGGGCGGATCGCCGCCCGCGCGAAACCGGTAATCGTCATCAAGTCCGGCCGGAGCGCGGCAGGGGCCAGGGCGGCGCTCTCGCATACGGGCGCTCTCGCCGGATCGGACGCCGTCCACGACGCTGCCTTTCGCCGAGCCGGCATGCTGCGGGTCTATGAGCTTCGCGAGCTCTTCGAGGCGGTCACGACGCTTGCCGCCGGAGTCCATCCAGCCGGAGCCCGTCTCGCCGTTCTGACGAATGGCGGCGGCGCCGGTGTTCTCGCGGCAGATGCGGTCGAGGATCGCGGCGGCGCGCTGGCCGATCTTACACCCGAAACAATCGCAAAGCTGGACGCGGTCCTGCCTCCAGCCTGGTCGCGTGCAAACCCCGTGGATATTCTCGGCGACGCCGCGGGCAGCCGCTACAAGGCTGCCCTGGAAGCACTGATCGGAAATCCGGATTCGGACGCCATTCTCGTCCTGAATTGCCCGACTGCAGTTGCCGATAGCCTGGAGATCGCGCGCGCCGTGCTTGAGGTGAAGCAGCTCGCACGCGAGACGCCAATTCTGACATGTTGGCTTGGCGAGACGGCCGCAGACCAGCCTCGACGGCTTTTCGCAGCCCACCGGGTGCCCAGTTACGAAACGCCGGATGAAGCGGTCAGGGCGCTGATGCACCTCGTGGACTACAAACGCAATCAGGATGCTTTGATGGAGACGCCGCCGGCTGCTCCGGAGTCCGAACGGCCGGATGCGGCACGGGCGCGCGCGATCGCAGCGAAGGTTCTTCAAGACAGCCGAACTGTTTTGACAGAGCCGGAGGCTATGGAGGTGCTGGCGGCGTTTGGCATTCCCGTCGTCGAGACTGCCACAGCGTCGGACCCCGCCGGAGCCGCACAGATCGCGCGACGGATGGCCAGTCCCGTGGCCCTCAAGATTCTATCTCCGGATATTACGCATAAGACCGACATCGGCGGCGTCCGTCTGGATCTCCGGTCGCCGGATGTCGTGGAGCTTGCGGCACGCGAGATGCTTAAGGACGTCTCCGCACGCGCACCAGACGCTCGCATCGCCGGCTTCTCTGTGCAGCCGATGGTGAACCGTCCCCAGGCTCACGAGCTGATCCTTGGCATAGGCGAAGACGCCACGTTTGGACCTGTGCTTCTCTTCGGGCAAGGCGGCACTGCTACCGAAATAATCGGTGACCGCGCAATCGGCCTGCCGCCGCTCAATATCGTGCTCGCGCGAGAGATGATTTCTCGAACACGCGTCGCGAAATTGCTTGCTGGTTATCGCGATCGGCCTCCGGCCGACATCGGCGCGGTCGCGCAGGTTCTGGTGAAGCTATCCGAGCTTGTCATCGC
>CAYTTC010000238.1:0-3755 GCA_964440525.1 uncultured Propylenella sp. | reverse complement strand
GGGAAATTTCTTTGTTTCTCCACGATTTGGGCCCTTCGATACCAAAGTGCGGCCCGATCACGCCGGCAATGGAACAGCCAAGCGTGCGCGGCATTGTCGGCATGCGCCAGAGGGGCTCACCAGGAGGTTTGTTGATGCGTTTTTCGATCCTGCTCGGAGTGGTAGCGACGGGAGTTTTCGCGGCTCCGGCGCTGGCGGCCGACCTCGGCAACGTTGAGCCGCTGCCCATGCCGCCAGTCGTCGAAGCCGCGCCGATTAACAATTGGACCGGGTTCTATCTCGGCGTGCTCGGCGGCTATGGCTGGGGCACTGCCGACACCGACACGGTCGGCGATATCGATGCCGACGGGTTTGATATCGGCGGGTATGCCGGCGCCAATTGGCAGTGGGGTAATTTCGTAGTCGGCGCGGAAGGCGACCTGCTGTTTCCGTTCCGCGATGGCTCGAGTGGCGGGGTAACCGCCGATCAGGGCCTCAACGGATCGCTGCGGGCGCGCGCTGGCATCGCGCTCGACCGCTTCCTGGTTTACGGCACCGGCGGCTTGGCCGGGACCGAGCTCGAGCTGAGCTCGGCGGCAGGCAACGACGAGGAGACGTTGTGGGGTTGGACGGCCGGTGCCGGTGTGGAGGGCATGGTGCTCGACAATGTCACCGCTCGCATCGAGTACCGCTACACCGATTACCAGGACGAGACCTTCAACCTCGGCGGCGGCGCGGTGAACAGCGATTTCAACGATCACACCATTCGCGGTGGCATAGGCCTGAAGTTCTGAGGCGGATAACCATCGGTGAGTGACTAAGCCCGGGCCGACGCCCGGGCTTTTCTTTTTGAGTCGATGCGGCGGGCGCTCAGCTGGTCGCGCGTGTCGTCTCGAAACTTGGCACAGCCGTCGCGAATTCATCGAGCCAGGCGACGAGGTGCGGATAAGCGTCGCGCCACTTTCCCTCGAAGCGCAAATCGAGATAGCCGAGCGCGCAGGCAAGCGCGATCTGGCCCACATGCGGTCGCGCCGAAAGGGCGGGCGGCTCCGCCTCGAAGCTTAGAAGCCCGCGCTCGACCTTGCCACGCTGATTGTCGAGCCAGCGCTGATTGTGGGTCTCCGGCGCCCGGTAGCGTCCCTCGTAGACCTGCAGCAGCGAGGCATCCATCACCCCGTCGGCGAGTGCCTGCATTGTGAGGGCGGGGAAACGCTCCGGGCCGGTCGGAATGACGATCCCGCCGCCGGCCTCGGCATCCAGAAACTCGATGATCACGACGGAATCATAGAGCGCCGCGCCGTCATCGAGAATGAGGGCCGGGATCTTTCCGAGGGGATTTTGCCGGCGAAGAGTGTCCGCGGGATCGGTGGTATCGGCGGCCGCGATCTCGATTCGACCGTCGAGGCCGCAAAGCGCGGCCGCAATCCTCACCTTGCGCCCGAAGGGCGACGCCGGCACGTTCCGAAGCGTCCACATGCGATGCGTCGAGCCTCCAGGTTCCTGATCGCCGCGCTCAGTTGAACCAGACAGTGTAGCGAAAAAGGTTTCCGTCAAGCAGCTGGCTGATCCGCCGCCAGGTTTCGTCGGTCGTCAGTTCTCCCTCCTCGAGATAGGGGAGGGCGGCGGAACCCTGAATCAGCAGCACGAGGTCGAAGGTGGTTGGCTCGGTGAAAATTCGGCGCAGGTTGATGCCTCGCTCGAACCGCCAGTGCGGCAACAGCTTTTCGCCCTCCAGCAGCGCCTCGAACTCGTCGAGGAACATCATCCAGCCGTCGAGCTGCTCCTGCGTAACCTGAATCTCGGGCACCACGCCGGACTGCTTCGGGCTGGGAATCCATTCCCGACGCCTGTCGGTTTCAGCCAGGATCAGGCGCCAATTCTTGCGGCTAAGCTGGGGGACGGCCTCAAGATGCGCGAGCACGCTAGTCATGCGCTCGGGTTCCACCACGGGCCAATGATTGAGATGGATGAAGGCGACGAGATCGACGACGCTGGCGTACGACCTGAAGTCGCTGGGCGTTGTTGCCGAGGTGTCGGCATTTAGCGCGCTACTCGGCAGCCCGGCATTCGGGAATACGCCGTGAAAAGTCGTCTCGAAGGCCGCCCTCCAATCGTGCGCAAGCGGGAATTCCGCGATTGCCATAAGGAGATGGCAATAGGCTTGCAGCCACGGCGCATCGCTGCTGTCGAAATCGACAAGAAGCTGGCTCGCCGTCTGCTCGTCTATCCACGGAAGGCCGGCGATTTCCCTGAAAACGCGCCAAAGAGCCTCGCCCTCCGAGCCCTGGCCGTCGCCGTTCAGGTCAAGTCGAATCAGGCCGAGATTCAAGGGCAGATCGATTGCTTCGCTCTCAACCCCGGCGACGGTTGTCTCGCTGGTTTGGAGGTCGTTCACGAAGGCTTCCAGAATGCCGCGAAAACCCTCATAGGTGAGCGGCTCCGGGTTGGCATTTTGGGGAACGGGAACGCGCAGGAACGGCAATTCAGCCATGCCGCCGAAGGCCCCTTCGCCGCTCGCCAACCCGTGGCGATGCAGCGACTGCCCGAGATGCTCCACCGCCTGCAGGAACTGGACGACGCCGAGCGCGAAGCGAGCCTGGTCATCGTCGGGCGCTTCGGCAAGACGCCCCTCCGCAGCGGCGGCGGCGTCCACGGTCCGGCCCGCGTAGAGGGCAGTTTGAACCGCCTCGACAAGCTCCGAGGCTGCCTGGGCGCCGCGTGTCTCACCGCTCACGGCGAGCGCTGCGAAGAGGCAAGTCACGATCGTTCGGATACGCATAACTGGCTCCTTCGCGGCGCGTCAGTTGGGGGCGGGAAGCTGCAAATTTCCTTGCCGACAGCCACGCATAGCAAGCTCTCCGCGTGGCCGGAACATGAGATTCGGTTCAAGGCAAATGCGAGCTTCCTGAAGCCGCCCGCGCGGCCCAGTTCATCGCACAGTCCGGCAGTCGCCGTCGTAGACATGCCAGGGGTCGAGGCCGAGCACGCAGAAGTCCACGTTACGGCCGAGGCCGGCGAAGCCCAGGCCATGCTCGATAGCGTAATAGACCGGGTGGGAGCCGCCATTCGTCATGACGGAATCGGCGACGCAATAGTCGCGCCTGACGAGGCCCGGCTCGGAATAGGGGTGTCCGCTCGGCCGTGGATTGTCGATCGAGTCGATCACGAAGCCGCGGTGCCACAGCGTCCGCTCCGCGAAGGCGAAACGATGCTGGATGCGGGCGAGCACGCCTGGCACGGTGCAGGACCCGTCGGCGGCGATGGGGGCGGAAATCACCAACGGTGAAAGCTGATCGGCCGCTACGGCCGGGCCGTTCGCGAGCGTCAGCAGGAGCACTGCGGCAATTCGAATTGATCGCATCGACATCTCCTTATCCGATTCGTCGCCGATCCGCAGCATGGTCGCCTCGAAACTGCGTCCAGAACTGTCGTCATCCCATGGCTTGACCATGGGATCCATTCCGTAACGCCTGCCAAAAGGTTCGACCGTCACGGAATGGATGGCAGGGTCAAGCCAGGTCAAGCCCTGCCATGACGACAAAGGTGGTGCGCGCTCGACTGCCCCTTCGTGCGGCCCTTGCCAAACCTAGTCTCGCCTGAGACGATCCAGTAGCCGGCTCCGGAAGTGGGGCGACGTTCGTGGCGGGCCTTTCTCGACCGGCTCGGTTGGAGCCCTGCGGATTGGCCGGAATTGGCGTTCTGCTTCCCCAAGGGCCGCAACCGGGGCTTTCGATGACCCCGTCGAGGCAGGGAGAAGACATGAGCGATAATGGACG
>CAYTTC010000237.1:0-3768 GCA_964440525.1 uncultured Propylenella sp. | reverse complement strand
GGGGACGGCGCCGCTCGAGAGTGCGTATATGGTATCCATCAAAACCCGATCGCCGAGGGACAATGAACCGCCTGGCCGGCTCCACCAGCCCCTATCTCCGCCAGCACGCCGACAACCCGGTCGACTGGTGGCCGTGGATACCAGAGGCCTTCGAGGACGCGAAGCGCCGCAATGTCCCAGTGCATCTGTCGATCGGCTACGCCGCCTGCCATTGGTGCCACGTCATGGCACGCGAGAGTTTTTCCGACCCGGCGACCGCCGAGGCGCTCAACGAAAACTTCGTCTCCATCAAGGTCGATCGCGAAGAACGGCCGGAGGTCGACCAGATCTACATGCGCGCCCTGCATGCGTTGGGCGAGCAGGGTGGTTGGCCGCTCACGATGTTCCTCACTCCGGATGCCGAGCCCTTCTGGGGCGGCACCTATTTTCCGCCGGAGCCGCGCTGGGGCCGCCCTAGTTTTCGCCAGATGCTCGGCGCGGTCTCCGCCGCCTGGAGCTCCGGCGATGAAGCTGTCACGAAAAACGTCGCGTCGCTCCGCGCTCACCTGAATCAGCCGGTCGCGCCGCCGAGCGATGCTCCTGCGCCCGGCCTTCTTGACAACGCTGTGCAGACGATTCTCTCGATCTGGGACCGGGAGCGCGGCAGCTTCCAGGGCGCGCCCAAATTCCCGAACCCCATCGTCCTCGAGGTGTTGTGGCGCGCTTCTCGCCGAACCGGCGATCCTCACGCCCATGCGGCCGTCCTCAGGACGCTCACCTACCTCTGCCAAGGCGGCATCTACGATCACGTCGGCGGCGGCTTCGCGCGGTACTCGGTCGATGCCGCCTGGCTCGTCCCGCATTTCGAGAAGATGCTCTACGATAATGGCCAGCTGCTTTCGGTTCTCTCCTACGCCTATCAGGAGACCGAGCGGCCCCTGTTTCGGATGCGAATCGACGAAACCGTCGGCTGGCTGATCCGGGAGATGCAGCTTCCGGGCGGAGGCTTTGCTTCGAGCCTCGACGCCGATACCGACCACGAGGAGGGGCTGACCTATGTCTGGTCGTGGAGCGAACTCAAGGAGGCACTCGGTAGCGAGTTCGATATGTTCGCCCGATTCTACGGCATCCGACCAGAGGGCAATTGGGAGGGCGGAAACATCCTGAACCGCCTCGACCAGGGATCGCGCGAATGGTTGGGAGAAATCGAAGAGCAGCACCTGAGCTACCTGCGCCAGATGCTCCTTAGCCGGCGTAACGATCGACCGCAGCCGGGTCGGGACGACAAGGTGCTGGCCGACTGGAATGGCCTAGCCATCGCCGGGCTCGCCCATGCCGCGCGCGTAAGCGTAAGCGGTCCGGCGCGGGAAGGGGCACTCGAGGCCTTTCGTTTCGTCTCTGAATCGATGAGCGACGGGGATCGCCTCGCCCATTCGGCGCTCGACGGCAAACTCGTCTATCCGGGAGTCGCGACGGATTACGCCAACATGATCCGCGCAGCCCTCGCGCTCTTCGCTCTGGACGGCGATCCGGCTTTTCTGGAGCGCGCCGAGTCCTGGTTCGCGGCGGCAAAGCAGCATCATTACGTCGAGGAGTCCGCCGCCTACAATCTCCTCGCTGACGATGCGCCCGCGCTGATCGCCCAGCCGCTTTCGATCGCCGACGAGGCAACGCCCGCTGCGACCGGCGTGATGGCGGGTAATGCCGCGACGCTTTTCATGCTGACCGGCGAAAGCTCCTACCGCGACCACGCCGAGCGGATCATCGGCCACCTCTCGACCCGGGCCGGTCAGGACATCATCGGCGCTGCAAGCCTACAATCGGCCTTCGACACGCTTCTGCGCGGCCGGCTGGGCTTCGTGATCGGCGAGGGGGACGCCGCGGGCGCGCTCCTTGCCGCCACGCTCGCGGAAGCCGATCCGGCGCTGCTCGCCGCTCCGATCAAGCCCGAAACGGTCCGGGCGGGCCATCCGGCGAATGGCAAACGTCCGACCGCCTCGGCGGCGCTTTTCCTTTGCGACGCGTTTCGCTGTTTGCCGGAGGTCGCCTCTGCGTCGGAAGCCGTTGAGACTCTCAAGGCGACGCGGCGCGGTCTCGCCTGACGATCAGACCGGATTGGTTTTTATGCGCTCAAGGATGAACTCGACGCGTTCAGCGATTGAAGCCTTCGGTACCTCGACCGGCTCGTAGCCGAACTCGCGATACGCGCCGACGCACGTATCATGCGTTGCGACCGCCTCGGCAAAATCCTGCTTCCGCTCTTCGTCGTTTCGATAAATCTCGCGCCAGGGCGGCGTTACGAACACTGCCCGCGCATAGCGGAACAGCTTCGCGGCTTTAGTCACATGCGCGGGTACCGGCATGCCCACGAGCGGGCCATACCCCACGTGCTCCGGAATACCGCGATCGAAGAACACCGGCTCTGAACTTTCGCCGACCCGGTCATAGTCGCCCATCGACCGCGAGAGCATCAGCTCGAGGAATTTCTCGCGATCACCCCAGTGAAGCGCGTTGCCGCCGATCAGCAGCTGCTCGCGGATGATTTTTCGGCCAACCTCATCGACGCAGCGAAAGCCGCGCTCCCGCAGCGCCTTGATGATCGAGGTTTTGCCCGAGCCGGGCCCGCCGGTGATGATGTGGAAGTTGGGTCTGTCGATCGTCATAGCTGGCCTCGTTTTCGCTGTGGAGAGATTTCGCGCCCAACCCCTCCCCACAAGGGAGAGGGGCGCGCCATGCTGGCCTCGCTGTGCTATGGCCCTGCAATGAGCAAGCTTCGTAAGATTACCGTCAGCATTCCCGCGCGCGACCTTCAGCTTGCGCAAGACTTGACCGGGAAGAACGTCACCGAGACGGTACGCATCGCGCTTCACCGGCTTGCACAAATGCACGTCCAGCAGAGGCTTCTAGCGCTTAGAGGCAAGGTCAAGTTCTCGCTCGACCTCGACGAGCTCCGGCACGATCGGCGATGACGATGCAGCGGCCATACACGCTCTCATGCCACAGCGGAGCGATCCGCCTGGCGGTCGATGCCCAGCTCGCCGACCTCTGCGAGTGCAATTGCTCGACCTGCGGGCGGCTGGGATTTTTGCATTGGAAAGTACCGGTGGACGCCGTCCGGCTCGTTACAAAGAAAGTGCAGCTCTCCACGTATCTCTGGCGGATGCTGTCGGCGGCCACCACTTCTGCTCCGTTTGCGGCACCCCGATCATGCGCACTGGCTACAAGTCGAAAGTATCGCTGAAGCCCGCTGTCTTGAGGGCATAGACGTTTTCGAGCTGAAGATGCGACGCTATGACGGGCTAAGGGAAATGCCCTGAAAGGCGGCGGATTCCCGTTGCCGGAGAGTGGCTTACGTATTCATCGAATCGAAAAACTCGGCGTTGTTCTTCGTCTGCTTCAGCTTGTCGAGCAAGAACTCGATCGCGTCGACCACGCCCATCGAGGAGAGGATGCGCCGAAGCACAAAAATCTTCGACAGGTCGCCCTTTGGCACCAAAAGCTCTTCCTTGCGCGTGCCGGATTTCAGGATATCCATCGACGGGAAGACGCGCTTGTCGGAGACCTTGCGGTCGAGCACGATTTCCGAGTTGCCGGTGCCTTTGAACTCTTCAAAAATCACCTCGTCCATGCGGCTGCCGGTATCGATCAGCGCGGTCGCGATGATGGTGAGCGAGCCGCCTTCCTCGATGTTGCGCGCGGCGCCGAAGAAGCGCTTCGGCCGCTGCAGGGCGTTGGCGTCGACGCCGCCGGTGAGGACTTTGCCCGAAGCAGGCACTACTGTATTATAGG
>CAYTTC010000236.1:0-3821 GCA_964440525.1 uncultured Propylenella sp. | reverse complement strand
GACCAGATCGAGATGCGCGCCGGGCTTCAGCCACGCGCCCTTGACGAGCGGCTCGGTGGCGAGCGTTGCGCTGGAGACGACGTCGGCTGTTCGCACCGCCGCTTCGAGGTCGGTCGTCGCGCGCACGGAATAACTGCGATTTGACAGCTCGGCCGCGAGCCGTTCCGCACCCGCTCCGCTGCGGTTCCAGACCAGAACCTCGGCGATCGGGCGGACGCTCGCATGCGCCTCGACCAGATAGGGCGCGAGTGCGCCGGCTCCGACCATGACGAGGCGGCTCGAATCCGGGCGCGCCAGATAGGAGGCGGCGAGCGCCGAGGCGGCGGCCGTCCGCCAGAGCGTCAGCGCCTGCCCGTCGATCACGGCGAGCGGCTCGCCGGTCGCGCCGCGCATCAGGAGATAGGCGCCGGAAACGCTCGGCAGGCCGCGCGCCGCGTTGCCGGGGTGAACCGTGACGACCTTCACGCCAAGAAAACCGCCCTCCGGCCCGCCTTCGCTCCATGCCGGCATCAGGAGAAGCGTGGCGGCGGGCTCCCCGGGCCGTTCGACGACGTGATGATGCCGGACGGGCACCGTGATCTCGCTTTGGAAGGCGCGGCGCAACGCCTCGATCAGGAGTGGAAAAGTGAAGGTCCGGGCGAGATCTTCGGCGGACAGCAGCCGCATCGGGCCGGCGCTCAGCCGCGCTCCGGACGCGGCAGGAAGGCGGAGGCCCGCGACGCCCTCGGCTCCGCCTGCCGGTGTTCGGACCATTCGGCGCGGGCCTGCCACAAGGCAGCATCCTCGCGGCGGTCGCGCAAGCGGCGCCAGTGCTTGCGTTGATTGCTCCAGACGATGAGGCCGCCGAACAGCACGCCGAGCACGAAGACGAGGAAGGCGATCTGGTAGAGCGCAAGCTCGAGCTGGAGAACCGGGTCGCCCTTATCGAAAGGGTTCAGATGGAGCGTTACATTCTGGTCGTTGGCGACGGCGAGAAGCACGACGGCGACGAGCACCGGCAGCAGGACGGCCCACTTCAGAATCGTGCCGAGCGTGCGGAGCAAGTCAGCCTCCGGCGGTATTCAGACGCTCACGCATGTCCTTGCCCGTCTTGAAGAACGGCACGTATTTCTCCGAAACGATCACCTGCTCGCCGGTGCGCGGGTTGCGGCCGGTGCGCGCTGGCCGGTTCTTGACCGAAAAAGCACCAAAACCGCGGAGTTCCACCCTGTCGCCGCGCGCAAGCGCAGCCACAACCTCCTCCAGGATGGCGTTGACGATATGCTCCACGTCGCGCTGGAACAGATGCGGATTGCGCGTAGCTATGCGCTCAATGAGCTCCGATTTAATCACGCTGGCCCCCTAGCGATCGGATCGCCCGATAGAGTGAGCCTGCCAAACGGATAGGAGACCGTCAACTGCAAGTCGTCGCGGGAGAAACAGCGCAGCATCGGCGTCGATCCCGAGGAGACGCACCAATCCCGCCAGGGCGCTTGTCTGAAATATCGAAAGAAGCGGCTCGTCCGGCTTCCATTCGCGCATCGGAAGATCCGTCGAGACGCTCTTTTCCGTCGCCAGCCAGGCCCGTGCCTCCTCATCGCCGCCGACCGCGTCGATGAGCTTCAGGCGGAGTGCCTGACGGCCGCTATAGATGCTGCCGTCGGCAAGCCGGCGCGCCGACGCGGGGGGGAGGTTGCGGCGTTCGGCGACGAGACCGACGAACCAGTCGTAGGTGTCGTCGATCACTCTTTTCAGCATTGCCTCGGCCGCCGGATTCGGCGCGCGGAAGAGCGAGGGCTCGCCTTTCAGCGGCGCGCTTTTCACTTCCGCGTATTCGACGCCGATCTTCTGCAGCAGCTCCTCGATATGTCCATATTGGAAGATCACGCCGATCGAGCCGGTGATGGCGCTCTCGCGCGCCACGACATGATCGGCGGCGATCGCTGTCATATAGGCGGCGGAGGCGCCGAGCCCGTCGATCACGGCAACGACGGGCTTCGCCTCGGATGCCCGACGCACGGCACGGTAGAGTGCCTCGCCGCCGCTTGCCGCCCCGCCGCCGGAATCGATATGGAGCAGGATCGCCTTGACCGACTTCGCCTTGGCCGCGCGGTCGATCAGATCGACCGCGGCCGGACGCGTCATGATGAAGCCGTCGATCTTGATATCGGCAACCTGGCCGCCGCTGGTGGCGTCTTCCAGGCCCTCGAAATCAGTTGCGACGCTCGCGACGACGACAATCGCCGCAGCGAGGATCACGAAGGCCGACACCCGCCAGAAGGTTGCGCGCCGTCGCAGGCGCCGGCGTTCCAAGATCGTTTCCGCATCCATGGCATGGCCTCCAAGATTCGACCGCATCGAGGTCGCGAGCGCGCGTCATCCGTCCCGATCATGGTGACGGTATGGCGCCACAAGTCATTGAGTTCGTTAGCGGTCTGCTTACCGTCCGTCGCGAAAGGAGCACTAGCCCTCAATCGGGCCCGGGGCAAGCGGAGACCCTGGCCCGGCGATGCTGTTCTAGCGGGCGCACCGCCGCCTCTGCTAGCGTTCGACGATGAACCAGCGCGAGCCAGACGAGCCGACCGGGCGGTCAGGGGGAGACCCGCCCCCGAGCGTGGCACCGGGCCGCGTCACCCCGATGATGGAGCAATATATCGAGATCCGGGCGGCCAACCCGGATTGCCTGCTGTTCTACCGGATGGGCGATTTCTACGAGCTCTTTTTCGAGGATGCGGCCATCGCCTCGCGCGCGCTCGGCATCACGTTGACGAAGCGGGGCCGGCACCTCGGCGACGAGATCCCGATGTGCGGGGTGCCGGTGCATGCGGCCGACGATTATCTCCAAAAGTTGATCGCGCTCGGACACCGCGTGGCCGTCTGCGAGCAGACCGAAGATCCGGCCGATGCGCGGCAAAGGAAGTCGGTCGTTCGGCGGGCTGTGACCCGTCTCGTTACGCCCGGCACGATCACCGAGGACCGGCTCCTCGACTCCAATCGGAACAATTATCTGGCGGCCCTCGTGCGGGTCGCAGGAAGCGACGGCGGCGACGGGCACGCGCTCGCCTGGATCGACATCTCGACGGGCGAGTTTCGCGTCCTCGAATGCCCGCCCGGCGGGCTTCAGGCGGCGCTCGCCCGCATCGAACCGCGGGAAGTGCTCGTGGTCGACCGCCTGGCGGCCGAGGCCGAAATCCGCAGCTTGATTGCCGGCGTCGGAGCGGCGCTGACGCCGCTGCCGGCGGCGTTCTTCGACGCTGGGCACGCAGAGGAGCGGCTCTCGCAGCTCTTCGGCGTCAAAACCATGGAATCCTTCGGGAATTTCAGCCGAGCCGAGTTTTCGGCCGGAGCCGCGCTCATCGCCTATGTGGACAAGACGCAGATCGCCAAGCGCCCGCCGATCGAGCCGCCGAAGCGGCTCAGCGATCGCGAGACGATGCGGATCGACGCGGCGACGCGGGCCAACCTCGAACTGTTCAGGTCGATCTCGGGGGGCCGTGCGGGCACGCTTCTGGCTGCCATCGACCGGACGCGGAGCGCGGCGGGGTCGCGGCTGCTCGCCGAGCGCTTGGCGAGCCCGCTCTGCGATCCGGCGCGGATCACGGAGCGCCTCGACGCTGTCCAGTTCTTCTTCGACCGGGCGGAATTGCGCGCCAGCATCCGCGCCGCGCTTTCCGGCGTGCCGGACATGCTCCGGGCACTGTCGCGGCTTGGTCTCGACCGCGGGGGGCCGCGCGATCTCGACATGATCCAGGCGGGGCTGGAGGCCGCCGAAAACATATCGCAGAAGTTGCGGATTGCAGAAAATGGCGAAAACCCGGACTCAGGGCGCACGGCCCTTCGTG
>CAYTTC010000235.1:0-3826 GCA_964440525.1 uncultured Propylenella sp. | reverse complement strand
TGCGTCCAGGCAAAGATCGAGGCAATCGGGTTGGTCGACGTCTTTTCGCCCTTTTGGTGTAAACGGTAATGGCGCGTAACGGTTCCATGGGCCGCCTCCGCCTCGACGCATTTGCCGTCGGGCGTCAGCAGTACCGAGGTCATCAGGCCCAGCGAGCCGAAGCCCTGCGCCACCACGTCGGACTGCACGTCGCCGTCGTAGTTCTTGCAGGCCCAGACGTAGCCGCCCGACCATTTCAGCGCGGAGGCCACCATGTCATCGATGAGGCGGTGCTCGTAGGTCAGCTTGCGCTTCTCGAACTCGGCTTTGAACTCCGCGTCGTAGATCTCCTGAAAAATGTCCTTGAAGCGCCCGTCATAGACCTTGAGGATGGTATTCTTGGTGGACAGGTAGACGGGGTAGTTCCGCGCGAGCCCGTAGTTCAAAGAAGCGCGGGCGAAATCGCGGATCGAATCGTCGAGATTGTACATCGCCATGGCGACGCCCGAGCCCGGCGCCGAAAACACCTCGCGCTCGATCGTCGCTCCGTCTTCGCCGACGAAGCGGATGGTAAGTTTTCCCTTGCCGGGAAAGCGAAAATCCGTAGCGCGATACTGGTCGCCAAAAGCATGGCGGCCAATGATGATCGGCTTCGTCCAGCCCGGCACCAGACGCGGCACGTTCTTGCAGATGATCGGCTCGCGAAAAATGACGCCGCCGAGGATGTTGCGGATGGTGCCGTTCGGCGACTTCCACATCTCCTTCAGGCCGAATTCCTTCACGCGCGCTTCGTCAGGCGTGATTGTTGCGCACTTCACGCCGACGCCGACCTCCTTGATGGCGTTCGCGGCGTCGATGGTCACCTTGTCGCCGGTCTTGTCGCGGTTCTCCACGCCGAGATCGAAATAGAGGAGCTCGACGTCGAGGTAAGGGTGAATGAGCTTTTCCTTGATCAGCTGCCAGATGATGCGCGTCATCTCGTCGCCGTCGAGCTCGACGACGGGGTTTTTGACCTTGATCTTGGCCATCGACAGACGCCTTTCGTGGATGCCCGTGCCGGGAGCGGAAGGAGGAGAGGGGAGGCGGCGCCCCTATAGCAAAGCCTCCAGCGCCCGCCAACTGCACACCGATGCGGCGTTACGCGGCGGAGTTATCCCCGCCGGTTCGAACCCTGAGATGATCGCAGGCATGACAAGCGAGGAATGCGAGCCGACACTATTTTCAGGCGAGGGCAACCGTGATCGCCGCGACGACGACCCACTGCACGACGGTGAACGCCGTCTCGATCGCCATGTAGTCCCGGATCGAGGTCATTCGGCTTTTGGCGGCAACAGCGAGCGTGGTGAAGCTCCACGAGAACGCCGCCCCGAACACCGCGTAAGCCGCAGCCTTCGCCACAAAGCCGCCCGCCATCGGCACAAACAGCGCCTGATAGACCAGCGCAAAGCAGATTCCCTGGATGACCATCGAGGAGAGGCCGAATTGCGGGAGGACATCGTCGCGGTAGATCCCCAGCGCTTTGTAACGTGCCGCGAAGAGCTTCAGGTGCCAGACGAAGGCGATCGCGAATGTGGCGACGACGTAAACCAGAAACGGGACGATCAGCTGGCTCATCGGGAGATCCTCTTTGGACGCTTCGCGACTGGTTTCTGGCTCTTGCTTGCCTTGCTCGCCTTCGGCGGCAACGTCTCGACAAAGGCGCGTGCGAGCTTGAGCCAGGCGTTCAGAGCCTTCGTGGTCGCGGTCCCGGCAGGGTCAACGAAGACGTACCCTTCCATGGGGCGGCCGCGCATCTCCATGGCGGTGGCATGCGGACGGGCGACCGCGGAGGCATGCGCCTCCTTGCCCACGCGGACGAGCAGGCCCCGCTTCGACGTCCCGACCAGCATGTTGCCGGAGAGCATGAAGCAGGTGCCGCCGAACATTTTTTTGCTCGGTCACCGGCTGTCCGGCGAGCGCAGCCCTCAGCCGGTCAATCATGGGATCGTCCGCCATCCCCGCCCCCAAGTTTCTTGCAATTTGCAAGGTGGCTGAGCGAAGCATAAAATCAGGCGGCTTGCAATATGCAAGTCACTCGATTTTATGAAAGGAATTCGGTGGTGACCGTAGCCTTCCGCTCCCGCTGTCCGGTTGCTTCTGCGCTTGACCTTGTCGGCGACAAGTGGACCCTCGTGGTGCTGCGGACGATCTTTGCGGGCCGGCATCGCTACGGCGAGCTTGCCGACATGCCGGAGCGGATTTCCACAAACATACTGGCGGACAGACTGGCTCGCCTCGAGGAGCTGAGGCTCGTGACGAAGACAGCGTATCAGGCGAACCCCGCCCGCCACGAATATCACCTCACCCACTCCGGCGCCGATCTTCTGCCGGTTCTGCAGGCGCTTGCCGCTTGGTCGACCGCGCACATTCCCGACCGCTGGGCGTCGCCGAAATGGTTTGTCGAAGGCAAGCCGGCGGACTTCTATCCCAGGGAAAGGGACTGAGTGTAGAAGTCGGAAGGCGGGTCGTCGGAAACAATCACGAAGCAAAGCCTGCCCGGCAGAATCCCACCCCTTCGAGTCTCGCATGAAGATAGCCACCTTCAATATCAACAACATCAACAAGCGGCTCCCCAATCTCCTTGAATGGCTTGGCGACGCGCGGCCCGACGTTGTCTGTCTTCAGGAGCTGAAGGCGCATGACACAGAGTTTCCGCGAGCTGCGATCGAGAGGGCAGGCTACAGCGCGGCGTGGCGTGGGCAAAAGTCGTGGAACGGGGTGGCCATCCTCACACTGGGGCGCGAGGCGGTCGTCACGCGAACCGAGCTGCCGGGCGATCCTGCGGACAGTCAGAGCCGCTACCTGGAGGCAGCCGTGAACGGTGTGCTTGTCGGATGCCTATACGCGCCGAACGGTAATCCGCAGCCCGGCCCAAAATTCTCCCACAAGCTCGCCTGGATGGAGCGGTTGGCGAAGCATGCGCAGGAGCTCTTTTCCGCCGAGGCGCCGGTCGTGCTTGCGGGAGATTATAACGTCGTGCCGACCCCGTTCGATATCTACGCCACGACCTCGTATGCAAAGAACGCGCTTGTCCAGCCGGAGAGCCGGGCCTCGTTCAAGCGCATTCTCGACCAAGGTTGGGTCGATGCCGTCCGCGCCCTTCATCCCGACACCCCGATGTATACCTTTTGGGACTACATGCGGAATCGCTGGCAACGGGACGCCGGCCTTCGCCTCGATCATTTCCTGCTGAGCGCAGAGGCCGCGAGCCGTCTGGTCGATGCGGGCGTCGACCGCGATGTCCGCGGCAGGGAGAATGCAAGCGATCACGCGCCGGCATGGATTGTGCTGGGAAGAGCTTCCGCACGACGGCGAGTCCCTACGCGAGCCAATCGAGCCGTTTCTCGCAAGACGGCGGGTAAGAGCGCGCGCGCCTCGAAAGCTTCGAGCCGGCCGCTGCTCGTCATCGATGGGGATTCGTTTGCGCACCGCTCGTATCATGCGCTGCCGAAGACGATCCTGCGGACCGGGGGCAAAGGTGGCGGGGCGATCGTCGGCTTCGCAAATTTCCTGCTGCGGCTCTATCGTGACGAGCAGCCGCGTGCGGTGCTGGTGGCCTGGGACACGCTTACGGCGCCGACCTACCGCCAAAAACTTTTCCCTGCCTACCAGAGCGGCCGTGCGTTCGACGATGCGCTCATCGAGCAGCTCAATGATTTGCCGGAATTCGTTGCCGCTTGCGGGTTCGTGAATGCGAAGGCCGCGGCGTATGAAGCGGATGATTTCCTCGCTGCGGCGGCTGCCGCGGAGACCAGGCTCGGCGGGACTGCCGTGATCGCCAGCGGCGACCGCGACACTTTTCAGCTTG
>CAYTTC010000234.1:0-3841 GCA_964440525.1 uncultured Propylenella sp. | reverse complement strand
AAAGGGAAAAACCCAAACGCTCCAGATCGAAGTCGCGAATCTCGACGCCAAGATGGTCCGCCGCCGAGGCGCTGAAGGTGCCGAAGCCGGCACTCAAAGAAATCCGGCAACGCAAGGCTGGCTTCGTGAAGCCTGAGCTGCGGGTGAAGGTCAAGCATCTGCGCGGCGCCGCGATGCTCCGCCATGCCAGTGTGTCGAAGCTACTGTTCTAACGGTCGCCAATCGAGTGAAGGATCGCCTAGCCCGCAGCCGCGTTGAGTCCGCTGGCATAGGAGCACAGCGATGGAAAGCGATCGAGAAGCGCGTATTCGCGAGCGAGCACAGGCGATCTGGGAAGAGGAGGGGCGACCCGAAGGTCGCGACCGCGAGCATTGGGAGCGTGCCGCCGCTGAATTGGACGCTTCGGAAACCAGCGCTGAAGTCGGAGCCGACATGCCTGATATTTTGAAGACAACGACCGCGCTCCGATAGCGACGCAGTTTCCTTGGCAGCCGCCTTGATCTCACGGAACGCTTGGCCGTCCCGGAGATTATCAGCGAGGCAGCTTCGCACGGGAGGAAAAGATGGCACAGCCAGCGACAATAAGCGGTTTAGAGATCGACGAGACCAGCCGGCTGATTTCGTCCAACAAGGTCGAGGGAACTGAGGTCTACAACCGGGCCGGAGAGCACCTTGGCGAGGTCTACAACTTCATGGTCGACAAATTCACCGGACGCGTGTCCTACGCAGTCATGTCATTTGGCGGCTTCCTCGGCATTGGCCAGCGCTATCATACGTTGCCATGGGAAGCCCTGGATTATGATGTCGATCAAGGCGGCTACGTAGTGGATATCGACATGGCGAAACTGAAAGCCGCTCCAAGCTTCGGGCCTGAGGAAGACCCTTGGGCGGATCCGAACTACCCACTGGGAGTTCGCGACTACTGGGGTGTGCCACCGACCTGAGTTGCCCCCGCGAACTGCGTGTTGGGAGTTCATCGCGTGCGCCTCCTCATTGCATGGCCGCCAACTCGCACCCAGCGGGCAACGACGAAAGCGTATTCATCAACCGAGCTAGCAAGAGGGGACGAAATGCGGGTGCTCGCACCGCATATCGAGGAAGAGCTGCTGGTAGCCACCCAGCGAGCCTGGATGCAGTTGCTCCACACTCCCCGCGAGCGGCCTTCATCAGATCCAGTCCAACGACGATCAATCGGTAGGCCGGTAGATGCTGTCGTGACCATCCAGTGCGGGCACTTGGGCGATAAGCGCATTCAGCGGCAGAATACGCAGACGTTCCTAGTCCGGCCATCGGCGGTAGCGGCAGCGAGATGACGGACGCCGACAGGCAGGCGCTGGCGCTGATAGGGCCGATTCGTCGATCGGAAGCGATTCAGCCGATCATATCCGGTGTGGCGTCTGCCGCCGGAGGATAGTGCGTTAGTCAGAAGCCTTTGGAAGCTCTGAGAGGAACAGTGCAGACGATTTGGTCGGAACTGTCCCTCACCTCGATAGCTAGCTTTGCCAAATCGTCGGGGTGAAGCGCGTCGGCTGAAACTTCTTTGTCCAAGAATTGCCGACCGGTTTGTATTGCCCGGTCCCGCGCAGCCGCCGCGGTGGCCAAGTCGGCTCCCTCTTCGTCTTTCCTGACGGTGCCGCTTTCGTCCCTGACGTGGAAATAGAAAATAGGCATCGCACTCGCGCGCGCCGATTACCGGAGGCCGAAGTAGCCGAGGATTGCCAAGATAATCACTACCGCTCCAACGATCCAAATGATGTTGTTCATTGCAGCCTCCCGAATCGCGATGCCGCCGACTGAGCGCGCCATTTAAGCTCTGGGACTTGGACTTTCCGTCCCTAAGAAGCGGCCCCGGCCATGCTTTCGCCCTAGGCGAGCCGGGGCCGCCCTGAGCACCTCAGCGGGCTCCCGTAACGATTGAAGCAGCAAATGCCGAGCGCGTCGAGAGGCGCTTTCACAGCTACAGGCTACTCACAGCTCCTGAAAGGACGCCGCCCCGGTCCAGGGCGAACCGAGGCGGCACCACGCGCACAAGGGTGGGCGGCTGGATTTGAGAAAAGCTCGCCCGAAAGCTTTATGATATCCGAATGGTTATTCGGACGTTAAGCCCCTCCGGGAGGTGCGAAGGGAGCAAGGCGGCCGGCCTCGCTAACCGCTGCCCGCGGCGCTTGGATTTTAGGCCGGCGGATCAAGTACGAAGGGAATGCTGGCGACGGCGCGGTCGCCCTCACCTGTCTGATATCCATGACCCATCGCGAACCCGAATAACGGTCAGCGTGTGTGCGCATTACGTCCTGGATCATCCGCTCGCCAAACGCGAACGCCTCGCCATCGTCGGCGAACTCCATGGAACCGAGGAATTCGTACCGGGTGCCAGTATCATGCATAGAGAACTGATAATGGGGCACGGCTCACACGGCCTTAGCGGCGAGCTCCCAGCGCTCAGCGGCTGATCCCTCACGGTGGACCTCAGCCCGCTTTAAAGCAACCTGCGAGGTGTGCTTTCTGACAGACAGGCGATGGTTGCGGCGTTCCGCCATGGGTGAGGAAGTGGTTCGGTAAATCTCTCGTGCTGCATGATGCTGACGACGCGCGCGTTCGACAATTTCGCCGCGCTCTGCCTCAAGGCCAACAACCGCAAGGGCCTCTTCGTGCGTGGCATCTCATCGCTAGCTCCCGCTTTGCGCTAAGCATACAGGAGCGGTGGCAGGCGCGCGACACCCGCTTCAAACGCGCCGAATTTCAAACTGAGACACTACGCCGCGGGGGGTCATCTGCTCGCAAAGGTCGCGCGCTTTGTGGTGGATCGTCCTTCTTTCCGTCCGACCCACCTTAGCTCCTGTCTCAGAGCGGGGGCCTCTGGACAGCATTGGCGTCTAACGTAACGGCGGTCTGTGCGAGCGCTCTACCATTCAGTCTTGCCCCTGTCTGTAGCACAATTCCTGTCTTGCCCAATACATTTCCCGTAAGAAAGGATCCCGTCCCAAGTGTGGCCGCTCCGGCGACCTGCCAGAAGACGTATTTAGCTTGTGCACCGCCTCTGAGAGTTATCTTCTTACCAGTGGCGATATTCAGAGTCCCGGCGATCTGGAATATCCAAACCGAATTTTTATTACCCGATAGAACAACATCTGCCGGTACTATTACGTTAGTGCTCCACTTGTAGACTCCAGGCCTAATTATCAGACCGCCAATATTTCCGGCACCCATTTCAATAGCAGTAGGGTTCTTTCTTCCAGCGGCGTTGGCATACGCGGTTTGCATGTCTCCTACAGCCGTGGTTAGCATGGTAGGAGTGGGAGTCGCATAACTGGCTGCATAGACCCTTCCAAGCACTTGACTTGAGATCGAAAACCGATTTGAGCTATGCATCGTCAAGGCAAATCCTGTCATAGCAGTACTAGCGATTGGACTAACTCCAATACTTCCACCAATTGCGGTGTTTCCAGTGGTTGTTATGCCTGATTTTGAGAGAATCGCGAAATTTCCCGCGGATCCGAGCGGCACAGGCGACAGGGGCATTTGTTCTGGTGGACCCACCATACGAAATGCAACGGCCGTCGCGGACGGCTGAAGGATTTCGGCAGATGCAAGGGGCATCATTCCGAAAGCCGAGGCGCATAGCGCGAGCGCCCATGAAGAATGCCAAGGTAGCCGCATAGTTATCTCCGATTCATATGAGTGTGAATTCTGATCCAGTGGTATTGGAGCGCTCATCAATGGGTTTTTGTTCCGGAGAATGCGAAAGCATGCTTATTGAATTACCAACGATTGCATGGGTATCTGAAGCTGATCCTCCCCCATTGAAGTGGTCCGCCCTGATGTATGGCTTTGAGCCAGAAGG
>CAYTTC010000233.1:0-3884 GCA_964440525.1 uncultured Propylenella sp. | reverse complement strand
ATTCCCAACAACCGCATGATGCGTCTCACCGATCCCGGCGATCAGGTTTCCGTCTTTCGCGAACGTTCCAACAATTCCAACGGAAACACCGTCGACAACCAGGGTCGTCTCGTCACCTGCGAGCATCTCACGCGGCGCGTCACGCGAACCGAGATCGATGGATCGATCACCGTCCTCGCCGATAAATGTCAGGGCAAGCGCTTCAATTCGCCGAACGACACCGTGGTCAAGTCCGACAACTCGGTCTGGTTCACCGATCCGGCCTATGGCATCGACACCGACTACGAGGGCGACCGGCAGGAACAGGAGATCGACGGCTGCCACGTCTATCGCATCGACCCGAAGAGCGGCGCGGTAGATCGTGTCGTCAGCGACATGGTGCGCCCGAACGGGATCGCCTTCTCGCCCGACGAGAAGCTCCTCTACATCGCCGACACCGGCGCGACGCACGTCGTCGACGGCCCGCGCCACATCCGCTGCTTCATCGTCTCCGCGAACGGCAAGAGCCTGAAGGGCGGCGAAGTTTTCGCCGAATCGACCGCCGGCCTTTTCGACGGTTTTCGGGTGGACTGGAAGGGGCGCATCTGGACGAGCGCCGGCGATGGCGTCCATTGCTATGACAAGAGCGGAGCGCTCATCGGCAAGATTCTGATCCCCGAGATGGTCGCGAACGTCACGTTCGGTGGGGTCAAGCGGAACCGGCTTTTCATTTGCGGAACGACATCGCTCTACTCCATCTACCTCACCACCAATGGGTCCAAGCTCGGCTGACGCGAGGTGGCCTGGCGCAGGGCCTTTCGGCTCAAACCTGATCGGATGGCTCTAGGAAGTCACCGTCCGGATTTGACTTCGAAAAGATCGCGGCGCCGGTCCATCAAATACGGATTGGCTAGGCGCGATTGCGCAAAGTTCGACGGCTCGTATTCGGCGACGATGACTGCACTGCCGCTGGCGGAAGCGCGCGCGCCATCGGTGCCGTCCGGCAGCGCAATGCAGGAGCGTCCGGCATAGGCGAAGCGGCCGTCGCCCCCGGCGTGGTCAGCGTAGACAATCGCAATCCCGTTTTCGAAGGCGCGCACCGGCACGATTTTCTCGGCGATGAAGGGTGCATCCGGCGTCTCCGGCTGCGCCGTCGGGACGAGAACCAGTTCGGCACCCGCCAGCGCTAGATGCCGCACCGCTTCCGGGAATTCCACGTCGTAGCAGATGAGGATGCCCACCTTCATTCCACCGAGCTCCACGACATGCGGGGCGCTGTCGCCGGGGGTGAAGAGACGGCGCTCGTAGTCGCCGTAGAGGTGGCACTTGCGGTAGATCGTGCGCTGGCCGGAAGGCTCGACCAGCGCCGCCGAATTGTAGATGCGCTCGCCCGCCCGTTCGGCGAAGCCGGCGACGATCGTGATGCCGTGCTTCGCCGCTATGGCTCCGAGCGTGGCGACCTGCGCGCCGTCGGTCGGTTCGGCCAGCGAGCGGATCAGGTCGCCGCTCCCATAGGCTGTGGTGGCGAGCTCCGGGGCGACGAGAAGCGTCGCGCCGCGGTCGGACGCCTCCGCCGCCGCGTCCGCGATCATGGCGAGGTTCGCCGCGACGTCACCCTTCCGCGCCACCATCTGCAAGGCCGCGACGCGCATCAGTTCTCCTTGGAGGCCCAGGCGCCGAGGAGCCGCGGCAGGTCGCCGAAGCGCGCGATCAGCCCGAAGACGAGCGCGGCGAAGAGGACGAAGACGACCGTCACCGACGCCATGGTCGGCGTGTAGCCGTAGCGGAGCGAATTGAAGATCTTGATCGGCAGCGTCTCGATGGTGAAGCCGGCTACCATGTAAGCGACGATGTATTCGTTGAGCGAGAGAACGAAGGCAAACGCGAAGCCGGAAAGAATGTAGGGCCCGACGAGTGGCAGGACGACTGTTGTCAGGATGGCGCGGTCGTCGGCCCCCATCGTCGCCGCCGCCTCGATGATCTCGCGATCGATCGATGCGAAGCCGAGGGTGAGCGTCACGAGCGGCAGCGTCACGAAGAAGATCGCGTGGCTGATCACGACCGTCCACGGCGCGCCGTAGAAGCCGATCGTCGCCCAGAAGGAGAGGAAGCCGAGCGCCGTGATGACCGGCGGCAGGATGAAGGGGGTGAGCCCCAGCACCTCGACGATCTTCGCCCAGGCGCGCCGCCGGCGCCACTGCGACCAGACGAGCGGGAACGCGATGAGGACGGAGAGCGCCGCCGCCGAGGCGGCGATGATGACGGAGGTGAGCAGCGCGTTCCGCCAGCCTGGATCGGTGACGATCTGAAAATACCAGTCGAGCGAGAAGCCGACCGGCGGGAATTGCAGCGTCTTCTGCTTGTTTACCGAGACGCCGGCGACAATGGTGATCGGCGCTGCCAGGAAAAGCGCAACCGCGGCAAAGAGCAGCCAGCGCCCCGCACGGATCATGTGGCGCGTCATGCGACGGCTCCTCTCCGCCCGATCACCAGCGAAAGCCCAACGAGTCCCAGGCTGACGAGCACCAGGAAAACCGCCATCGCCGCCGCGAAAGGCATGTTCGACTGGTAGATCGCCTGATCGGTAATAAGCACGGAGAGCGTCCAGTGCTGCGGGCGGCCGAGGAGCTGCGGCAGGAGGTAGGAGCCGAGCGCGAACACGAACACCATGATGAGCGTGGCAAGAAGCGCGCTGCGGAGCACCGGCACGACGAGGTTGAAGAAGGCTCGGAAAGGCGAGGCACCGAGCGTCCGCGCTGCCTCGACCAGCGAAGGATCGAGCCGGACCACCGAGGGGTAGAGGACCAGCACGGTGTAGGGGAGGGCCTGGTAGACCATGCCGGTCAACACCGCCCCAAAGCTCGGCGAAAGCGATACAGCCTCGTCCATCAGGCCAAGCGCCACGAACAGATTCGTAATGCCGGCGGTGCGCGAAAACAGCGTCGACCAGGCGAAACCGATGATCACTTCGGACAGCGACAGGATGGCGAGGAGCCCAACCAGCCAGAACACCTGCAGCCGGCGCGAAAGCTTTGTCAGCTGGTAGGTGAACGGGAGCCCGACCGCGACGCAGACCACCGCCACGAGCGCGGCGAGGAAGAGCGAGAATCCGAGCCGCTCGGCGAAGAAGGCTGTGAGGAAGCGGGCGTAGTTGTCGAGCACGAAATCGGGCTCGTAGAAGGCGCCCTGCACGCGGCGGAAGAAGCTCACCGAGAGCATGATCCCGAAGGGCACCACGAAGAATATCGTGAGCATGAGCGCCGGGAAGAGCACCGGAAGGGTGTCGGCGAAGCTCGCTCGCGGTCGCCTCATGGCTTCAGCACAACGCAGTCTTTCGGCTTGATGAGGACGCCGACATCCGCACCCTCGTGAAGCTCGGGCCGGTCGCGCGGACTGGAGACCGCGACGATCTCATGGTCGCCGCATGCAACATAGGTCTCGATGCTCGCGCCGAGGTCGCGGACGAAGCTTACGCGCCCGCGGATCGACGCATTGGCAGGATCGACCAGCCTGATGTCCTCCGGCCGCACCGATACGACAGCGCCACCCGAGGGAATGCCGAGATTCGGAATGGAACCACCCGGCACCGCCGCCCCGCCGCCTTCACGCTTTGCTGGCAGGATATTGGTCGAACCGATGAAAGCGGCGACGAAGGCGTCGCTCGGCTTGCGGTAGATCTCGAGCGGCGTGCCCGCTTGCCGGATGCGGCCTTCGCCCATGACCACGATCAGGTCGGCCATGGTCATCGCCTCGCGCTGGTCGTGCGTCACGACGATCGTCGTGATGCCGAGCTGGCGCTGCAGCTGCCTGACTTCGACCTGCATGGCCTCGCGGAGCTTGGCGTCGAGCGCCGAGAGCGGCTCGTCGAGGAGGAAGAGCCGCGGCGAGCGCGCCAGTGCGCGGGC
>CAYTTC010000232.1:0-3910 GCA_964440525.1 uncultured Propylenella sp. | reverse complement strand
GCTAGCGCGCCTGGCATTGTGGTGAAGCCGCAGGTGCGACGCGAGGCGGGGCAGCTCCCCCCAGCCCTCAAGGAAGCGTTCGCCAGTCTCGAGGTCGGCGGCACGAGCGAGCCTGAGCGCGTTGCGGACGGCTTCCAGATCGTTGCGATCTGCGCCAAGAACGAAATTGCGGGCCAGACGGAGGCCACGGTCGAAACTCGTGACGAGATTTCTACCGAGCGCGGCCAGTTGCTCGCCCGGCGCTATCTCCGCGACCTGCGCTCCGACGCCGTCATCGAATACCGGTGAGCGGAGCCGGGACAAGAAGGCTGCTTGCCCTCACCCTCGGCGAGCCTGCGGGAATCGGCCCCGACATCGCCATCGAAGCGTGGGCCGCCCGCCGCGCCGCCGCTATTCCGCCCTTCATCTTCGTCGGCGATGCCGCTCTCGTTGCGAGGCGCGCACGCGCGCTCGGCCGCGACGTCCCGACCGTTGTGACGACACCGAACAAAGCCGCCGACGTCTTTGCCGACGCCCTCCCGTGTCTCGAAGGCGCGCCCTCGGTTGGCGGCGCCCCTGGAGCAATCGACGCATCCGATACCCCCGCCGTAATCCAGTCGATACGCCGCTCCGTCATGCTTGTCCGCGCCGGCGCTGCAGCGGCAATCGTCACCAATCCCATTCAGAAGAAGGCGCTGAACGCGGTTGGGTTCGAGTTCCCTGGCCATACGGAATTCCTCGGCGCACTAACCACTGAGCTGTTCGACCAAGCCGCGACGCCGGTCATGATGCTCGCCGGGCCCGATCTGCGGGTCGTCCCCGTAACGGTTCACATCCCCCTCTCCGAGGTGCCGCGCGCGCTCACAACTGCGCTCATCGTCGAGACCGGCCGCATCGTCGCCCGCGACCTCCAGCGCCGTTTCGGCATTGCCAAACCCCGCATCGCTGTTGCGGGCCTCAACCCGCATGCCGGCGAGGAGGGAATGCTCGGTCACGAGGACGCTGCGATCGTACGGCCAGCGGTCGAAGCGCTCCGCGCGTCGGGCATCGCTGCAACCGGACCCTTTTCCGCCGACACGATGTTCCATGAGGAGGCGCGCAAGACCTACGACGCCGCGCTTTGCATGTATCACGACCAGGCGCTGATTCCGGTGAAGACGCTTGCCTTCGACGACGCCGTCAACGTCACCTTGGGTCTCCCCTTCGTCCGCACGTCGCCCGATCATGGCACCGCGCTTTCTCTCGCCGGGACCGGCAAGGCAAAGGCCACGAGCCTGATCGCCGCGCTCAAGCTGGCGGAGGCGATTTCGCGGCGCGAGGCTGCTTGAGCGAACCCGCGGCGCTGCAGGCTCTGCCGCCGCTTCGCGAGGTGATCGCCCGGCACGGTTTTTCGGCCAGGAAAGCGCTCGGGCAGCATTTCCTCCTCGACCTCAATCTGACCCGCCGCATCGCCCGTGCAGGCGGGCCGCTTGCCGGCTGCCATGTTGTGGAAGTGGGGCCAGGCCCGGGCGGCTTGACGCGCGCGCTGCTCCTTGAGGGCGCCGCGCACGTTACCGCGATCGAACGCGATCCCCGCGCGCTGCCAGCGCTTGAGGAGATCGCGGCCGCCGCTTCCGGTCGGCTCACGATCGTCGAAGGCGACGCGCTCGATTTCGATTTTTCAGCGCTTGCCACCACCAGGCCGCTCCGCATCGTCGCGAACCTTCCCTACAACGTCGCGACGCCCCTCCTCGTCGGCTGGCTCTCCGCCGAGCCCTGGCCGCCTTATTGGGAAAGCCTGACGCTGATGTTCCAGCGCGAGGTCGCCGACCGCATCGTCGCCGCTGCGGGATCCAAGGCTTACGGGCGGCTTGCCGTGCTCGCCCAGTGGCGGACTCGTCCAAAGCTGCTCTTCCCGGTGCCCGCCCGCGCCTTTACGCCAGTCCCCAAGGTCAACTCGGCCGTAATCCGGCTGGAGCCACGGCAGGACGCCGAGCCTCCTCCCGTCGCCGCGCTGGAAACCGTCACCGCCGCCGCCTTCGGCCAGCGGCGAAAAATGCTCCGCTCCAGTCTGAAGCAGCTCTGGCCCGATCCGGGGCCGATCCTTGCGGCGGCCGGGATCGCGCCGACGCTCCGCGCCGAGGAGGTTCCTGTCGCCGGCTTTCTTGAGCTTGCGAGGCTCTACCGAGAGACCGGTTGAGCGGGTCCGCGCGGAGATTCATCCGCTTCCTTGAGAAGACCTTCGACGAAGCCTGAAAGGCCGGTCACGCGCTCGCGCCGCAGGCGTTCCGCCGCGAGTATGGCACGCGCCATCGGGAATGACCGGTCAAGGTCCTCGTTGATGATGACGTAGTCGTATTCGGCCCACTTGCCGATTTCCTCGCGTGCATTCGCGAGCCGCCTCTGGATCGTTTCCGCCGCATCCTCGGCACGTCGCTCGAGGCGCGCCCTGAGCTCGCGGAAATTCGGTGGCAGGACGAAGACACGCACGAGATCTTGCCGCATTTCCTCGATCCGCGTGAGCTGCTCCGTGCCCTGCCAGTCGATGTCGAACAACACGTCCTTGCCCGCGGCGAGCGCCTTTTCCACCGGTGCGCGCGGCGTTCCGTAGAAATTACCGTGCACCTCGGCGGATTCCAGAAGCTCGCCGTGGTCGCGCATGCGCATGAACGTAGCCTGATCGATGAACTGATAGTGCTGCTGACCTTCCACCTCGCTGGCGCGCCGCGGCCGTGTGGTGACTGAAATCGACAAAGCGAGATCCTTCTCCTCCGACAGGAGGAGCCGCGCGAGTGTCGACTTGCCGGCGCCAGAGGGCGAGGAGAGCACGAACATCAGCCCTCTGCGGCGAAGCTGAACGGGATTGGGGCTCATGCCAGATTCTGCACCTGTTCGCGAAACTGGTCGATGACCGCCTTCAGCTCCATGCCGATCGCGGTCAGTCGCCGGTCGAAAGCCTTGGAGCAGAGCGTGTTGGCTTCCCGGTTGAATTCTTGCGCCAGGAATTCAAGGCGCCGACCGACCGCGTCGCCGGAACCGATCAGGCCGCGAGCGCCCGTGATGTGGCTCTGTAGACGGTCGAGTTCCTCGCGTACGTCGGCGCGCGTCGCCGCGAGCACCGCCTCCTGATGCAGCCGGTCGGGATTGAGGCTGCTTGCATCGGCGGTCAGCAGCGCTACCTGGTCGCGGATGCGGGCCCTGAGCGCCTCCGGCGCCTCCGCCGACAGGCTTTCGGCCTCCTCGACCATCCGCTCGATCCGTTCGATCTGATCGCCGAGCACGGTCGCAAGGCGCGCCCCCTCCTCTAGCCGTGTCCGCTTGAGCGTGTCGATCGCCGCGCCGAGCTCGGCAAGCACCGCCGCGTCGCGGCGTTCCGCGGCGGCGCTATCCAGCGCCGCGCTTCCGTCCCGCAGGACGCCGGGTATGGCGAGCAAGCCGTCCGCAGTTGGCATGGCAATGCCCTCCACCGCGGCGAGCCGGCGCGCCGCCGCCACCACCAGCGCAAGCGCCTCCTCGTTCAGCACAAGGGAGGAGTGCTCGCCCTCCGCCTCTCGCGCCAGGGTGAAGAAACAGCTACCGCGGGCGATCGCATCGCGGATCCGCGCGCGAATATCCGCTTCGAGGTGATCGAGACCGCTCGGCAGGCGCAACCTGATCTCCAGGCCGCGCGCATTCACGCTCTTCAGCTCCCATGAAAACTTCGCCCCGTCGACCTCAAAGGACGTACGGGCAAAGCCGGTCATGCTGGAAAGCGCCATCGGTCCCCGGCGGTTCGAGCCGAAACACTAGAGCATGATCGGCAAAATTCGCCACCGGTTTTGCGCTACGATCATGCTCTGATTTGCCCGGTCCTCAATCATTCGGGATCGGCGGGCGCCGCATCCGGCGGCACTTCGCCCGCATTGGCGTCGCCTGCGGGGGGAGCCGCCGCGGCGTCGGGCGCGGCCTCAGC
>CAYTTC010000231.1:0-3932 GCA_964440525.1 uncultured Propylenella sp. | reverse complement strand
CGCGTCGAGGCGGTCGATCCAGGCGGAAAAATCTGGGACGCGATCGGCCCGGAGCGGGCCATCGGCTGCGTCGTCTACATTGCGGCGGAGATCGAGGCGCCGGGCGTGATCCGCCACGTCGAGGGCGACCGCCTGCCACTCGGCGAGCCGTCAGGGGAAAAGACCGAGCGCGTCCTGGCACTCGCCCGCATGCTCGTCTCGGCGGGGCTGCGCGCGGCCGTCCGCCCTGACATCCGCAACGACATCTGGATAAAACTGTGGGGCAACCTCTCCTTCAATCCGATCTCGGCGCTGACCGGCGGCACGCTTGCCGAAATCTGCGCCGATGACGGCACCCGTGGCGTCGCGCTCGCTATGATGGTGGAGGCGGAGGCGATCGCTACCGCGCTCGGTGTGACCTTTCCGATCGACGTTGACCGTCGCATCGCCGGCGCCGCCGGAGTGGGCGCCCACAAGACCTCGATGCTGCAGGACCTGGAGCGCGGGCGCCCCATGGAAATCGACGCGCTCGTCACCGCCGTGCAGGAGCTCGGCCGCCTGACCGGTACGCCGACGCCGGCGATCGACATCGTGCTCGCGCTGGTGCGACAGCGGGCACGGCTCGCGGGGTGTTATTCGGGCTGAGCGCCGCATCCCGTTCGATCCTGTGATACGAACACGCCGTGCCCGCCTCCCCGCCCCTCCTCGCGCTCAGAAACGTCACGCTCGCCTTCGGCCGCCAGACGCTGCTGTCAGATGTCGAGCTTGCCGTCGGCGAAGGCGAACGCCTGGCGCTCGTCGGCCGCAACGGCTCGGGAAAATCGACGCTGCTCAGGATCATGGCGGGGCTGGTCGAACCAGACCGCGGCGAGCGCATCGTCCGCCAGGGCACCACCATCCGCTACCTCCCGCAGGAGCCAGATCTCTCCGGCTTCGCGACCGTCTTCGCCTATGTGGAAGCCGGCCTGGCGCCGGGCGACGACCGCCATCGCGCGCAGGTTCTCTTGAGCGCACTGGGTTTCACCGGAAAGGAGGAGCCAGCGCGGCTCTCGGGCGGCGAGGCGCGGCGGGCGGCGCTCGCCCGCGTTCTCGCTCCAAAGCCCGACATTCTCATCCTCGACGAGCCGACCAACCACCTCGACCTCCCGGCGATCGAATGGCTGGAGGCCGAGCTGTCGGGCATCGATTCGGCCATCGTGCTCGTCAGCCACGACCGGCGGCTGCTGGAGACGCTGTCGCGCGCCACGCTGTGGCTCGACCGCGGCGCGATCCGACGGCTCGACCGCGACTTCGGCGAATTCGAAGCGTGGCGCGACGAGGTTTTCGAAAAGGAAGAGCGCGATCGAGTGAAGCTCGACAGAAAAATCGTCGCCGAGCTCGACTGGCTCCGCTACGGGGTGACGGCACGGCGGTCGCGCAACCAGGGAAGGCTCCGCGCGCTGAACGACATGCGCCGCGCGCGGCGCGAACAGCTCCGCATCACCGGCAAGGTCAAGTTCACTGTCAACGACGCCAAGACATCCGGCAAGCTGGTGATCGAGGCGACGAATGTCTCCAAGGCGCTCGGCGGCCGCGTGCTCATCCGCGACTTCTCCATCCGCATTGCCCGCGGCGACCGGCTCGGCATCGTCGGAGCGAACGGCGCCGGCAAGACGACGCTTCTCGACATCCTGACGGGCGCCACCGAGCCCGACAGCGGCACGGTGCGCCTCGGGAGCAATCTCGAGATCGCATCGCTCGACCAGCGCCGCGCCAGCCTCGATCCGACGATGACGTTGAAGGAGGCGCTGACCCGCACCGGCGGCGACACCGTCATGGTGGGTCGCGAGGCGCGCCATGTGGTGAGCTACATGAAGGATTTCCTCTTCGACCCCGAGCAAGCCGGGCAGCCGGTCTCGGCGCTCTCAGGCGGCGAACGCGGCCGGCTGATGCTCGCCCGCTCGCTTGCCACGCAATCGAATCTGCTGGTGCTCGACGAGCCGACCAACGACCTTGATCTGGAGACGCTCGACCTCCTGCAGGAGGCGGTCGCCGACTATCCGGGCACCGTGCTTCTCGTTAGCCACGACCGCGATTTTCTCGACCGCACGGTCACGTCGGTGCTCACGGCCGAAGGAAACGGACGTTGGGTCGAATATGCCGGGGGCTATTCCGACATGCTGGCGCAGCGCGGCGGCGCGCCGGGTCCTGCTTTGCCGAAGCCCGAAAACGCGAGGCAAACCAGTAGGCCCGCTTCGCCTGTCCGCTCATCTTCGCCGAAGCGAAAACTCGGCTTTCGCGAAAAACATGCGCTCACGACACTGCCCGGCCGCATCGGCGGGCTCATTACCGAGATCGCGCAATTACGCGAAAAGCTCGCCGATCCGAAATTGTTCGCCAGCGACCCGGCCGCCTTCGGCAAGGCCGCGGCCGATCTTGAGACGGTCGAAGCGGAGCTGGCGAAGGCGGAGAACGAATGGCTTGCGCTCGAAATTCTGCGCGAGGAGATCGAAGGCTAAGGCAGCCCCCGCATCAGCTTCGAGCGTAATTGCTCTGCGCCTGCGGCAGCAAACGACGCCCGGAGCGCGCAATCGTCTTTATCTTGCCGCGCGGTCGGCCGGACTTTTCGCCGACCATCCGATCCTGCGCCTCGATGAAGGTTTTGGCCGGCAGGTCGCCGTCGAAACCGACGAGCTCCGCATCCGGCACTTTGCGGTTCGAGCTGAGGGTGCCGTCTTCATAGACGACGTCGAAAAGCACAAAGCCGGCCGGGCTGGGCTCTTTCTTTCGGGCCATGTGAATTCTCCGATCGTTCTCGAAAACTCAGTCGTGTTGAGGGTCGTCGCTCGGATTCTCGGCGGTCGCGCTCTCGGCGGTCGCGCCTCCGGCGCGCTCCGCCCGGCGTCGGGCCGCTTCGTCCTCGCGACGCTGAAGCCTCTCCTGCTTCTTCTGGTCCTTCGCGCGCTGGCGATCGTTGCGTTGCTGATTGTAGTTCGGCTTGAAGGCCATCAGTTCCTCACCCGCCCTGCCGACGGGCAAGGAGGCACGATACTACCGTCTTGGCAACCCGGCGGATAGTCAGGCGCTGACCAAACCCAGCGCAGAGTTACTTGCGGAGGCTATTCCTTCTCTGCCTTGTCGGCCGAATCCGATTGGAGAAGCATGTAGCGCTCCTCGCCGATCGACTTCAGGAGATCGATCTGCGTCTCCAGGAAGTCAATATGGCCTTCCTCGTCCTTCAGCAGCTCCTCGAAGAGTCCCATCGAGACATAGTCGCCGGCATCACGGCAAATCTCACGCGACTCGCGGTAGCTGGTGCATGCGTCGTACTCGCCGGTGAGATCGCCGTCCAGGACCTCGCGGATATTCTGCCCGACGCGGAGCGGCGCGAGCGTCTGCAAATTGGGGTGGCCTTCGAGGAAGATGATCCGGTCGACGAGCTTGTCGGCGTGATGCATCTCCTCGATCGATTCCGCCCGCTCCCTCTTGGCGAATTTCGTAAAACCCCAGTTCTCGGTCAGGCGGTAGTGGACCCAGTACTGATTGATGGCGCCGAGCTCGAGCTTCAGGGCCTGATTGAGGCGGTCGATGACCCGTCCGTCGCCTTTCATGTCATCCTCGCACGGTTCGAATGGCTGCCTCTTCTAGAGCAGTTCCGCACGCCGACAAAGCGTTTTTAGAATGATTCCAGACTGGGAGTTTCCTGATATCGCCCCCGAAAAGGGGGCTCAGGCCGCTGCGGAGGGAATTTCCTCGGCCTCGTCCCGCTCCGGCAGTCCACCGGCCTCGATCGTCTGGCGCACCAGCGTGCCGTGCTCGACCAGGATGCGGCTGACATTCGGGAAGCAGCCGCAGCATTTTCCGCGCCGGCCGAGCCGGTGATAGAGCAGGTTTGGCGTAAGCACCGCATAAGGATCGGCAACGAGGATTTCCTCGATGACGGACTCCACATCGCTGCGGGTGATGACGTTGCA
>CAYTTC010000230.1:0-3947 GCA_964440525.1 uncultured Propylenella sp. | reverse complement strand
AGGAGGCGCTGGCGGCCGCGGAGGAGGCTGTGGCGCTCCACCGCGCCGTCGCGGCAGCACGGCCCGATGCCTTCACGCCCGACCTGGCGACGTCCCTCAACAACCTCGCCAGCTTCCTCTCCCATCTCGGGCGGCGGGAGGAGGCGCTGGCGGCCGCCGGGGAGGCTGTGGCGCTCCGCCGCGCCCTCGCGGCGGCACGGCCCGATGCCTTCACCGTAGATCTTTCCATCAGCATGGGAGCGCTCGCCGATGTCCGGCGCTCGGCGGCGGACCTGAATGGGGCACGGGAGAGTCTCGCAGAGGCTATTGCCGTTCTGACGCCGGTGTTTTTGCAAGTGCCGCAGGCGGTCGGCAAATGGATGGACATGCACCTTGAGCGCTACCTGGAGCTCAGCCGGGAGCTTGGGCTCGAGCCGGATACCGACCTCATTGGCCCAGCGTTCGATATGCTCAACAGGTTAAGCGAGGGAGGAACCAGCGATGCCGAAAAAGGGCAGTGATCGGTCAGTAAAGGCCAGAGATATCACCGCGTCTCAGGTCGTGACGGGTGACAACAATCGCCTCTACATGCGGGGAACCAAGGTCGCGCTTCCGCCCGCCGACCAGGTCCAACCAAACCGCGAACTGGCGGAACTTCGCACTCTTCTCATGGCAATGCGGGTTCCGGAGCGAGGCAAGCTCGACCGGGCGCTGCAGGATGCCGAAGAGGAGGCAGCGAAGCCCGATCCGGACAAGGACGAGGTAGGCGGGGCCCTGGAACGCGCCGTAAAATATGCAACAGGTGCGAGCGACTTTGGCGAGCAGGTGGAGAAACTGCAGCCGAAGATCACGGCGCTGGTGTCCTGGCTCGGCTCCAACTGGCACAAGATTTTGGCGGTTGTCGGGCTAACCATTTGAAGCGTGTTGACTGAGGCCGATTTCACGAGAGAGCCGCGATGAGCGATCGATCAGTGACAGCGCGCGACATTTCGGGCAGCGTTGTCATCACCGGCAGCGGGAACGTCGCGACCATCTACAATGTGGTTGCGGCGGCAGCACCGTCAGCGGAGGTGCTGACTGAGTCCCTGGAGCTCTTTGCTTCGCTGCCGCTCGACAGCATTCCAAAAGTCTCAGCACTTCCAGCGCCATCGGTGCGAGTGCCGGCGCGCAATCGGCAGTTCGTTGGACGGGAGGCAGACCTGTTGGCGCTGGCGACCACTCTCAAAAGCGACGCGACCGCAGCGGTGGCGGCCGGGATCGGCGGAGTGGGTAAGACCCAGCTCGCCGTGGAGTTCGCCCATCGCTATGGAAAGTTCTTCGCCGGAGGCGTGTTCTGGCTGAACTTCGCCGATTCTAAAGCCATTGCCGGAGAAGTAGCGCTCTGCGGAGGCGTGGGAGGTCTCGACCTCCGACCTGGTCTCGCCTCTCTTCCGCTCGACGATCAGGTGAGAGCGGTGGCCGCGACTTGGCTCAGTCCGCTTCCGCGACTTCTTATCTTCGACAATTGCGAGGATGAGGGATTGCTCCGGCTCTGGCGCCCACCGTCAGGAGGTTGCCGGGTGCTCCTGACCAGCCGGATCGGCAAATGGGCCGCCGACCTTGGGGTGAAGACTCGTCCGATCGATGTCCTCAGCCGTGACGAGAGCATTGCTCTGCTCCGAAGCTATCGGCCTGGTCCCGCGTCGGAAGAGGAGGGACTAGACGCAATTGCGGCAGAGCTGGGTGATCTACCGCTCGCCCTGCATTTGGCAGGCAGCTTCATGGAAGCTTATCGTGGAGCGTCTTTCGCCGAGCCGCAGACCTACCTCAACGGTCTTCGCCAATCCCACCTCTTGGAGCACGCCTCGTTGATCGGGAGGCACGGTGGACACAGCCCCACCGACCACGATCGGAATGTCGCTCGAACATTCAAGATCAGCATCGATGGGCTTGATCCTAAAAGGGAGATGGACGCCCTTGCTCTCGACCTGATCACCCGAGCTGCCTGCTTCGCCCCAGGGGAGCCTATCCCCAAGGAGTTGCTGCTCTGCACTTTGCAGGAGAAAAAGCAATCTGCTGCCGTGGACGAAGCCTCTCAGCTTCTCCAATATGACGCGCTAAATCGCCTTCTGCGCATCGGCCTGGTCAGTGAGCCGACGCCCGTGACGGCCAAAGTTCACCGGCTGGTCGGGAGGTTTGTTGAGGCGATAGCAAGAGATCTGCCGGGAGCCTGGAACGCGGTTGCGGCGACCCTCCTGGCAAACGTCCGACAAGTCGGGCAATCGGGCGCGTTCGCCCCCCTCATTTCTCTGGAACCGCATCTGCGGCATCTGGCAGAAAGTGCAGGGCCGGCTGCGACCAAGACAGCTTATGATCTCTACCGCGAACTAGGTTACCTGCTGCGTAGGATCGCGAGATACCGCGATGCTGCTTCGGCCTATGAGCATGGACTAGCAATCGCCGAGCAGATCCTAGGCAATGCTCATCGCTCCACCGGAGTCATCCTCGGCGACCTAGGAAGCGTGTATGAGGATCTGGGAAAGTTGGAGGATGCCAAGTCTGCATTTCAACGCGCCCTGTCTATTGTTGAAGCTGCGTCCGGGCAAGACGACGAGTCAGCAATCATCCTATTGGGTAACCTTGGAGTTTTGCTGCGACGTATGGGAGATCTAAACGGCGCCCGCAAGACATTGGAGCGCGCTATCGAACTCCGGGACGCCGCGTTCGGACCAGGACACAAGAGTGCATCTCGGGCGCTGCTGAACCTCGGCACAGTATTGTATGAAATGGGGGATCATGCCGGCGCTCGCGAGCTTTTGGAACGAGCCCTTGTCATCGCGGAGGAGAGCTACGGAGCTAACCATCCTCACACAGGGACTGCTCTTAACAATCTCGGCAGCCTACTCCAAAAAATCGGTGACCTACCGGCCGCGCAGCTCGCTTATGAAAGAGCGCTCGCCATCGCCAGACTGGCACACGGCTCGAACCATCCTCAGGTGGCCTTGCGCTTGAATAACCTAGCAACCGCGCTTTTCGCGCTCGGCGATCTCGCTGGCGCACGCGATGCCCTTGGAGAAGCGTTGCGCGTTCAGGAGCTGACGTTTGGATCGGAACATCCACACCTTGTCCGCAGCCTCGGGAATCTCGAGGTTGTGCTTCGCAAGCTTGGTGACGATGCGAAGGCTCAGATCTACGGTGAGCGCTGTGAAAGAATCCTGAATAGCTCAGGAGGCTCACCCCAACCACATCCGACGAATGATTTCGCGTGAGTTGGAATACCTTGCCCGGCATTGCGCCGGCCTACGACGGCTTCTTCGACTACGTCGAAACGATCTTGCGGGAACCGTCAAATGCTCGCTCGGTGTGCGACGCCTGCATCATCGCTGCTGTGCGCTGCTGGAATAGGCGCTCGACCCCAATGCGGAGCCTCAAAGTGCCGGCGAAAGTACAGACCGCTTCCTGCCGCGCCGGCCTCTCGACCTCCCCTTCTCCCCATTTGGCCCTGAGCGAAGCGCCTCCAGGCTCCGCATCATCATGCGCGCGGCACGATCCTGGAGCGGCATCATGACTTCAGCCAAGCGGCCGAGCTGCTCCTCAAGCCGATTTCCGACCGTCGGGCCGTGGATTTCATTCAGCGGTTCCTGGCCGAAAAGCTCCCGCTCGACGACAAGACTGAGGTTGCCGATCCAGCGCTGAGTGCGGAGCATGTTGTAGTAGCCGATGATGGCTGCATCGATCATCATGACCTCGCCCGCGGTCGCGTGCAGCAGTTCCGACACGAGGTTCTGGCGAAGCGTTACGAGCACCGCGACTGTCTCGCGATCGAGATACCGCTCTGCGCCGAGGCAACGAACGATAAAGCGGCCGTTTCCGATTTCATCTCCGGCCTTCTCCAGCAAATTGGCCCACTCCTGGGGTGAGCGGACGCCTGGCAGACCTTTGACAGCACCGTAGATGGCCTGAGCGTCGTCTTTGAGCCGCCGGAATTG
>CAYTTC010000229.1:0-3950 GCA_964440525.1 uncultured Propylenella sp. | reverse complement strand
CTGCAACACCAAACCCGACTATTGCATTCACATTTTCCGTACCCGCCCGGCGGCGCCGCTCCTGTCCGCCGCCCGTCAGAAGCGACTCCGGTCGGAGGCCCTCGTCCGCAAGCACAAGAGCGCCCGCGCCCTGTGGGCCCCCGAGCTTGTGCGCCGACAACGCCAGGAAATCGACGCCGAGTGCCTTGATGTCGACCGGGATACGGCCGAGCGCCTGAACGGCGTCGCAGAAGACATACCCGCCGTGCCGCTTCACGATTTGGGCGGCCTCGGCGACCGGGTGGATCACGCCGGTCTCGTTATTGGCGAGCATGAGCGCCACGTAGGGCGCGCCCGAACCGACATCGCGCCGTTCAAGTGCCCGCTCGAGCGCGGTCAGATCGAGGACGCCGGATCGTTCGACTGGCAGCCGGCTAACGGTATCGGCGGGAAAACGCCCGCCGGCCAGCACGCAGGGGTGCTCGGTCGCGCCGACATAGAGCCGGCCGGCCGGAGCACGGCCCCGCCCGGAGAGAAGGCGCGGCGTCAGCGCCAGCGCGGCGGCCTCGGTCGCACCGCTCGTGAAGATCACGTTTTCCGGCTTCGCGCCGACCGCCTCCGCAACCTCGGCCCTGGCGGCCTCCACCATGGCGCGCGCGCGCCGGCCTTCGGCATGCACCGAGGAGGCATTCGCCGCCTCGCCGAGCACAGCAACAACTGCAGCGTGCACCTCCCGCAGGAGCGGAGTGCCTGCGTTGGCGTCGAGATAGATGCGCGTCAGCATTGGAGGTCGACCCGACGTAATCCTTGAATTCGGACAAGCCTTTGGTGTTTACATACGCGCCCTGCCTCAAAGGGCAGCCGCCGCGCTAGTTTTGAATTGTTCCAAACTAGGTTCTAGAAACGGGAGCCGAGCGTGTCAAGGAACCCGCGCGGCCCGAGAGTCGAGATATGCTTTCATGCCAGAGGTAATCTTCACGGGGCCCGACGGAAGGCTCGAAGGGCGCTATCAGCCGTCCGCGACAAAGACCGCTCCGATAGCCCTGGTGCTGCATCCGCACCCACGCTTCGGCGGGACGATGAACAACCAGATCGTCTACCGGTCATTCTACATGTTTCAGGAGCGCGGCTTCACCTGCCTGCGCTTCAATTTCCGTGGAGTCGGGCGGAGTCAGGGCTATTTCGATCACGGGGTCGGCGAGCTCGCGGACGCAGCCGCGGCGCTCGATTGGATCCAGACGCTGCATCCGGATTCGCGCGGCGTCTGGATCTCCGGCTTCTCCTTCGGCGCATGGATCGGCATGCAACTCCTGATGCGCCGTCCGGAGGTCGAAGGCTTCATTTCGATCGCGCCGCAGCCGAACCTCTATGATTTCTCGTTCCTGGCGCCCTGCCCCTCATCCGGGCTCATCATCAACGGCGACCAGGACAAGGTAGCTCCGATCGATGCGGTTCAGGGCCTGGTGGACAAGCTCAAGACCCAGAGGGGCATCGTCATCGACCATGTGTTGATGAAGGGCGCCAACCACTTCTTCGAGGGCAACGTCGACGAGCTGATGGAGACCTGCGCCAATTATCTCGACATGCGGCTCGAGGCGCTTGAGCCGGGATAGGCCCGCTTCAAGCCGCGGCGGTCGAGGACCGTGGTGCTACTTCCTGATCGCCCTCGATCGCGTTCCGCATGTCCTTGGCGATGACGGCAGCGAGATCGCGGGCGCTGGTCGGGCGGCCAAATAGGAAGCCCTGCACCTTCTGGCAGTCGTTCGACATCAGGAAATGCGCTTGCTCGGCGCGTTCGATACCCTCGGCGAATATGTCGAGGCCGAAGGACTGGGCGGTGCCGATCAGGCTGCGCACCAGGCTTTCCGCCTCAGGCTCCTCGCCGACCCGCTCGACGAGCGTGCGGTCGAGCTTGACCGCGTCCAAGGCGGACCGCGACAACAATTTCAGCCGAGAAGTGTCGACGCCGAAATCGTCGAGCACGACAGTGACGCCGCGGCTCTTGAGACGCCGCAGCTGCTCGTTGATGGCGTCCGATTGCGCCAGGATAACGGCTTCGGAGACTTCGATCCTGAGCCGCGAACCCGCCATCTCGGCATTGGCCAAAGCGTGGATGATGGTGTTCGCAACGTCGCCGTGACGGAACTGGGCAAGCGAGATGTTGATCGACAAGGTGAGCTGCCGCGGCCACTCGGCAGCGGCGGAAAATGCTTCGCGAATGATCCACTCGCCGAGCGGCTGAATGAGCCCGCTTTCGTCGGCGACCGGAACGAAGACGGCGGGCTGGAGCTCGCCAAGCTCCGGATTATTCATGCGAACTAGCGCCTCAAATCCGGTGAGCCGCCTCGTCCGCAGATCATACTGCGGCTGGAAATGCAGCTCGAACCAGCCTTGGTGCAGGCCGTCGCTGATCGCCGTTTCCATCTGCAGGCGGGCTTCCACCGCCATTTCCATTTCGCGCGCATAGACGCGAAACGTGTCGCCGCCAGCCTTCTTGGCGGCATGCAGCGCGAGCGAGGCACTATGCAGGAGCTTGGTGGCATTGTCGCCGTGATCCGGCGCGACCGCGATGCCGATACTGACGCCCGGCCGCGCGTGGCGCGGCACCTGGGCGCAGGCGTCCTTGACCGTCTCCTGGATACGGCGGGCGAAGATTTCGGCGTGGCGGGCGCCGCCGACTTCCGGCTGGATGATGACGAACTCGTCGTCGCCGATCCGCCCGAGGCGCTCCTGGTGATTGACTAGAAGCAGGAGGCGCTCGGTGAGAAGCTGAAGGAACGCGTCGCCTTCCGCTTCGCCACGGACCTCGTTGACGACGCGGAAGCGATCGATGTCGATGACATGGATGGCAAGCTGCCGTCCGGATTTGGCATTTGCGGCGAGTTCTCCGGCGAGTGTCTCCAACAGCTCCTTACGCCCGGCGATGTTGGCGATCGCGACGGCTGTGTCTGCGGCCGTGTTCTTGGCTCTTGGGGACCGGCCGCGGAGGACGAGATAGGCCAGTCCGGCGACCGCGACCGCAGCTCCCAATCCGCCGATCAGCAGAAGCGCAGTGTCCGAATGCAGGATCGCGCCCGCTTGCTGCAGCATGAACTCACCCATCTCAGTTACCGACAAGGCGTAGCCGGCAACGAGAATCAGCGCCACGGCCAGGAGGATGAGCTTCAACCGGGTATCCCGGCCGGTTTCATCGCCCGAGACATTTGGAGCGGAATAGCGGACCATGTCCTGCCGTCTTGGAATCCTGAAGCAGGCGGAATCATTCACAAGAAATGTTTGATCTGGAGTTAATCAGAGGTTTGCGGCCTGCTCACCCGCCCGCCGGTCAGCGGCTTTGGAACGCCCGTCGTCAGCGGATAAGAAAGTGGTTTTCCATCGATCGCGCGCACGCCGAGGAAGGCGAAAGCCTGCGCCTCGGTCGCATCTCCGTCGAAGCCGAGCGCCTCGAGCGGCATCAAATCAATGCCCTTCAGAACATCCCGCAGCACCCGCATGAGCTCGGCATTGTGGCGCCCGCCGCCGCTGGCGTAGCAGGCGCGCGGCGGCTGGGGGACATGCCGCAACGCGGCGGCGACTGCGCCTGCTGAGAAGTGGAGGAGCGTGGCGGCGCCATCGGCATCCGATAACTTCGCGACGAGCGTCGCCGCAAAGGCGTTGCGGTCGAGCGACTTTGGCGGCGGCAGCGAGAAGTACGGATGGTCGAGCAGCTCCGCCAGGATGGCGGCTGATGGCATGCCGCGCGCGGCAAGGCGCCCGTCGGCGTCGAAGGGCTCGCCTGTCCTCGCGAAAATCCAGTCGTCGAGAAGCGAATTCCCCGGTCCGGTATCGAAGGCGACGAGATCGCCATCGGCGGCGACATAAGTGATATTCGCCACGCCGCCGAGATTGAGAAACATTACGGGACCGGCGAGACCGGCCGTTTCGGCGAGCGCGCGATGAAAAACCGGCGCGAGCGGCGCCCCCTGCCCGCC
>CAYTTC010000228.1:0-3990 GCA_964440525.1 uncultured Propylenella sp. | reverse complement strand
GGATAGATGCGCGCGTCGACTTTTCCGCCGAGCGCGGTCAGCACATCCCTTGTCTCGTGCACGCGCTGAAGCGGCACGTGCGGGTCGACATCGCTCGATCCGAGAAAAACCGGCGTGCCGTCGAGCGAGCCGGGATAGTCGCGCTTGGTGCCGGGCGGCCCGATGAGCCCGCCGGTTAGCGCCACGATCGCGCCGTAGCGCCGGGCATTTCGGGCGGCGAATTCGGTCGCGAGGCAGGCGCCCTGCGAAAAGCCCAAAATTCCGATCCGCTCAGACGGAAAGCCTTCGCCCTCGAGGCGATCGACTAGCGCTTTGATGACCGCCAGCGCGGACGACAGCCACGGCTCGTTCGCTTCGATTGGGGCGAGGAATGAGTTCGGATACCAGGTGTTTTGCGTCGCGCGTGGGGCGACGTAGTGGATGTCGTTTGGGCCAAATGCGTCCACGAGCGGCAGCATGCTTTCAGGTGTGGCGCCGCGGCCGTGGATGAGAATCACCGCTCCCTTCGCGGTTTTCGGAGAGGCCCCGGCGGTGATCGTATCTTCAACGTGATGCAGCGAGGCCATGCGAAAAACTCACATGCGGCGAAGTGCTGCGAGAAAATCCGGCGTGGGATAGGAATCGGCGGGCATACCGAGCTGCTGCTGCACCGCCTTCACGGCGGCCCGGGTCTGCGCTCCGATGATGCCGTCCACCTTGCCCACGTCGTGGCCAAGCGTCTGCAAGAGCTGCTGCGCCTCCTTAACCTGATCGCGGCTTGGCGCCTCCGCGCTCCCCGCCCGCACGCGCGGCGCACCGGCGAGGCGTGTGGCGAAATAGGCGGCCGTCGTGGCGTAGACCAGCGACTGGTTCCACTGCGTGTAGACGTCGAAATTTCCGTAGGCGAGAAAAGCCGGCCCGAGCCGCCCCATCGGCAAAAGCAGCGACGCCTGCGTCCCGTCGGCGGCAAGCGCCCCGCCATCCGCGTTGGTCACCCCCCACGCGGCCCACTCCGAGCGCGAATGTTTGATGGCGAGGTCGGCCTCCGCCCAATTCATATCCGCCGACGCGCGCACCTCTTCGAGCCAGGGTTGGTCGGCCTGCCAGCCGTGATGTTTTAGGAGATTTGCGGAGGAGGCCAAAACATCCGGCACGCTCCGCACCAGATTTCGCTTGCCGTCGCCGTCATAGTCCACCGCGAGATCGAGATAATAGGTCGGGACGAATTGCATCTGTCCGACCTCGCCCGCCCAGGCGCCCTTCATGTCGGCTTGGGTGAGATCGCCGCGGTCGAGAATTTTCAGTGCGGCGATAAGCTCGGGCCGGAATTGTTCCGGCCGGCGGCAGTCATAGGCCAGCGTCGCCAGCGATTGCAGCGTGCGAAAATCGCCGAGGTTAGCGCCGAAATCCGTTTCAAGACCCCAGAAGGCGACGATGACCGGCCCGGGCACGCCATACTCCTGCTCGATCCGCGCAAATGTGTCGGCGTGCTTCCTGAGCAGGCTTTTGCCTTGCGTCATCCGGTAGTCGGCCACCATGCGGCCGGCAAATTCGAGAAAGCTCTGCGAAAAAACGCCCTGCCGGCGGTCGGCGTTGATAACTTTTTGGTCGTAGCCGACGCCGTCGAGGGCGGAGAGCGCGCCGGACGAAATGCCGGCGGCTGTGGCTTCCTGCTTGAAGGCCGAGAGCCAGGTCGAAAAGCCCGCTGCACCGTCGCCGCACTGGGCGTGCGCGATGCCACTCCCGAAAGCGAGGGCAAGCAGAGTAGCGGCTGTGGTGGAGCGAATCGTCATGGGCGAGCGTCCCAAGGGGCGCCGGTCAATCTGCCGATCAAGGTGGCGTGGTCAAGGCAGGCGAGTCTGGACCTTCCCCCAACACCCTCATGGTGAGGTGCGAGCGATCCCCCGGTTTAACCGGGGGAAGCCTCGAACCACGAGGGCCCCAGAGTGTGCCCTAACGCCGTGCCCGACATCTGATCCTTCGAGGCTCGCCGCTACGCGGCTCGCACCTCAGGATGAGGGCTGTTTGGAGGTTTAACCTTGGTTGTAGCGGTCGTGCTGTTGGCGCTCGGGCGCGCGTACCAAGAACGCCGGCAGGCCGGTTGCTTGATCGAGCCCGCCGGTGTGCCGTTCGCGCCGGGGGTTGTCGCGGCGATTCTCGGAGCGATGGTTGGACCTGCCCTCGTGCTGCTTACCGCCGCCGCCGCGCCGCTTCTGGCTCGGCTTGCTCGATGCGCGCTTCTCTCCCCGTTGCTCATCCCGGCGCGGCTGCTGCCGGCCGCGGCGCGCCGGGGCCTTCGTCTTCTCCTGCGCATCCACGCCGGCGCTGACGCCTGCCGGAAGCGGTGCGACGGGAACAGCCATTCGCGTCAGCTTCTCGATATCTCTCAGGTAGGCGCGCTCCTCGCCGTTGCAGAAGGAGATCGCGATGCCTGCGGCGCCGGCCCGCGCCGTCCTCCCGATCCGGTGCACGTAGCTTTCGGGCACGTTCGGCAGGTCGTAGTTCACGACATGCGTGACTGCCTCGATGTGGAGGCCGCGCGCCGCGATGTCGGTCGCGACGAGCACACGCGTGCCGCCGTTTTTGAACGATGCGAGCGCCCGCTCGCGCTGCGCCTGGCTCTTGTTGCCGTGGATCGCAGCAGCCTCGATGCGAGCGCGCGCGAGATTGCGTACAACCTTGTCGGCGCCGTGCTTGGTGCGGGTGAAGACCAGCACGCGCTGCATGGCCGGGTCGGCGAGCACGCGCTCGAGCAGCGACTGTTTCTCGCCGCTGGAAATGAACATGACACTCTGCTCGACCAGGTCGACGGTCGAGGCGACCGGCGCCACCGCGACCTGCACCGGGTCGGTCAGAATGGAACCGGCAAGCTCGGCGATCGTCTTTGGCATGGTGGCGGAGAAGAACAGCGTCTGCCGCTTGGCGGGAACCATCTTCACGATCTTGCGGAGGGGCACGATGAAGCCGAGGTCGAGCATCTGGTCGGCCTCGTCGACGACGAGGATTTCGACCGCGCCGAGCGAGAGATGCCGCTGCTCGATAAGGTCGAGGAGCCTGCCCGGCGTGGCGACGAGGATGTCGACGCCGCGCTTCATCGCGTCGACTTGTGGACGTTGCGACACGCCGCCGAAGATCGTCGTCACGGAGAGTTTCAGGCTTGCGCCATAGGTGACAAAACTCTGCGCGACCTGGCTCGCGAGCTCACGCGTCGGCGTCAGTACGAGAACGCGCGGCCGGCCCGGAATTCGGCTTAAGCGGGTATGCGAAAGCCGCTCCAGGATCGGCAGCGCGAACGCCGCCGTCTTGCCGGTGCCGGTCTGGGCGATGCCGCAGAGGTCGCGGCCGGCGAGGATCGGAGCGATCGACTGCTTTTGGATGGGGGTAGGGACGCTATAGCCTTCATTAGTGACGGCGCGAAGGAGGGATTCGCCAAGGGCGAAGTCGGAAAACTGGGTCAATTGGTACTTTCGGTAATGTCACCCCCGATTAGACCGGGGGACCGGCGGGACGACGCGCATGCGCCTGTCTCCGCCGAAGCGGTGTCGTTAGACGACCCGCGCGAATTGGGCTGTCTGGTGATTAAGCGAATGAAGACCGAGGCCGGGTCCCTTTTTCTGAGGGACGCTTTCACGCTGCCTGGATCGAGCGCCTTGGATCGGCGCTGCCGCTCTAATCGCGCATATGGGCGGTAGGTGGCTGAAAGTCAAGCAGAATCGGGCTGCGAGGACATGTCAGCTACGTTCATAGCGATACAGCCGGCCGCCGGATTGCTGCGTAAATCCGGCCGGCGAGAATCCCTCTTCTAGTAGCTTGTCCAGGAGAATTGCCATCCCGACATCGGCACTGACCTCGACGCCGCGCAGTGTCAATTGGTCAGGAACGAGCAGCGAGAATTCGGCCTTCTGGGCCGATACGTCGCGCTCGATTGCATCAAGCAGGTACTCGATCGAGCAGTTTTGCTTCATCGGAGTGCCTTTCGACCTTCAGAGAGGACGCACAGGACGCCTTGGT
>CAYTTC010000227.1:0-4001 GCA_964440525.1 uncultured Propylenella sp. | reverse complement strand
ACCCGCTTTTCGCGCAGACCCGTTACGATCCGGTTCAGATGCTTCAAGTTCCACACTTCGAGATCGATTTCGATCTCGGTGAAGTCGCGCCCGCGGCCGAGCATCCTGAGATTGTCGATATTGCCGTCGGCGGTGCCGATCACTTCGGCGATGGTGGCAAGCGTCCCCGGCTCGTTCAGCGCCGAGACGCGAATCCGCGCCGGAAAGCGCTCCGTCGAGTTCTCCGATATGTCCCAGCGCACGTCCACCCAGCTCTCGGGCTCCTCGTCGAAACGGCTGAGCTCGGGCGAATGGATCGGATAGATGGTGATGCCCTCCCCGGGCTTCAGGATCCCGACGATTCGGTCGCCCGGCACCGCACCGCCGTTGGGCGCGAAGCGCACCGGTATGTCGGCGTCGAATCCGCGGATCGGGATACCGGTATCGGCGCCCGCCGCGCCATCGGCGGCCGGCAGACGGAATTTGAGGCTCGAGCGGCCGGACGCCGTCCAGCCCTTCTCGCCAGCGCGTTTGGCCGGCCTGACGCGCGCGTCGCGATAGTCCGGGTGGACCTCCTTGAGGACGGCGTCGGCCGAAAGCTCCCCGCGCCCGACCGCGGCGAGAAGATCGTCCGCCTCAGGGAAGTTCAGCCTCCCCGCGGTGGCCGGCAACGCGTCGTCGCTGAGCGGCTTCCCGGCCTGCTCAAAGCGGCGTTCCAGCGCGTGGCGGCCGAGCGCGGCATATTGCCTTCGCGCCTGGCTGCGGCTCGCACGGCGGATGGCCGCCCGCGCCTTCCCGGTCACCACGATCGCTTCCCATGCGGCCGGCGGCCGCTGTACGGCGGATCTGACGATCTCCACCTCGTCGCCATTCTCGAGGCGCTGGCCGAGCGGCGAGAGCTGGCCGTTCACCTTGGCGCCGATGCAGGTGTCGCCGACATCCGTGTGAACCGCATAGGCGAAGTCGATCGGCGTCGCCCCGCGCGGCAGCGCGATCAGCCGGCCCTTCGGCGTGAAGCAGAAAACCTGATCCTGAAAAAGCTCGAGCTTGGTGTGCTCGAGGAACTCCTCCGGCGCGTCGCCATGCGCGATCTGCTCAACGGTCTGCCGAAGCCACGCATAGGCGCGGCTTTCGATCGCCAGCCGATCCCGGTCGTCGGCGATTCCGTCCTTGTAGAGCGGATGCGCAGCGATCCCGTATTCGGCCAGCCGATCCATGCCGCGGGTGCGGATTTGCAGCTCAACGCGCTGCCGCCGCGGGCCGATGATGGTGGTGTGGAGCGACCGATACTCGTTCTGCTTGGGCGTGGAGATGTAGTCCTTGAAGCGCCCGGGCACCATCGGCCAGACCGTATGGACGATGCCGAGAGCGCGGTAACAATCCTCCTCCTCCTCGACCAGAACACGGAAGCCGACGACGTCGGACAGCTGCTCGAAGCCGATCGACTTCCGCTGCATCTTCGAGAAAATCGAATAGGGCGTCTTCAGGCGGCTGAGGATCTCGGCCTCGATGCCATGCTTGGCGAGCCGCGCGGTCAGGTCGCTCCGGACGGTATCGACGAGCGGACCGCTCTTCTCGCGGAGCGCGTTCAGCTTGGTGGAGATGGCCTGATAGGCCTCCGGGTTGAGGATTTTGAAGGAGTGGTCCTCCAGTTCGTCGCGCATGCCCTGCATCCCCATGCGGCCGGCGAGCGGCGCATAGATCTCCATCGTCTCCTCGGCAGTCCGCGCGCGCTTCTCCTCCGGCATGAACTGGATGGTGCGCATGTTGTGCAGCCGGTCGGCGAGCTTGACGAGGAGGACGCGGATATCCTCGGAGACGGCGAGAAGGAGCTTGCGGAGGTTTTCTGCCTGCTGGGCTTCGCGCGTGATGAGCTCGAGCCGCTGCAGCTTGGTGACGCCCTCGACCAGCTTGCCGATCGAAGGGCCGAATAGCTGGTCGATCTCCGCGCGGGTGGCGCCGGTATCCTCGATGGTGTCATGCAGGAGCGCGACGGCTATGGAGGAATCGTCGAGCTTCAGGTCGGTCAGGATCGCCGCGACCTCAAGCGGATGCGAAAAGTAGGGATCGCCGGACGCGCGCTTCTGCGCACCGTGCCTCTGCATGGCGTAGACATAGGCACGGTTCAGGAGATCTTCGTCGACATGGGGGTTGTAGGCAGCCACCCGTTCGACGAGCTCGTATTGGCGCATCATCGCCGACGGTCCCGCAGGGGAAGAGAAAAGCTTCGCTGATCAACAATATAGGTACTGCGAAGTCTCTTGCATCCCGGAGAATGCGGGAGAAGCGGCATCCCGCCGTCTAAATTGGCGCGGCCGGAGGTCGCGCCACCTAGTCTTCGGGCGCCCCTCGACGGTAGCCGTCGCTCAGTCGTCGCGGCGTTCCGGCGGATCGATGCTCTCCAGGCCGCGCAGAAGCTCCTCCTCCGACATGCGGTCGAAGGTCATTTCCGACTCCTCCTCGGGCGAGTCCGCCTCGATCGAGGTCGGCGCCGGCTCCGGCTCGTCCACTTCGACGTATTTCTGCAGAGAGTGGATCAGATCCTCGTTCAGATCCTCCGGCGACACTGTCTCCTCGGCGATTTCGCGGAGCGCGACGACCGGATTCTTGTCGTTCTCGCGATCGATGGTCAGCGGCGATCCATTCGAGATCATCCGCGCCCGGTGGGCCGAGAGGAGCACCAGTTCGAAACGATTTTGGACCTTGTCGACGCAATCCTCGACGGTGATCCGCGCCATGGATACAACCTCCAGATTTCGGGAATTGGCGTCTGAATAGGGGGGAAGCGCGACTTTTTCAAGGTGCAGCATCAACTAAGGCGAAATTACCCTTGCGCCCTGAGAGCGCATTCTCTATCCGGCACGCGTTTGATCATACAGATAATAGCAACAGCAATTCCCTGGAGTTTCCGATGTTCGACCCGCGTGAAAAGATCGCGGTGCTGATCGATGGAGCAAACCTCTATTCCGCCTCCCGCGCCCTTGGCTTCGATATCGATTACCGCCGTCTGCTCTCAGATTTCCGGCAAAAAGGCTATCTGGTCCGCGCCATCTACTACACGGCGATGGTGGAGGATCAGGAATATTCCTCGCTTCGCCCGCTGATCGACTGGCTCGACTACAACGGCTACCGGGTGGTCACCAAGCCACTGAAGGAGTACACCGACGCGCAGGGGCGCCGCAAGGTGAAGGGCAACATGGATATCGAGCTTGCCGTCGATGCCATGGAGATGACCGACTATATCGACCATTTCGTGCTCTTCTCCGGCGACGGCGACTTCCGCCACCTGGTCGAGGCGCTGCAGCGCAAGGGCAAGAAGGTCACGGTCGCCTCAACGCTCAGAACCCAGCCGCCGATGATTGCCGACGATCTCCGCCGGCAGGCCGACCACTTCCTGGAGCTTTCGACGCTCGCCGAGACCCTCGGCCGCGATCCTTCGCAGCGGCCGCAACGCCCCGCACGCGAGCCCGACGAGGAAGGGGAGGACGAGTACGAGGAGCCGTGAGCGACGCGACATCGGCGCTCGAGCCGCCTCCCGATTGCCCGCTCTGTCCCCGGCTCCAGAGTTTCCGCCACCTCTGGCGGGAGCGCGAACCGACCTGGCACAACGCTCCCGTGCGATCTTTCGGCGCGGCGGACAGCCGACTCCTGATCGTGGGGCTGGCGCCTGGTCTCCGCGGCGCCAATCGCACCGGCCGGCCCTTCACCGGCGACCATGCCGGCGAGCTGCTCTACGCGACGCTGTCGAAATACGGCTTTGCGAGAGGCGTCTATCGTGCCGATCCCGCCGACGGACTGACGCTTGTCGACGCGGCGATCGCCAACGGGGTCAAATGCGTGCCACCCGAGAACAAGCCGCTCCCTGCGGAAATCAACACCTGCCGCCGGTTCCTCCAGGCGACTCTTGCGGCGCGGCCGGGCTTGAAGGCGATCGTCGCACTCGGCCGCATCGCGCATGAGACGACGCTTCGGGCGCTCGGCGCGCGGCTCGCCGGCTTCCCCTTCGCGCACGGCGCGGTGCA
>CAYTTC010000226.1:0-4003 GCA_964440525.1 uncultured Propylenella sp. | reverse complement strand
CGGGGCCGTAGCTCAGCTGGGAGAGCGCCGCGTTCGCAATGCGGAGGTCAGGGGTTCGATCCCCCTCGGCTCCACCAGCCTTCGATCGTCAAACCTTGCGGTTCGCTACTCGACCGGGATCAGGCGGCCGGTATAGACGATGGGCCCGGTCGGCGCCCCGGACGGCGAGCCGCCCTCCGGCTCGACCGAAACGGCGATCAGTCCATCGACTGGTCCGGCCACGTCCTGGATCGTCTGCGCATCGAGGCCCGCCTTCAAGATGCCGAGCGAGCGGGGCTCCTGGCCCTCGGCGACATGCCAAAGCTCCAGGCTGCGCCCGGCAGGTGTTTTCACCGCAACGCTACGCACCCGAATTACGCCAGTCGTGGTGTCGACCTCGGCGATGAGCGCCGGCTCGTGCCCTCCGGAATCGATCACCGCGACATAGCGGCCGCCCTCCGGTGCGAGAGGAACCGAGAGCCGGTCGACGACGACGACAGCCGCGAGCCCGGCGGCGAGCGCTCCCGTGACAAACGCGGCGCCGCGCCAAAGGGAGAGCCGGCGCCTCAGCTGGACGACGTTGGAGGGAGTCGCTTCGCGCGATGTTGCGGTGCCGCCGACGGTCAGCCGCTCGATTTCGCGCCACACCTCCGGGCGCGGCATCTCGGCGGCGGCGACGTCGTCGAGCGGGGAGAGGCGCGACTGCAACCGGCTCACGGTGGTGCGGAGCACCGGATCGCTCTTAAGGCGCTCGGCGAAGCGCGCGCGCTCGTCGGCCGGGAGGGTGCCCAGCACATATTCGGCGGCCGCATTGTCGAGCTCTTCGCTCATCCGCTCTCCAGACACGCTTTCAGCAGCCTGACGCTGCGATGCAGCAGCGTCTTGATTGTGCCCACCGGACGTCCGAACCGCTCAGCCAGCTCCTCGCGTGAGAATCCTGAACAATAGGCGAGGATCACGCAGTTCCGCGCCTCTTCGTCGAGCTGCGCCAGACAGGTGCGGAGTGCCTCCTGCATGACCACATCGCCCGATGACGGAGCGGCAAGACGCTCCAGAATCCCCTCGTCGTCGGTGACCCGGCTCCGCTCCACCTTTTCGGAGCGGATCCGGTCAATCGCCCGGTTGCGGGCGATCGCCGCAAGCCATGCCATCGGCTGGCCGGCTTCTGGTGAGAAGCGCTCGGCGTTCTGCCAGATCTTGACATAAGTCTCCTGAAGAACCTCCTCCGCCATCGGCCTGTTACGAGTAATACGAAGCACGACGCCGAAGAGTTTCGGCGCGGTCGCCTCATAAAGCGCGCGAAACGCCGCGTGGTTACCACGCGATGTCGCCTCCAGGAGGTCCTGGAGGGAGCCTCCAACTGTGGTCAACCTTTGATCCAAGCGGTTGTCCTGCCCTGGGTGCGAAGGCTAGCACCGGAACGCGGCGCCATCCATGCTTGTAAGCGCCACTCTCGCCCGCTAAATGCTGGTTTTGGCGCCCCGCGCTGATCGGAGACGTGATGCAGGCCGTTCTCTACGTCGTACTCATAGCGCTCGACATCTATTGGTGGATCATCATCGCGAGCGCCATTTTCTCCTGGCTCTACGCCTTCGGCGTCGTCAATCCGCGCAACCAAGTCGTCGCCATGATCGGCAAGTCGCTTTATCAGCTGACCGAGCCGGCGCTCAGGCCGATCCGCCGCTACGTGCCGAATTTCGGCGGCCTCGATATCTCGCCGATCATCCTGCTTCTCATCATCATCCTGATTCAGCAGATCATCATCCGCTACATTTTTCCTTACGTTCCCTGACCTGAACGATGCCGGCGTGTCCATACGAAGCGGATGCGGGCGGGCTACGGGTTCGGGTCAGGCTCACGCCGCGGGGCGGCCGCGACGCCCTGGAGGGGACCGAATTTCTGGCTGACGGACGGGCGGTGCTGAAGGCGCGCGTTCGCGCCGCCCCCGAGAAGGGCCTCGCCAACGCGGCACTCGAAAAGCTGGTCGCCGAGGCGCTGGGTGTGCCGAAATCCGCGGTCTCAGTCATCGCGGGCGGCGCCAGCCGCACGAAGACGGTCAAGATTGCCGGCGAGCCGGGCCGCCTCGTTGAAGCGATGGAGGGGCACCTTTGCGAATGATGCCTGCATCCGTCGCGCTCGCGGCGTTGGTCGCTGTGCCGGCATCCGCCGCCGAATTCGTCTATCAGCCTCTTAGGGAAGCCGATTGCCCTGTCGTCGCCTCATACGAGAACGGTTCGACCTCGCTTTGCCACGGGCCGGACGGGACGCCGTTTCTCGTCAGCGAAGGCGATCTGCGCATGTCGGTGACATTCGGCGGCGTCGGCCCGGACTCCCGACCGCCCTTCCAATCCTTTGGTGCCTTCAATTCGCTTGGCGAGCTGATCGAATGGCGGGTGGAGGGCGGCGTCGCGGTCGCGACGATACTCCGCTGGCATCTCGACCCAGGTGAAGGCGGAACGCCCGGACAGGTGCTCGTCGTCTCCAAGGTCGGTGCGGGTCGTTCGCCAGGTTGCGTGGCCGCCTATGTCGACGCGATCGCCAACTCGGACGCGAACGCCCTGGCGCGGGAAGCCGCCGACAGGATCGTGCCCGATGCCGATTGCGCGAGCCACATGCCGTCATACTATGGCGTGCGCGGTCCGAGTGCCGGCGAGCCGATGCTGTCCCCGCGCGAATAGTCGCAATCGGAATGCCGCGGGGCACTCGCCTGGCAAGGCGAATAGCGCCTAAGCCCGAAACTCGTACCAGATGCAGGGGAGCGTGCGGCCGCCGAGCGATTCCTCGGTGCGGGCGACAAGCTTTCCGCCGCGCCGCAGGTAGAAGCCGTTCGCGCGGTCGTTGTCGGCGAGCGCGCGGACGAGGACGCGACCATAGCCGCGCGCCTTAATGCGCTTCAGCGCGGCGGCGAAGAGGCGGACGCCGAGACCGATGCCCTGATATTCCGGCCTGAGGTAGATCTCCTGCACCTCCGCCGCGCCCGCCTGCGCGCGGCCGTGCATCGGAGCAAAACTCGCGTAGCCGGCAACCGCGCCGCCGACGTCGAGCACCAAGATCGACCGCCGTCTGAGGACGTCGCGCCACCATGCTGCGCAGCGCCGGACGATCATGCGCTCCAGAGTCAATGCCGGGATGATGCCCGAATAGGCTTCCCGCCAGGCCGCCGCGTAGACCTCGGCGAGCTGCGCGGCGTCGCTGGCGCGGGCGGGGCGGACATCGATGACGAGCGAGGTCATGAAGCTGAGCCTAGCCGCTTGGCCGGCGCTCGAAAAGACCGATCTGACGACCTCGCCGCTGGTCGTTGATCCGTCACGGCATTCTGCTAACGCCCGCCGCGACGGACGCTGACGGCGCACCCGGAGGGTGCCAAGAATCCGGCTTGCCTGGAGGACGCGAAAGCGCATCCTGCCACGTGTGGGACGGCTCAATGTAGGAGTTGCGACATGGTGCTGTCGAAGGTCGAGCTTTTAGAGGGCGGTGCGGTCGCCCGCCTTCATTGGAGCGACGGCGGTTCCGCCCGGTTCCATGCCCTGTGGCTGCGCGACAACGCGCTCGATTCGGAAACCCGTAGCCCCGGCAACGGCCAGCGCCTGATCACCATTCTCGACATTCCGCCCGAAACGGTGATCGGCAACGCGTCGATAACGGGGGAGGGCGATTTGCGGCTGACCTTCAGCCCGGCCGGCAAGGAGGTGACCTTCCCTTCCGGCTGGCTCCACGCGCAGCGTTACGATCGAGCCGTTACGAGCGCGCCGGGATGGGTATCGCCCGACGTCGAGCTGTGGGATCGCGGTCTCCAAACCGATGTGCCGATCGGCTCCTATGTGACGATCGTTTCCGACCGGCGTGCGCTCGGCCGCTGGCTTGCCGACGTGCGGCGCTACGGTTTTGCCGTGATGCGCGACGTGCCGCGCGAATCCGGCAGCCTCTGCGCGGTCGCCGAGCTCTTTGGTTATGTCCGCGAGACGAATTACGGCCGCTGGTTCGAGGTGCGCGCCGAGGTCAATCCGAACAATCTCGCCTATAC
>CAYTTC010000225.1:0-4031 GCA_964440525.1 uncultured Propylenella sp. | reverse complement strand
GGCGCGTTGCCCCCAAGCGCCAGCTCCACGCATTCCTGACCTGGGCCACGAGCAAGGGATGAGGGCGACCGCCTTGCGCCTCGCGCCCAAAATGCTCAACTAGCGGCGAACCGGACGGACGCATCCATGGACAGTATCGCCAATTTCCTCGTTCCGATCGCGGTCGGCGTCGTCCTCGTCATCCTTCTGTTCGGCCTGTGGAACATGATGCGGGGCGGTTCCCCCAACCGGTCGCAGAATCTGATGCGCGCCCGCGTCATTGCCCAGTTCGCTGCGATCATCGTCGCCATGGCGGCGCTCTGGCTCATGGGCCGCTGAGGCGTTGCCGCGATGTCACAACCGGCAAAGATCGCCTCAAGACCCCCTGCCCGACCGGCGCCGATTGGTTAGCATCGCCGCGGCGGCGCGTGCCCGCCGGGGGGCGCAATGCGTATCGGTTGGGTAGCGTTGGGGATTGCCTTTGCCGGGGCGATTGTGGCGTCCCAGCCCACGGCGCAGGAATTCAATGGCAATTCCGCCGGCCAGGGCTTGTTCGGCATCTTCGACGAGGCGCGGCTCGGCACGGTCTTTGCGGTTCAGCCTAGCGACGATTCCGGCGTCATCGTCAGCGGCCAGCTCTATTTCAGGACCTTCGTGCCGCCCTTCCAGAACTACTGGGCGAACACGCTCCTCCGCCCGCGCGTGCACATCGGGGGAAACCTCGCGACCGGCGACGACCCCATCAACCAGGCCTATGCCGGGCTCACCTGGCACTTCCCGGTCGCCGATCGCTATTTCATCGAGGCGAGCTTCGGGGGCACGGTGCATGACGGGCCGCTGGAGTCTACCGACGGCGACGGTCTCGATCTCGGCTGCCATCTGCTTTTCCGCGAGAGCGTGGGCATCGGCGTCGATATTGGTGAGCGCTGGCGAGTCATCGCTTCGGCCGATCACTCGTCGCACGCGGACCTCTGCGAGGATGGCGGCAACAGCGGCATCACCCATGCTGGGGTCTATGCGGGCTATCGCTTCTGACGGCGTTTCAGCTGCGTGACGCGGCCTGGCTGGCCCGGTAAGCTCGCCGCATGGTCATCCTGAACAAAATTTATACGAAGACCGGCGATGACGGCACGACCGCGCTCGGCACCGGCGAGCGGCGGCCGAAATTCGATCTCAGAATCGAGACCTACGGCACGGTCGACGAGACGAATGCCGCGGTCGGCGTGGCCCGGGGAGAGCTTTCGGGGGAATTCGCCGAGCTCGACGGCATGCTCGCCGCGATCCAGAACGACCTCTTCGACCTCGGCGCGGAGCTCGCGACCCCCGATGACGGCAAGCCGAAGGATTTCGAGCCGCTCCGCATCGTGACCGCGCAGGTGGAGCGGATCGAGCGCGACATCGACCATCTGAACGCCGACCTCGCGCCGCTTCGCTCCTTCGTTCTCCCGGGCGGCAGCCGCGCCGCGGCAGCCCTTCATCTTGCTCGCACGATCTCACGCCGAGCCGAGCGGCTGATGGTGAGGCTTGAAAGGGAAGAGCCGGAACGCGTCGGCCGGCCGGCGCTCCTCTACATGAACCGCCTCTCCGACTTTCTCTTCGTGGCGAGCCGGTTCGTGAACCTGAAGGGCGAGGGCGACGTGCTCTGGGTGCCGGGCAAGAATCGCTGACGTCTCTGTCACACGCCCGGACTTGATCCGGCATCCCTTCGGTAGTGGGCATAGGTCGAGGCCAAAAATTCAGCGGGCGACCACCGCGCCATCCAAAAGACGGCGATTGAGTAAGAAGGCAACGAAAAGCCCTGCCTTTGGAACGAAGCGGGAATCGGCTAGAGCGAATGTATGAAATGCCCTCCTCTTTCACCAGTACTTGTGATTGCCGATGACGCGCGGCTGGCCGCGCAGATTTCCTGCCGATACGCGAGGAGAGGCTTCTACTTGCCGGTGATCGATGGACCTCGCCTGGGCCGCCCAGACGCTCAGGCTGAGGTGATCCGTCGTAACAACGCCGCTTCGAGGGCAGGCTCGCGCCTGGTCATTTTTGCCGGACTCTCAGACGAAGCGCGCCAGGCGCTAGGGAAGTATATTCCGCAAAAGTGGATTCGACGTGTGTCGGTAACTGCTGATTTGGCCAACTTGCAATGCGAGTTTTTTCCTAAGTCGCCGCCCGTACGATGGGGAAGAGATCGAATCGGACTCGGCCTGCTTACGGCGCTATACGCGAGCACGGATATTGTCTTCACAGAGGAGGTGTCTCCGCGGGAGGCCGTATCATCCAAGTCTGGGCACCTAGTGGTCTGCGAGGGGGGAAATGACCTTTCGCAGGTGATCGCGGCCAACTACGCTTATGCCCTCCGCGGTGGCCTCTGTATTGTTCCGGAGATAGCCGAAGACAGATCGGAGGAGCTTCTTGAGCGCCTATATAGCTTGTACGACGATCAAACCGCGTCGCCGACGGAGTCGTTGGGGCACATCAAGCATCAGTTACGTGACCTATGCGGTCCACTCGCAATACCGCCAGGAGGATCAGTAACCTTTGTCACGGATCGACTGCCTTACGGCTTTGCATTTTCAGAGGCTCCGTCCACGCATTTGTTCAAGTATCCCGACCTCGGCATTTCTATTATCAACGGCTTTGCTGCTGAGCAACCAGACACGACGGGCGTTCTCGTTGCTGCCCTCGTGGACCCCAAGACAACAGATGCTCCCGAGATTGATGCGGCGACGCGACGACTCCCACCAAGAGGCATTTTTGTCCGCCGGTATTGTGGACCGGGAGCCGATGTTCGCTCCATTAGCCGAATGGTTGAGTTGTTCCCCTACGACCTCTTGCTGATCGCGACGCACTGTGGCGACGCCCCGGGCTATCGATGGACCTATGAATTTGAAGACTCAGAAGGGATCCATCGTGAGCTTGTCGTGGATATCGCGATTGGGATAGCGCGCACCGATGAGGCGGAACTTCTCAATGTGACACAATACATGCGATTTCAGTCTCTCGACGGTGTAAATTGGCGCGATCCTGCCAAATCAGAAAAGCTCTACGTGGGCACGGCAATTAGGGATTTCATGGAGAAGACTGCCCGCAGGCAGGAACTCGAGCCAGTAAAGAGGGAAACTATTCCGAGGGTTGCGGGATCGGCGGTCCTGAGTGAACTGGCCCCCGTTTCGACCGGACAGTCGGCATAACCTAAAGGGCTTGAGGCTATCCTCAAGCACAGGCTTATGTCTGACGATTATCGACGCATCGAGCTGATCACCGGCACAGCACGGCGCCGGCATTGGTCGACAGACCAGAAGCTGCAGATCATCGAGGAGAGCTTCCAGCCCGGCGAGACGGTATCGTCGGTCGCCCGCCGACGCGGCGTCGCTCCCAATCTGCTGTATCGTTGGCGCCGACTGATGAGCGAGGGCGGAGCTGCGGCGGTGGGATCGGATGAACCGGTTGTCGGGAGCTCTGAGGTGCGGCGGCTCGAAGAGCGCATCCGGGACCTTGAGCGGCTGCTCGGCCGCAAGACCCTGGAGATCGAGATCCTCCGAGAAGCGCTGGCGAAGTCGGAGTCAAAAAAACCGAGGTTGCGGCTCTTGTCGCAGCCGAAGGACGGTTCGCGATGAAGGCCGTCGCCGACACGCTCGGGGTCGCCCGCTCCAATCTCCATGACAAGGTGCGCCGAGCTTCGAAGCCGCGAGGCTCCTATCGCAAGCCTAACGATGACGAGCTGCTGCCATTGGTCCGCCGCCTGGTCGATGAGCGTCCGACCTACGGCTATCGCCGCATCGCGGCGCTGGCCAACAGGGAGCTGGCGAAGACGGGCGAGCCCGCGGTCAACCATAAGCGGGTGTTCCGCATCATGCGGCAGAACGGCATGCTGCTCGCCCGCCACACCGGTCGCAGGATCGGCCGTGTCCATGATGGCAAGGTGGTGGTCATGCGCTCGAACCTCCGCTGGTGCTCGGATGGCTTCGAGATCACCTGCTGGAACGGCGAGATCGTCCGAGTTGCCTTCATCATCGATGCCCATGACCGCGAGATCATCGCCTGGCACGCGGTCGCCG
>CAYTTC010000224.1:0-4032 GCA_964440525.1 uncultured Propylenella sp. | reverse complement strand
GCCCGAAAAGCCGGTGAGGGCGAGATCGAAGCCGGTCGCTTGCAGTTCCCCGAGTGGGCACGGCTTCTCTCGACGCGGAGGATTAGACGCCGAGTCTACCGCGTCGCTGCAGAGGGCTCATTCCGAAGGACTGCGCTACGCTTCGATCTGTTGCGCTCGGAGGGCGTCGCCCCCGTCGGTCGACAGGTGACGCTTCCATGAGTGCGGTCTCTCTTGGCGGCAACAGTCTATCTGTTGGCCCTGTCCAAAGCGAACGGTCGCTCGCGTGGGACCCGCTAGTTCGGCATCGTACAAAGAGTTGCGATCGCAATCTAAGTGTATCGTTTGGGGCGCATTCTCACCCGCCTCGCGCATGGGATGTGCAGACCAAGAGCCACCCCGGGGGGCTGGAATTGATCGAGCATTTCCTCTGGGCGTCGGTTTGCAGCTGCCAAGTGATCACACCGCCAACGACTGCGCCGACCAATGCGCCGATGATGCCTGCCCAAAACTCGTTGCCGAGCCACATAACACCGCGCCTTCATCAGCTGTGTTGGTAGCGATCGTATCCACTAAGCTTCGCTTGCGCGCGCTCGCTTGCCGGCATCCGCATCGAAGTATTTTTCCTTGACGCACCAGCGCGCAAAGTCGGCAATCAAGGGGCTCGTTTGATTATATCGACCGTTGAACTTGGTGATCGCCCGCACCAGCATAATGACTGCCTCGAACTCACCAATCTCTATCTCCTGTGGGAGATCAGCGGTCGTATGCTTTAGCCAGTTTCTGTGCTCATTCAAGGTGTCCCCAAGTTCCTTCCTTTCCTCCAGCGGGACCTTTGCCAAGATGCGTTCCCGCAGGGTATCAGGACCATTGAAATTTATCTGCTCCTCCGCCGCGCCCGCGAGCGTGATCGAGCTATCAAAGTCCTCCTTCCAGAGATGTTCGATAGCCGCATGGATCTGCCGCAACGCGGCTTCCTGTTTCGACAGTTTGATCGTCTTACCAGAGCCGGGCATCAGCACCCTCACTCTTCACCATCCCCGGTAGTGCGGCTTCTCCTTCTCCATCACATCGACGGTCTCATCAATCACTGTGATCACTCCTCCACCATCTTCGCTCGCGCGTGGTCGTTTTGCGGTTGCGACTGGCGCCAGAAGTCGCTTCACATAGCGGGGGAGCATCGTGAGCTTGATCGACATATTGAGGCGCAGGCGTTCGCGGAGCTTGTCTTCCATGAGAAGAGAACATATGATGAACAACATGGGGGATCAAGCGGCAGCCGAGACGCAAGGCGGAGACGATCTTGAGGCAGACGTGGACACCGTCATTGCCGCTTGCGGCGGGAGCACGCGCGCTGCGATCCGGGCGCTCATCATCGCGAACGAGTTTCTCAGCGCTGAGTTGGAACGCGCTCGGTCAACACGCAGTCGGTCGGTTATGTGCGCAAGCGCGTGAGAGGGAAATGAGCGGTAGCGCGGACGGGGGCCGAGGGAACCTGCGATCCCCCGCTCTCATTTCGGTACATAGTCGAGCCTGCTTCCGCAAAGGCCGAAGTAGCGCCGCTTCTGAACCTACTCGAAGGGAGACCATTCGTGATGCGTCCTCTGATTTTCTTGGCAGCGTTACTTCTGATGCCTACCGCGTCCGCGCAAGTTGTCGGCGATCCCCAGGCTGGGCAGGGGGTGGCCATGGAGGTCTGCTCTTCTTGCCACGCTGTAATGCCCGGAGAGGGAGTGGATCCTGACCCCGATCCACTACCCTTTGACGAGCTTGAAGCATTACCTTTTGAGGACATCGCCAACACGCCCGGTGTCACCGCGATGGCTCTATTCGCCTGGCTGACAAGCTCGCATCCGACAATGCCAAACATCGTCCTCGAGGAAGAGGAGTTGAGGAACGTCGTGTCGTACATCTTGAACCTAAAAGGAGATCAGTAGGACAGCCCCTTCCCAGGTTGGCGACGGTCGCGCGGTTAGGCTAGCCTCAAATTCCCCGAATAAAGGGCGGGTTCACGTCGCACGAAGGTCTGTGATGCTCGGGGTCCGTCCGCTCAAAAAGCAGACTGCAAGGTAAGGACTACGGCCTGACATCCAGCGGCAACCGCAGCGCATACGGCACCACACGCGCTAAATCGGCTTTGTCGCCTGAGAGCCGGGGGAAGCAGGTGTGCGGTATCACCACCGCCACCATAAGTGCCAGTAGTGACGTCCGGAATTTTCACGCCTGCGGACACGAGCCAAAAGCCGGCCGCTCCGATCGAAGTAGCAATCATCAGCCAATTCAGCACAGAAAGGACGGCCATCTCTCGCGCCTTAATCAGAGTAGGTTGCAGCGCCTATCTAACACAAAGGCACGAAGGAACGGCGAACTGCTCAGCGATCCGCACTCGTATGCATGCTGTTATTCACGCTATCACCAGGCCGTCTCGCAGCCGCCCACACCAACCTCGCTGCCTCCGCCAGCGCTAGCGCGGACCTTGCTGCAATTTGAGCTTCTGGAGTTTCTTCGTCTGGCTCTTCGACGCGCCCCCATTCGTCCCGCGCCGCTAGTGCCTGCTCTAACCCGACGCAGGGTATTGCCGCGATGCGCAACTCGTCGTTCGTCTCGAAGCCTTCGAGCGGAGGAATGATCGCCTCGCCCTTGATGATCTGCACGCCGAAACCGTCGGGCTCATCTTCGGAGGGCCAAACGCCGAAGACCATGTCCCTGTCGCGCACGATCTCAGTGACTAGTTTTGCCCGCTCGATATCGTTCAATGGAATGAGGGTAAGACGCAGCTGCTCCGCCATGTCGCCTAACGCAGCGAAGAAGTTCCGGGCGTCTCGATACGCAGAGGCCATGCCGAGTTCTAGGAAGGGCAGGGAAGCGGTTCAACCGATCGCCTGCTTCCCTCCGGGTTCCCCGTAGGAAATCGCGTCCTTGCCCACGCCTGCGTGGCAGAAAGCGATGATCGAACGGAACGGGATCGCCCAGCAACGACTTTCGGAATTGGAACTCGAAAACGTGGACTTTCCGCTCCAACCCGGGCGGGTAGGAGATCGGGGATTTTTCAGCAGAACTCGCGGGGCGGAAAATCCCTCTCCCTCCTCCAAAGTCCCCCCTTGGGCCGCTCTATTGCAGCCGCCTGGCTCTGCCCCTCGGGGAGAAAGGCATTCGCGTTTTCGCCCTGAATGAACCCCCGGCTGTAGGGTGGCTTGAGACAGCGGTATCGGCCAGCATCGGCGACGTTCTGCCAACGCTGCCTTCCTCGCCATTCATTCCGGCAGCCCGGCTTTTCTCAAGCCCTCTGCCCATCGATCGAAATCTTCCGGCCGGCGAAGCGGGAGCAACTCCTTGATGTTGGAAACGCGCAGCGCGGGGTCGAGCTCACGCATGCGTGTCATAAATCTCTGTGCTTCATTGAGCCGCCCGGCAAGCGCGTGACATGCTGCAGCTATCCGTACCGCGGTGAGCCAAGTCGGCCGCTCGCGTACCGCCTTTTCCGCCCATGCCGTTGCTTCTTCATACCGGCCAGCGAAGAAATGAGCGTACGCAATTCCCGCGTGTACTCGGAAAATAAGTGGATCAAAGGGACTGAGGCGCATGGCCCGCGCCAAGCGCTCGATTCCCCCTTCCGGCTCGCCGAAATAAACTCGCAGCCAGCCGCTCATGTACCAGGCCGCCGCTAGGTTCGGATTGAGATCAAGCGCCTTATCGACATAGGAGATGCCGTCGTCGAGTTCGTGGATGAGGTACGCGAGGGCGAACCCACCCCAACAGAGTGCGACCGCGTCTTCATTGTCCTCCACTGCTCGGCGGGCCAACCGCGCTCCTTCCGCAATCTCTTGCGTGCGGTCAGCCATCCAGCCATTCGATTTCCGGGTGACGAAGCACCACGCCGCCATGCTATAGCAGCATTCTCCTGCCGTTCCTCAGGCCAAAACTCGACGAGTTGGATAAGTTCCTTCAGTCTCTTTTTCATATGCTGAATCGTATCATGATCGAAGAAAGTGTGCACTCTAGGCCGTGAACTCATGTGTGGATGCCCCCGGTAATGCAAGTCGGTTTTGAACA
>CAYTTC010000223.1:0-4035 GCA_964440525.1 uncultured Propylenella sp. | reverse complement strand
TGGGCAATCGAATGCCTGTCGCCGGATGAATTCCGCATGTATCCCGGCTTTGTCCGAGGCGACACGGTCACTTGGGCGAATATTTGGGTGCGAGACACCGATATGAGCCTCGACGAGCTGGTGAAGGACATCAACGACGTCGCGTTTCGGGCGGGCAAGGAAGAGTTGGCGAATGCTTGAGATCAAGAACCTGCACGTCGAGGTCGACGACAAGAAAATCCTGAACGGCATCGACCTCACCGTGAACGACGGCGAGATTCACGCCATCATGGGCCCGAACGGCTCGGGCAAGTCGACGCTCTCCTACGTGCTCGCCGGCAAAGAGGAGTACGAGGTCACCGAGGGCGAGGTGCTGCTGAACGGCGAGAATCTCTTGGAGATGGAGCCGGACGCACGCGCCGTCGCCGGCGTCTTCCTCGCCTTCCAGTATCCGGTCGAAATTCCCGGCGTTGGCACGATGACGTTCCTCAGGACCGCGCTCAACGCCCAGCGCAAGGCGCGCGGCGAGGCTGAGCTGACGACCCCGGCATTCATGAAGCTCGTCAAGGAGACTTCCGCCAGGCTGCAGATCACCCAGGACATGCTGAAGCGGCCGCTGAATGTCGGCTTCTCGGGCGGCGAGAAGAAGCGGAACGAGATCTTTCAGATGGCGCTGCTGCAGCCGATGCTCTGCGTCATGGACGAGACCGATTCCGGCCTCGACATCGACGCGCTCCGCATCGTCGCGGATGGCGTCAATGCGCTCCGCTCGCCCGAGCGCTCCTTCGTGGTCATTACTCACTATCAGCGGCTCTTGAACTACATCGTGCCGGACTTCGTTCACGTCATGTCGAAGGGCCGTATCGTGCGCTCCGGCGGCAAGGAGCTGGCGCTCGAGCTCGAGGCGCACGGCTACGCCGATTATGCGAGCGAGGCGGCTTGAGGCGCATGACCGAGCAGCCGACCCGTATCCGCACCAAGGCCGAGGAGGCGCTGGCGAGCCATTTCGCGCGGTTCGCCGGCGACGACCCGATGCGCGACATCCGCGCCAGCGCCTTCGACGCGTTTATGGCGCAGGGCCTGCCGCACAGGCGCATCGAGGAATGGAAATACACCGACCTCCGCGCGCTGATGCAGGACGTGCCGGCGCCGGCCGAGCCTGCTACGGCGGGGGCCGCTCGCGCAGGGCTGAAAAGCGCCGATATCTTCGCGGGAATCGACAGGGCGCGGATCGTCTTCGTCAATGGCCACTTCGTGCCTGCCTTGTCCGACATGGCCGGCCTTACCGACACCGTGGATTTTGCCTCGCTCGGCCGTTTTCTCGCCGATGGCGGAGCCATCCTCGACCGCTCGCTCGACCCGGCGGAGGCGCCGATCTTCGCGCTGAACAGCGCCTTTGTCCGCGACGGCGCAGTCCTAAAAATCCGCGACGGCGCCAAGCTCGCGCGACCGCTGGAGATCGTGAACCTCTACGCCGGCGACACGCCCGGTCTGCAAACCTTGCGTCACCAGGTCTCGATCGGGTCGGGCGCCACGGCGACCATTCTGCAAAGCTTTTCTGGTCCTGACGGGATCGCCTACCACACCAATGTCGTGACCGAGGTGCAGATCGGGGACGGTGCCGACATTCGCTGGGTGACGGCGCAGGAGGAGGGCGACCGGGCAATCCATCTCTCACTGATTTTGCCGCGGCTTGCCGGAGACGTCATTTTCGAGCCTTTCGCGTTCACCGCCGGCGGGCTCGTCGCGCGGAGCGAGATCCGCATGGCGTTCGAGGGCGAGAGGTCGAAGGTCGGACTGCGCGGCGCGACGATCGGGCGCGGCAAGCAACACCTTGATACGACGCTCGTCGTTAACCACTCGGCGCCACGCTGCGGCGGCCAGGAATATTTCAAGGCGGCCATGGACGGCCAGTCACAAGGCGTCTTCCAGGGCAAGATCGTCGTCGAGCCGGGCGCCCAGAAGACCGAGTCCAAGATGATGAGCCGCGCGCTCCTGCTTTCCACCGAGGCGGAGTTCGCCAACAAGCCGGAGCTCGAGATTTTTGCCGACGACGTGGTCTGCGGCCATGGCGCGACCTGCGGACGGATCGACGAGCAGATGCTTTTCTTCCTCCGCTCGCGCGGGATCGCGAAGGCGGAAGCCGAGCGCATGCTGGTGCTGGCCTTCCTGGCGGAGGCAATCGAGATGATCGGCGACGATCCGATCGTTGAGGCGCTCGAAGCGCGCACGCGCCACTGGCTGAGGATGGAGGCGGAGGCGCTCTGATGGCGGGAAACGGCGCCTACGACGTTGAGAAGATCCGGGCGGATTTCCCGATCCTGTCGCGCAAGATTCACGGCAAGCCGCTCGTCTATCTCGATAATGCGGCCTCGGCGCAGAAGCCGCGCGCCGTGCTCGATCGCATCAACCGCGCCTATACGGAAGAATACGCCAACGTGCACCGCGGCCTGCATTTTCTGGCGAACGCCGCGACCGAAGCCTACGAGGAGGCGCGCGAGACCGTCCGCCGGTTCATCAACGCGCCGTCGGTCGAGGAGATCATCTTCACCCGCTCCTCCACCGAGGGCATCAACCTCGTGGCGCAATCGTTCGGCGGCATCCGCATCGGAGAAGGCGACGAGATCGTCCTCTCGATCCTTGAGCATCATTCCAACATCGTGCCCTGGCATTTCCACCGCGAGCGGCGCGGCGCGGTGATCAAATGGTCGCCGATCCACGAGGACGGTGCATTCGACCTGGAAGCCTTCGAGAAGCTTCTCACCGAACGGACGAAAATGGTGGCGGTCGTCCACATGTCGAACGTCACCGGCACGGTGGTTCCGATCAAGGAAGTGTGCCGCATCGCGCATGAGCGCGGCATTCCTGTGCTCGTCGATGGCAGCCAGTCGGCGGTGCATTTGGCCGTAGACGTGCGGGATCTTGGTTGCGACTTCTTCGTTTTCACCGGCCACAAAACCTACGGGCCTTCCGGCATTGGCGTCCTCTGGGGCAAGCGCGAGCATCTCGACGCCATGCCGCCCTATATGGGGGGCGGCGAGATGATCGAGAACGTCACCGAGGATTGGGTCACTTATGGTGTGCCGCCGCACAAGTTCGAGGCGGGCACGCCGCCGATCGTGCAAGCGATCGGGCTCGGCGCGGCGCTGAAATACATGGAGAGCCTCGGTCGCGAGGCGATCCGCGCGCACGAGGAAGATCTTGGCCGCTACGCGCAGGAGCAGCTTTCGGCACTGAACTACCTCCGCATCTTCGGCCATGCGCCGGGGAAGGGCGCCATCGTCGCTTTCGAGATGCATGGCGCGCACGCCCACGACGTGTCGACCATCATCGACCGCGAGGGGATCGCGGTCCGCGCCGGCACGCATTGCGCGCAGCCGCTTCTCGCCCGCTACGGCGTCACCTCCACCTGCCGCGCCTCCTTCGGCCTCTACAATACGCGCGCCGAGGTGGACGCCCTTGCGAAGGGGCTGGCGAAGGCCCATTCTTTCTTCGCGTGATTGGAGACGGCCATGAGCGATATTGAAGCCACTCCAGCGACTGACAATTCGGAAACAGGGGGCGCTGCCCCCGAAGCCGGTCCCAATCGCCCGTCTTTCGATGGGACCACCATCCCGCCCGACGAGCTTGAGCGGCTTTCAACGGGCATCGTCGCGGCGCTCAAGACCGTTTTCGACCCGGAAATCCCGGCCGACATTTATGAGCTCGGGCTCATCTACAAGGTCGATATCGACGACAGCCGACATGTCAGCGTGAATATGACGCTGACGGCGCCGGGCTGCCCCGTCGCCGGCGACATGCCGATCTGGGTGGAGGACGCCGTCGCCTCGGTTCCCGGCGTTTCCGGGGCAAAGGCGACCGTCGTCTTCGATCCGCCCTGGTCGACGGATCGCATGTCGGACGAGGCGAAGGTCGCTATCGGCTGGTGGTAGGCACGAAAGCCGAAGAGAGTGGAAATTTCACGTAATAGGGATTACCTACGCCCTATGGCCCGTCCCCGTTTCCAGGTCGTCTCCGTCACCGACCGCGCCGCCGAGCGCGTGCGGGAGATTCTTG
>CAYTTC010000222.1:2262-4051 GCA_964440525.1 uncultured Propylenella sp. | reverse complement strand
GCCGAAAACGTCGCGGGCGTCAGCCTTGCGGCCCGCCACGGACAAGGTCCTCCGTCAACGAGAGCGGGTGTCCGATTCGCGACCGGTACAGTTGCAGGTTCTCCATCACCTTCTGCACATAGTCGCGCGTCTCGTCGAATGGGATGCGCTCGATCCAATCGACCGGATCGACGGCGCTGCCGCGCGGATCGCCATAGTCGCGCACCCATTGGAGCGCACGGCCCGGGCCGGCGTTGTAGCCGGCGAAGGTCAAAACATAGGAGCGCCGCAGCCCGCCGAGCAGCTCGCCGAGGTGGTGGGCGCCGAGCGTTGCGTTGTAAAGGGGGTCCGTGACAAGCCGTTGCTCGGAAAAGGGAATCTGCACGCTTCGTGCCGTCGCGCGTGCTGTTGCGGGCATCAGTTGCATCAGGCCGCGGGCGCCGGCATGGCTGACCGCCATGTGGTCGAAGGCGCTCTCCTGGCGGACGACGGCATAGACGAGCGCGCGATCGACGGCGTCGGGCGGGCGGAGCCCCGCCGGCACGCCGAAGAAGAGCGCCGGCAGGCAGGCGACCGCGAGGCCACGCTCCTCGGCGAGCGCCGCTGCGCGGATACCGGCGCCTGGGCGACCGATGCGGCGCGCGAGGGTCGTCAGCAGCGCCACCTCGCCCGGCGTGTCGACCGAGGCGCCGAGCGCGCTTAGGAACGGCAGCGCCTGATCGGCATGGCCCGCCGACGCCATGAGCCGCACCACGCGCACCATGTCGCGTTCGGCGAATCGCAGGCGGTCAAGAGCCGACGGCCTTGGCATTCGCTCCAACCCCGTCGTCATGACGCCGAGCTTTTCGCGCGCGAGCTGGCCGTAGAAGGTGCCGCCAAAGCGCGCCGCCTCGACATAGTCGAGCCGCGCGGCGACATCGCGCCCTTCCGCCTCATGCGTGCGTCCGAGCCAGTAGGAGGCGCGCGCCTGCGTGCGCGGCAGAGTTGCCAGCGTATGAAGCTCGCGGAAATGCGGCTCAGCTCGGCTCGGATCGTCGAGGAAACGCAGCGCGTACCACCCCGCATGGAACGCCGCCGCCACACGGTCGCCCTCGCCCTCGGGCCGCGCCATCGCGACGACCTCGTAGGCAAGATCCGGCGTGCCTCGATCGAGCAGCACCCGCGAGAGGTCCTGCCGCTCCTCCCACCAGATGTCGCCGTCGCCCGAAAGATTCATGTCGGGCTTCGATTGAAGCAGGAACCGCGCCGCTTCGATCGGCTGCCCGGACCGCAGCAGAAGGTGCACCCGCGCGAAGACATAAAGTGGATCGCCGAGGAATTTTGGCGCCACGGCGCGCAGCGTGCGCGCGGCGTCCTTGTCGCGGTTGAGCACGGCAATGACCGCGTGCGCCAGATCCTCATAGCCGGAGCCGAGGATCTGCGCCTGCGCGACGGCATCCTCGGTGCGCTGCCGCAGCACCAGCCGGCGGAAGCGGTAGAGATGGTCGTCTGTCGTGAGCACCGCGCCGAAGCGGGTCAGCAACGCCGCCGATTGGCTGGCTGCCAGCGACCAGTCGCGCCACAGCGTGCGCACGATTGCCGTCGATTCGTCGAGCCGGCCGGCGTCGCGAAGCGCGCCCGCCAGCGCCATCCGCCCGCCGACGGTGAGCGGCTCAACTTGGCTGTAGAAGGTCAGCACCGAATCGCCTGTTGGGCCGAGAACGTGGAAGGCCTGCTCGGCGCGGAGCTGCAGCTGCTCCGGCTCCGGCCAGCCGCGATGGCTTTGCACGACGCCGATGATCTTGGTCGCCGACATGCCGGAATCGGGCTG
>CAYTTC010000222.1:0-2162 GCA_964440525.1 uncultured Propylenella sp. | reverse complement strand
GATGGCTTTGCACGACGCCGATGATCTTGGTCGCCGACATGCCGGAATCGGGCTGTCGCGCGATGAGCCACTCGACGAGCGCCGGGACGAGAGCGTTCGTGTGTTTGGCGGCGATGGCCCGCGCGGCGGCGTAGCGTCCGTCCTTCGTCGCGTCGAGGGCCGCTCGGAGCGCGAAGTCCGGAGCGAAGCCGTAGAATTGCATGGCGAGAAGTCTCGCCACCTCGGCGGCGGTAAGGTCGGGGCGCGGCCGGGGCAGCGGGGGCCTATCTCCGGCGCTCGCCGCGACCGCGTCGTCCGGCTGCTCCGACGCCGCATCTGAAGCGGTCGGGCGGGGCTGAGGTGGTGGCGCGACTGGCGCTGGGCCAGTTTGGTCGGCGCCGGCGGCTAGAGGATCGTTCACTTGGTCGTCCGCCGCGGCAGCGACGGGAGCTTCCGGCTCGGGCACCGCTGCTTCTTCCCGCGGGACGGTCTGCGGATCAGCTTCCTTCACGTCTGGCCGCGGACGTGGCAGGCGCGGAATGGCGCCCGTGTACTGAGCAATGCTCAATATCGCGATCGACCGTCCGGGCAATGCCGCATCGACCCGACCGGGCAGCGTCGGCGCGGACTTGCCGTCCGGCGGCACCGCCATGAACGCAAGCAAAAACATCGCCGCGAAGAAGGGGCGGCGTCCGCGATGTCGGGTGAGCGGGCGGATTGCGATCACGGATTCATCAGGAGCACTGGCCTATGTCCTTACCATGGCGGCTGTATACCGTTTCCCCTTCGGCGTCGCCCGGACATTCTCTTGCCCTGTCCGGGAGGCGCCACTATCGTCCGCGCCAAAGCTTAATTTGAGGCAACCATGTTCAAGGGCTCGATACCCGCACTGGTCACGCCCATGCGCAACGGCTCGCTCGACGAGGACGCGTTCCGCGCCTTTGTCGACTGGCAGATCCGCGAGGGGTCGACCGGCCTGGTGCCGGTCGGGACGACCGGCGAATCGCCGACGCTCTCGCATGACGAGCATCGACGCGTCGTCGAAATCTGCATCGAGACCGCGGACAAGCGCGTGCCGGTCATCGCCGGCGCCGGTTCCAACAGCACGAAAGAGGCGATCGGGCTCGCCGTGCACGCGGAGAAGGCGGGCGCCGACGCCGTGCTCGTCGTCACGCCGTATTACAACAAGCCGAGCCAACGCGGTCTCTATGAGCATTTCCGTGCGGTGGCCGAGGCGATCAGCATACCGCTCATCATCTACAACATCCCGCCGCGCTCGGTCGTCGACATGAGCGTCGAGACGATGGCGGCGCTCTTCAAGGACTGCGAGAACATCGTCGGCGTGAAGGACGCGACCGCCAATCTCGCGCGGGTGAGCCTGCAGCGCCAGGCAATGGGGCCGGATTTTGTGCAGCTCTCGGGCGAAGACCCGACGGCGCTCGGCTTCATGGCGCATGGCGGTCACGGCTGCATCTCGGTCACGGCGAATGTCGCTCCAAAACTCTGCGCCGAATTCCAGGCGGCGTGCCTCGCCGGCGATTATTCAGAAGCGCTTCAATATCAGGATAGGCTGATGCCGCTGCATCGGGCGCTCTTTCTGGAGCCGAGCCCGGCGCCGGCCAAATATGCGCTCTCGCGGCTTGGGCACATGCGCGAGGATGTCCGTTCGCCGATCGTCACCGTCGGACCGGAGACGCGGGCGGAGGTCGATTCCGCCATGCGCCACGCCGGCCTGTTGAACTGAGGCGATGGCGAAGAAGGACGCTTCCGGCCGCAAGATCGTCGCCGACAACCGCAAGGCCCGCTTCAACTACCTGATCGGCGAGACCTTCGAGGCGGGCATCCAGCTTGCCGGCACCGAGGTGAAGAGCCTCAGGAAGAGCCGCGCGACGATCGCCGAATCCTATGTCAGCCCCGAGCGCGGCGAGATCTGGCTCGTCAACGCCAACATCCCGGTCTACCTGCAGGCTAACCGCTTCAATCACGAGCCGAAGCGGCCGCGAAAACTTCTCCTCAACAAGCGGCAGATCGGCAAGCTGATGGGGGCGGTGGAGCGCGAGGGCATGACCATCGTGCCGCTCAAGGTCTATTTCAATGAGCGCGGAATGGCCAAGGTCGAGATCGCGATCGCCCAGGGCAAGAAGCTCCACGACAAGCGCGAGACCGAGAAGAAGCGCGACTGG
>CAYTTC010000221.1:0-4059 GCA_964440525.1 uncultured Propylenella sp. | reverse complement strand
ACATCGACGATGACGATCGACCACGGCGCGAGGCTGACGCTGCCGATCATCTCGAAGGAGGAGGGCGGGATGCCGGTGAAGAACGAGACCACATAATTGAAGAGGCCGATCTGCGGCTGATAGAGGAATTTCCAGAAATTTCCGACGACGGCGGGCGACAGCATCATCGGGATCAGGATCACCGTCGTCCAAAAACCGTGGCCGCGGAACTTTCGGTCGAGCAGGTAGGCGAGCGCGAAACCGATGACCATTTCCAGGAGGATCGTCCAGAAGACGAAATGCGCGGTCACCTGCATCGAGTGCCAGACGTCGCTGTCGGTCAGAATGCGCTCGTAGTGCCTGAGTCCGACGTTCTTGATCTCGGCGTTCGGCCGGTTCGCCTTATAGTCGGTGAAGGAGAGATAGATCGTCCAGATCAACGGAAAGATGTTGATCGCCAACAGGAGCACGATCGTCGGTGCGATGAACAGCCAGGCGATGGCGCGGTCGGAAAGGGTGACGATGCGTCTGGCCACGGGCATCGGCGTCGCGCCGGCCGCCCGGTCTACCAATGTCGGCTTGGCTGCCGTATCACTCATCGATTCGGTCCGGGCTCGGCATCGCCCCTCTCCCGGAGGGAGAGGGTGCCCGCGGAGCGGGCGGGTGAGGGGTTAGGGCGTCCAACGAATATGCGATATCCGTCACCGCCGCATCCCCTCATCCGGCTGCTTCGCAGCCACCTTCTCCCTCTGGGAGAAGGGGCTGCGTTGCGTCAAGGCGTCAGAGCTTGCCTTCGTCCTGAAAAGTCTCGGTCCAGTCCTTGATCAGGGCGTCGAGCGCTTCCTTCGCCGTCCCCTGGTCGGCGACGACGTAGTCGTGCACGCGCTTCTGCATGGACTGCATGAGTTCGGCGAAGGTCGGCTCATGCCAGAAGTCCTGCACCTGACCCATGGCGACTAGGAAGTCGGCCGCGTAGGGCGAAGACTCCGCATAGCCGGGATCGAGGAGCACGGCCTTCGATGTCGACACGCCGCCGAGCGACTGCCACTTCTTCTGCACGTCGGGCGTGGCAAACCACTTGATGTATTTCAGCGCGTCGTCCTGCTTGTCGGAATAGGCGACGACCGAGATGCCCTGTCCGCCGAGGGTGGAGGCAGCCGTCTTCTCGCCGGGGTTCACGAAGAAGCCGATCTTGTCGCCGCCGACATTCTCGTCCTTGTACATGCCCGGCCAGAAGGCGAACCAGTTCATCATCATGGCAACCTGGCCGGACTTAAAGGCGTCGAGGCCTTCCTGCATGTAGGCGTCCGAATAGCCCGGAGGCGTGCAGCACTTGTAGAGGTCCTTATAGGCCTCCAGCGCCGCGACCGCGTCGGCCGAGTTGACCGCGCCTTCCATGTCGTATTTGCCGGGCGTGTTCTCGTATTTGAAACCCCAGGCATAGAGCGCCGCGGTGACGCCCATGGTGATGCCTTCCGAGCCGCGCTCGGTGAAGATCGCCGCGCCGTAGACCTTCTTGCCGTCGATGTCACGGCCCTGGAAGAACTCCGCCACGTCCTTCAGCTCGGTCCAGGTCTTGGGCGGGGCGAGGTCGCGGCCGTATTTCGCCTTGAACTCGGCCTGCAGCTCGGGCTTCTCGAACCAGTCCTTGCGGTAAACCCAGCCGAGCGCGTCGCCCATGGCCGGCAGCGCCCAATAGTTCGGCGTGCCCTTCGGCCAAGTCGAATAGCCGTAGACGGTGGGCTCGAGGAAGTCATCCATCGAGATGCCTTCCTTGTCGAAGAAGTCGTTCAGCTTGATGTAGTGGCCGTTCTCCGCGGAACCGCCGATCCACTGGCTGTCGCCGACGATGAGGTCGCACAGCTTGCCTTGCGAGTTCAGCTCGTTCAGGAAGCGGTCGGCGTAGCTCGTCCACGGCACGAACTCGAACTTCATCTGAATGCCGCTCTCGGCGGTGAAGTCCTTGGACAATTCGACCAGCGCATTGGCCGGGTCCCAAGCGGCCCAGCAAAGCGTCAGCTCCTGCGCCTTAGCGCCGGTAAGCGCCACACCCGAAAGGAGCGCCGCCGAAGCCACAGCGAGCGCCCTCCGTTGGAATCTCTTCATGCTTTCCCTCCTGCGTTTCCATGCGGCGTCCTGACCCGCATGCCTCCGACCGCGACGCGGCCATCTCTCCCGGGCTCCAAGAGCCGTGTTTAGTTATTTTGTTTAGTAAAGGAGATTTTACTGAACGCGGTCAAGTGGAATCTTATGCTGCAATGCAGCAGAGATCGGGGAGATTAGCGGTGAGTCACGTTGGAGGCGTGTTCAGCGCGATAGCCCGCCGGCCGTTTCGATAAAGGCGATAATCTTGTCGAGGCCTTTGCGCCGAAGCGTGTCGGCAAACACATAGGGCCGTCCGTCGCGCATGCGTTTCGTGTCGGATTCCATCACGTCGAGATCGGCGCCGACATGCGGCGCGAGATCGATCTTGTTCACCACCAGAAGATCCGAGCGCGTGATGGCCGGGCCGCCTTTTCGCGGCACCTTTTCGCCGCCCGCCACGTCGATGACGTAGATGGTGAGATCGGCGAGCTCGGGCGAGAACGTGGCGGCAAGATTGTCGCCGCCCGACTCGATGAAGATCAGATCGAGATCGGGGAAGCGCGAGCGCATCTCGGCGATCGCCTGCAGATTGATCGATGCATCCTCGCGGATGGCGGTGTGCGGGCAGCCCCCGGTCTCCACGCCGATGATCCGCTCCTCGGGCAATGCCTGGGCGCGGTTCAGGATGAGCGCGTCCTCCTTGGTGTAGATGTCGTTGGTGACGACGGCGATGGAGTAGCGGTCGCGCATCGCCTTGCAGAGCATCTCCGTCAGCGTCGTCTTGCCTGCACCGACCGGGCCGCCGATCCCGACGCGGAGCGGGCCGTTCTCGCTCATGTGCGAAAAATCCGGGAATATTGTTCTTCGTGGCGCATCGACGCGATGTCGGAAAGAATCGTCGCAGCGCCGAGATCGTCGAGCGTCGAGTTTTCCGCGCGACGCGCGGTGGTGGCGATAAGCGGATGCAGCGCCGCGAGCACCGCGAGGCCGGCATTCTGCCCAAGCGGCACCAGCCGGACGCCGACCGAAACGAGATTTGCCGCGAAGGCATTCAGAAATGCGGGGAGGGCGCTCGCAAGCACGATACGATGATCGGCCGCGACTGCCGCGACCGCAACGGGGTAAGCGGCGCTGGCTTCGTTCAGCAGGTGTTGTGCAGCGGCGCACGGCCATGTCGCGGCAACCGTGTCGAGGAAGGCGCGCCCCTGCGCCGTCGATTCCAGATGCCGTTCGCGGGACGGGGAAATCGCTCCGGCGAGCTCCGCGACGGCGCAAAGCCTCGGTTGATCACCGGCCGCGGCGGCACGGTGCGCTTCGACGAAAAGTACCGAGTCGTTCCAGGTGCTGCCCACGTCGAGGAGATCGACGAGCCACGCCTGCAGAGTATCGGCCGTGCGGATCGCGCCCGAATCAATCTGCCATTCGAGTCCGTGCGAATACGAGAAGGCGCCGACCGGAAAGGCCGGTGAGAGGAACGTCAGGAGTTTTAGGAGCTCCGCCGTGCCGGCCGCGGATTCCCCATCCGGCGTTGCAGGGTGCCACGAGGGGTCATGCGTGGTCATGATGGTGACCATTGCCGGTCTGCGCATAGGCCCCGCCCTCAGGATCGAAGGGCGCCTCGTCGGCGGATATTTCGGCGCCGAGCCCAGCGAGCATCGCGGCGAGCACATGATCCGGGCGAATGAGAATGCGGTTTTTCTCGATCGCCGCCGGCACATGGCGGTTTCCGAGATGCCAGGCGAGCCGCGCAAGATGATGCGCGTCCTTGGCCGCGACCACGAGCAGCGGCTCGGGCTTCGCTTTGACCTCGACCATGCGGCCATCGTCGAGGACGAGTCCATCGCCGTGCTGCAGCGCAGTTGCCTCGGGGAGATCGAGCAAGAACTCGACGCCGCGCTCCCCCTGCATGGCGAACCTGCGCCGATGGCGATCGTCATAGGGGAGCAACACGGCATCGGTGGCCACGCCGCTCCACTGACCGGCGCGGATGACTTT
>CAYTTC010000220.1:0-4074 GCA_964440525.1 uncultured Propylenella sp. | reverse complement strand
GTCATCCTCGCCGACCCCCTCCCCGAGCTGGACCTCGCCGACCTCGCCGAGGCAAAACTTGTCGTCGTGCTCGACCAAGTGACCGACCCGCACAATGTCGGCGCCGTCATCCGCTCCGCCGCCGCGTTCGGCGCCGACGCCCTCGTCTTGACCGAACGGCATGGCCCGGCGGAATCGGGCGTTCTCGCCAAAGCCGCCTCCGGCGGGCTGGAGCATGTCGGCATCGTCCGCGTGAAAAACCTTGCCCGAGCTCTCGACGCGCTCGGCGAGATGGCTTTCCTGCGCCTCGGGCTCGACAGCGAACACGCGGAGCCGATCGAGGCGGTAGAGCTGGCAGAGAGAAAAGCGATCGTGCTCGGCGCCGAAGGCCAGGGGCTCCGCCGGCTCACGCGCGAGAAATGCGACCGCCTCGTGCGCCTCGACGTTCCCGGCCCGATTCTAAGCCTCAACGTCTCCAATGCCGCCGCGCTGGCGCTCTATGCGCTGACGCGGAGCCGCGTCTGAGGGCGAGGCGGGCGAGCAGCCGTTAACGCAATGGAAACCATAAGCGCGGAGGCTCAGCTGACGGGCGACAAGGCTGAGATTCGAAGATGCTGTTATCGGAAAGGCCCGAAGGCCCGGACTCGGTGAAGTCGGTGAGCCTCGCGGAGCTTGCAAGCCCGCGGCCCTCGCTCTTCCGCAGGACCCTCAGGCTCGCGAGGATCGCACTGATGGCGTGGGGCGCGATTTCGCTCGGCGCAATCGCCGGCATTGCCGCCTACTATCTGAATGGCGGGTCCGACGCCGTCCTCCTCGTCAGCGAAAACCAGGCTGCGCCCTCGCCTCCAATCGCCGAGCCTCGGCCGGAACGCCTGGCCGCGCTTGTCGAGACCGCTGACGCACCGATTGACACGGCTCCGCCAGCCGTCGTCATGCCCGAAGCCATGATGTTCCGAATTCCCGAGCCAATAGTGGAAGCGCGCGTGCCGCGCCCGCGGCCTGAGGCGCCGATCATTACCGGCAGCATCGGCCCCCCGGCCTATGACCCCAATTACGTCGCGCCGGCGCGCCGGCCGGCCTTCGACCCCTGCGCGGCATTGAGAAATCTTGGCTCGCCATTCCCCTTCCGCGTTCGCTGCAGCCAGCAAAGCCGCGTCTATGCGCCGCCTCGGCAATACTATCCGCAGCCGTATCATCCACCCTACTTCGTCGAAGATTGAGCGCTGCGACGAGCCGCCCTATCGGCATCGGCGCGTGCCGGACGGCTGCCCGGCATAAGGTCCGTCGCGCGGCTCAATGCTTCCGGTTTGCTCGGTGCAATAGGCATACCATTGCGCAGAATAGGGAGTAGGCGGCCCATATTCGATGAGCGGCGCCACAGGCCTCGGCATCACGATCTCCGGCCGACTTACCCGCACGCCGCGTTGAATGGGTAGCTTCGGCCGGAAGCCGAACTGCAGGCCGGAATAGGGCTGGTAGGAGCGGATTTCCGGCCGGTCGATTACCAACGTGCGCTTCGAGAGAGCGTTGAGGCGTATGACAGCGCCCGCCACCGCATCGGCACCAATCGAACCGAGTGGCAAAGCGTGCGCCGGCTCGGAGATAGGGCCCGAAAGTGCCATCAGCGCAACCGCCAGAACAATCCACCCTCCGCTTCTCACAGCGCGCCTCCTCTCCGCCTCACCGCGCCGCCTCTCCGGCGTAAGCGAGTTCGTGCATCCTCCCGTGATGCGTATTCTGCACGAGACGATGGCACCTTATCTAGGAGGCGCTGAGCGACTCGTTCAGGGGCATACTGGACAGCGCAGCGACGCTGCCGTAACGCCAAATTCAGCGCCAGGATGTCAGACTGACCGCACGCCGGCTTAGCTCAGTTGGTAGAGCACCTGATTTGTAATCAGGGGGTCGGGGGTTCGAGTCCCTCAGCCGGCACCATTAATATCAAATGGTTAGCGTGGATTTTTGCTGGAGATCAGATTACAAACTGTTGTGGGGTAACGCTCAGGGTAACGGCGCAGGAAAATTGGCAGCAACTCACGAAGGCATGACTTCTGAACGGGCTGCATAGGAGCGCCTGTTCCACGGCCTCCAACGCGCGAAAGGTGACTTGTCCCCAAGTTGCATCTAACAGTGGCGGGAGCGATGAATATAGTCGCCTAAGGGCATATCGAAATGAGCACGTTCTTCGAGCGCCCAGTTCTCAACTCGCCCTACGAAGTCCCCAAGCTTCACCACGCGCTCGACGACGAAGGTCAGCCGCTCGATATCGCGCCCTTGGAGGGTCGGCGCGAGTCGAAGTTTCTCACGCCCGTTCCAAAGCCGCAGAAGCAGAAGAAGAAAGAGGCGAAGCAGGATAGCCTCCTCTTTGGCGATGAGACGGGCCTGTCGACGAAGGAGCAGGAATACAACCCGACGCCGATCATCAACGAGATACGCTCCCACGTCGCGTCGTGGCGAGGGCTTGCGAATCCGGTGGATTGGGCGGTGACCACGACGACGGCCACGTTGTTGCGGCATTGGCGTTCCCATAATTTCGAAAGCGTGCGGCCGTTCTTCTGCCAGGTCGAGGCGGTCGAGACTGTGATCTGGCTGACCGAGGTCGCGCGGCGCGAGAAGCGCTATGCTAAGTTCTGGGAGCACATCCGCGGCGCGAACGAGGCCGCCAACCCTGAACTCGTCCGCATCGCCATGAAGATGGCGACCGGCAGCGGCAAGACGACGGTCATGGCGATGCTGATCGCTTGGCAGACGCTGAACGCCGTGCGCTCGTCCGGGAGCAGCCAGTTCAGCAAAGGCTTCCTGATCGTCACGCCCGGCATCACCATTCGTGACCGGCTCCAAGTCCTGCTGCCCGAGGATCCGTACAGCTACTACCGGACCCGGGAGCTCATGCCCCCCGAAAATGCAGGGCGACATCGGCAGAGCGAAGGTGGTCATCACCAACTACCATGCCTTCAAGCGGCGGGAGACGACGGACCTCTCGAAGGTCGGCCGCGCGCTGATCCAGGGGCGCGGCGAGGCGCCGGTCACGATCGAGACCGAAGGAAAGATGCTGCAGCGCGCCTGCGGCGACCTTCTCGCGATGAAGAATGTCGTCGTCATCAGCGATGAAGCGCACCACTGCTACCGCCACAAGGTCGATGCCGACGACGAGGAACTGAAGGGCGAGGAAAAGGACGAGGCGAAGACGAACAATGAAGCGGCACGGCTCTGGATCAGCGGACTTGAGATACTGAAACGGAAGGGGCGCAGGCCCCGTTTACGACCTTTCAGCGACGCCGTTCTTCCCTGCGCGGCTCGCGCTATGCAGAGGGAACTCTCTTCCCCTGGACGGTCAGCGACTTTTCGCTGATGGACGCCATCGAGAGCGGCATCGTCAAACTGCCGCGCGTGCCGGTCGCCGACAACCTGCCCGGCACTGACATGCCGATCTACCGCGATCTCTGGAAACACATCGGCAAAAAGATGCCGAAGAAGGGGCGTGGCAAATCGGGCAAACTCAATCCCCTCGATCTGCCGAATGAGCTACAGACAGCTCTCCACGCCCTCTACAGCCACTACGAAAAGGTCTTTGAGCTTTGGAAGCGCGAAGGCATCGAGACGCCGCCGGTCTTCATCGTCTGCAACAACACGTCGACCTCGCAGCTCGTCTACGAATGGATCTCCGGCTTCGAACGCGAGAGCGAAGACGGCGAGACAGAGCAGTCGCATCTCAGCCACCTGGAGCTCTTTCGCAACTACGACCAATACGGCGAGCGTCTCGCGCGGCCAAATACTCTTCTCATCGACAGCGCACAGATCGAGTCGGCGAAGCGCTCGACCCCAATTTTCGGGCGCTGGCGGGACCGGAGATCGAGCAGTTCCGCCGCGAAATGGTAGAGCGCGCTCGCCCCGGCGATGTCCGCCGGCGGCGCGCCGTTCGTGAGCAGCGCGACCACCTGCTGCCACTTCCTCGTGGCCGGCAGGCGTTTCAGCCGAATGTGCCCCATCGCCTCCCCTTACGACGCAGCCTTGACGGATCAACGTAGTCAGCCCGAGCAAGGCCGTGAACTCATGTGTGGATGCCCCCGGTAATGCAAGTCGGTTTTGAACAGC
>CAYTTC010000219.1:0-4107 GCA_964440525.1 uncultured Propylenella sp. | reverse complement strand
GTGCACCGATCGTCTGCAACGACGGCGTGACCATCGCGAAGGAGTTCGACCTGAAGGACCCGGAGGAGAACCTCGGGGCGCGGATGCTCCGTGAAGCGGCCGAGAAGACGGGCGAGATGGTCGGCGACGGCACGAGCACGGCGACGGTGCTCGCGCATGCGATCTTAGCCGACGGCGTCCGCAACGTGGTCGCCGGGGCGAGTGCTGTCGACATCAAGCGCGGGCTCGATCGAGCCGCGAAGGCCGCAATCGAATCCTTGAAGGCGCTGTCGCGTCCAGTGACCACCCGGACGGAAAAGGCGCAAGTCGCGGCGATTTCCGCCCATAACGATTCCGCGATTGGCGAGCTCGTCGCCGAGGCGATGGAGAAGGTCGGCGGCGAGGGTGTGATCACGGTTGAAGAGTCCAAGACAACGGAGACGTCTTTGGACGTCGTAGAAGGAATGCAATTCGACCGCGGTTACATTTCCCCTTACTTCATCAACAATCCGGAACGGATGGAGGTGGTGCTGGAAGACGCTGTCGTCCTGCTGTGCGATCGTAAGATCAGCGTGATGAAGGATCTGATCGCGCTGCTGGAGGAGGTAGCGAAGGCCGCCAGACCCATCCTGGTGATTGCAGAGGACGTCGAGGGGGAAGCGCTCGCAACGCTCATTCTCAACCAGATCCGCGGAACCCTGAAGAGCTGTGCTGTGAAAGCTCCTGCCTTCGGCGACCGCCGCAAGGCGATGTTGCAGGACATAGCGGCGCTGATCGGAGGTCAACTGATCTCCGAGGATATCGGATTGAAGCTGGAGAGTGTGACCCTGGAGCAGCTCGGGAGGGCCAAACGCGTTGTCATCGACAAGGATAATACCACCATCATCGGCGGGGCAGGCGACCGCAAGAAGATCGAGGGGCGGATTGAGCAGATCCGTCGCGAGATCGAGAAGACGACCAGCGACTATGACCGCGAGAAGCTGCAGGAGCGCTTGGCGAAGCTCTCGGGCGGAGTCGCCGTTGTCCGGGTGGGTGCTCCATCGGAAGCGGAAATGAAGTCGAAGAAGGAGGCGCTCGACGATGCGATAAGCGCCACCAAGGCTGCAGTTGCCGAGGGAATTGTCCCGGGCGGCGGACTTGCCCTCCTGCGCTGCGTTGAGGCGGTCAAGAAGGAGGAGGCGAATTGCGATGGGGACGAGAAGACCGGCGCCCAGATTCTCCGGAAGGCGCTAGAAGCTCCCACTCGGCAGATCGCTGAGAACTCGGCAGTGGACGGAGGAGTGGTGGTCGCCCGCATGTTGGAGGGCACGGGCAGCTATGGCTTTGACGCTGGCCGCAAGGAGTACGTTGATCTCGTGGAGGCGGGCATCATCGATCCGACCAAGGTGGTCCGGGTTGCTTTGGAGAATGCAGTTTCCGTGGCCAGCGTCCTCCTCTTGACGGAAGCGACCATGACGGAAATCGCCGAACCCGCGAGGGAGCGTGCTCCGCAATCGGAAATGTAGCGTCGCCTCGGCGGGATGCGCGGCCCGATGCGCCCGCGTTCGGAGAGCTATCGGCCGTGAACATCATTCTCCTTGGCAGCCTGGCTAGCCTCGCGGCCGGCTTCATGACCGTGGTGGGGGCGATCCCAGCCCTTTTCGGGCGCGCGATATCCAATCGCGCGGAGGACACGCTCCTTGGATTCGCCGCGGGCGTAATGTTGGCGGCCTCGTTCTTCTCGCTGATCATTCCAGCTATCGAGAGGGCCGCAGAGATGCACAGCGGCCGGCTCATTCCGGCGGCGATCGCCTCTGCCGGCGTCCTTTTCGGAGCGGTAGCCATCGCAGCGGCCAACGAACTGATCCCGCATCAGCATTTCGTGCAGGGAAAGCAGGGTCCGCAAGGAAGGGCAATCAGCAAGGCCTGGCTCTTCGTTGCCGCGATCACCATCCACAATTTTCCGGAGGGCATGGCGGTCGGCGTCGGCTTCGGGGCCGGCGATGTGTCAAACGGAACCACGCTGGCCATCGGAATAGGGCTTCAGAATGCGCCCGAAGGACTGGCGGTCGCCCTTGCCCTTGTTGCTGAAGGGAACTCGAGAGCGCGAGCGTTCCTGATCGCAGGCGCAACAGCCCTCGTGGAGCCGATCGGCGGTCTCCTGGGCGTCAGCGCGGTCACCTTCTTCCGGGTGCTTTTGCCCTGGGCGCTGACATTCGCGGCCGGAGCGATGATTTACGTGATCAGCCACGAGATCATTCCTGAGACTCACAGCCGCGGGTTTCAGAAACAGGCTACCGCGGGTCTCGCCGCCGGCTTGATCCTGATGATGTTCCTCGACGTTGCGTTCGGTTGAGGCACGCTCGCATGCGAATTTAGGGAGTCTACGACGGCGCAGCGATACTTGCGGATGCCAGATGCGCGATTTGCGAGTTCTCGGTGCCGCATGCGACCAGAACGCGGGCGTGAATCGAGATACCGGGTGCCTTCTCCTCGACGAAGGAAGCAGGTCGTTCGACCGCATCGCAGATAGCGCTGTTAGAGGGGGCACCGGGACCGCATGCGGGGCTGATACTTGCAAGTCACCTTTTGTGCTAGCCTTGGCACCCGCACGAGATTGCTCGAAGCCATTGCTCGAAGAGAGAATTGAGCTTGCGACGAACGTTACTATGCCAAGCACGATTGAAGGCGTAATTGCAATGGCAGTCCTGGATTCTTAAGGCAGCAAAGCACCTCGCCAAGATGACCTCTTTGACGTAGGTCAACGGAGGATGGTTGCGCCACCCGCCGCACAATCATTCAGCTTGTTGAAGGCCGCGCTGCCCAGAGGACCGGCTTCAGGTACTGCGCGAAGAACTGCTCGAGTCCATCGTGATTCAAATGATCGGTATCGAAATAGAGGCGTGGCTCGGGGATCGCCTGAGAATAATCATAGAAGGTCACGCCTCTCCGCGCCAACAGGCCTGAGACAGCCGCGTCGAATACGGCCTCGTTCGGGAGTTTTCGGTAGAACTGAGGCGGCACCGGAGGCTTAATCACCGTCACTGCGGCGCCGTTCTCGGAGGTCAGAGTCAGAATCCGGTCGAGAATCCCAAGGTAATACGCCAGTGCCTTCGGATCCGGCGAAGGCCTTGGATAGAGATAGGCGATGCGCTTCGCGTCGGCGGCCGAGGAGGGCCGATAGGACCGGTCGAACTGTGCTTCACCCTCCCAGATATCTTGCTTGAAACGATCACGGTTGTTGATCTTCGAAAAGCCGGACACGTAGTCGAGCAGCGCGCGCGGATCGACGCCACCGGTCAGCGTGTAGCGGACGAATTCTTGGGCGAGGGCCGGATCGAATGGCGTGCGACTGAGGAGCTTTGCATCGGAGAAGCGGTCCTCGTTCCAGCTTCGGTCATAGAAGGCGAAAGAATCGAGCACATAGAGCACATTGCGAGTCTTATGCTCGCGAATGAAGTGCTCGAGTACGAAGCTGTTGTAGAGCGGTCCCGTCCCTGGGCCTGCGAGGTTCAGGATCTTGAGCCCGGTGTCACGCTCCATGACGGCGTTGAAGTCGGCGAAGTCGAGCGGCATTGCATGTGACGCGCCGAGGATGACCCAGTCGAAGTCGCGCGTTTCCGAGGTCTCAATCTTGAAGAAGGGATTGCTGTCGCCTGTCCTATAGAGCAGCCGCTCGCTGAAGGCATAGACGCCAAAATAGAGAAGCGCCCCGATGGCCACAAACAGGACGGCCGACCTGACGAGGCCGGTTCTTCGGGTGGGGTGCTGCTCGATTGTCGCTGTCTGGGCCATGTGCGCCTCAGAACTGCATGTAGATGAATTGCTGCGCCTGCCAGCGGCCGAGGAGCAGGAGACCGAAGATACCCGCGTAGTAGACACTCCAGCGCATCGTGACCGGCGCAGCCGCGAGCCGGGCCCATAGCGGCCTGCGCTCGTCTACGATTTCGATGGTCATCAAGAGCAATATCAGCGCGGCGCCGAAAGCGTGCTCGTAAGTGAACGGATAGCGCGCGACGAGAGCCGGAAGTTCGGGGAGGAATCCGCCGATCTTACGAATGATCGCCACGGCGTCCGCGATGCTCTCGGCGCGGAAGAAGATCCAGGCGAAACCGATCAGGTGAAAGGTGAGAAGCACTCGCAGAATCT
>CAYTTC010000218.1:0-4111 GCA_964440525.1 uncultured Propylenella sp. | reverse complement strand
AGACCGAGTGGCGTTCTGCGATCGGCTGGCCGATCGATTTCGTCATGCGCGAGGCTCGCGCCGCCGACCTCATCGTTTCGTTTGGACGCTGTTCGCCCGAGCCGATGGGCAGCGCCGACGCCGGCGCGCTGGTCCTGAAGGCGGGACGGCCCGTGTTGATCCTACCGGAACGGATGCCCCGGCAGTTCGCAAGCAAGGTTCTGGTTGCCTGGAAGGATGTCCGCGAAGCCCGCCGCGCGGTGCACGACGCCCTACCCATCGTCGCAATGGCGTCGGAGGTTAGAATCGTCGAAGCTTTTGAATGGGATGGAGACAAGGCCGCCGCAGAAGCACGCGTCGGCGACGTCGTCGCCTGGCTTGCGTTGCACGGCGTCAAAGCGTCAGCCTCGACGGTTGTCTCAAAGGGAGACGCTGCAGACGACATCGAGTCGCTCGCACGCGGTTTCAAGGCCGACCTGATCGTCGCGGGAGCGTATGGACACAGCCGGCTCGGCGAATGGATGTTCGGTGGCGTCACACGTCACCTGCTGACCAAGTCAGAGCGTCCGGTACTTCTGTCACATTGATCGTTTGTCCGTAGCCCCGCGCATGACTTCCGGCCCGCAACTGACGAGCGCGCTCAGTGGCAATCGGCTGACGCTGAAAGCGTCCGGCCCATGGACCGCCGCCCATGCCGGTAAGATCGATCATCCGCTCGAAGCGGTACCTGCGTCGAAGGAGAATTTGAGCCACCTGTGACCGTCGCGTCTGGATGGACGGTGATGACTTCTGTCGTCATCTTTGGCGCGCACGTTGGAGTGGGCCTCTCGAGGCCCACTCCAACGTCGTGCTCCTGTTTGCAGCGCACGGATGCAGCTCAAAGCAAGAAGTCGCATTGATTCAAGTCAATGCGATTGCCGGCGCCGAATAGGCACCGTCACTCTCCTCGCATTGCAGGCGACCCGCACTTTTAGGACAGGCAGGGAAGGTAAAATGGCGGCTAGGATTCGTCGGCGTGATCGGCGCACGTTCGGCGCGAACGAGGAAAGCTCCGCCCTCCGGAGCGCGGGCGCCCGACAGTTTTCGCGCGCCGACGCTACGTAATCTTACGGAGACGGAGTTGAGGTTTAGTTGCGCCAGATCAAAGAAACGCCGCGCCCGTCGATCTTATCATCATATAAGGCTGTACCAGAGCAGCAAAGATCGAAAGGATACCGCCAATGAATACCAGGACCATGCTTCTCAATGCTGCCGCGGTGGCTGCGCTCGTCGCGGGCGCTTTCTCAACGCCGGTGGCTTTGGCCGAAGAGGGAGCGGTGGCCGCCGCCGATATCGTGCGGGCGCCGACCGATCTTCCTGTCCCCATCGGCGAGCGCGGCCCCGAAACGGTGCGCGTCGATCTGGAAACGGTGGAAGTGGTCGGCAATCTCGCCGACGGAACTACCTATCGTTACTGGACTTTCGGCGGCAAAGTGCCAGGCCCGTTTGTGCGAGTGCGCGTCGGCGACACCGTCGAAGTCGGGCTGAAGAATCGCGAAGACAGCTGGATGCCGCACAATGTCGACTTTCATGCGGTGACTGGCCTGCACGGCGGCGGCCACGCAACAATAGCCGATCCGGGCACACAATCCCCCGGTTTCACCTTCAAGGCGCTGAACTCCGGCCTCTATGTCTATCACTGCGCCATCCCGATGGCCGCTCAGCATATCGCCAACGGCATGTACGGGCTGATCCTGGTGGAGCCGGAAGGCGGACTGCCGCAGGTCGACCACGAGTTCTATGTGATGCAGGGCGAGATCTACACGGAAGAGGCGTTCGGCACAGAAGGCGAGCTCACCGAGAGCTACGACAAGCTGATGAACGAGCAGCCGGAGTATTATGTCTTCAACGGCGCGGCCAACGCGCTGACAGAGAACCACGCGCTGCACGCCAAGGTGGGAGAGACGGTGAGGATTTATTTCGGCGTGGGCGGCCCCAACAAGACGTCGAGCTTCCACGTCATCGGCGAAATCTTTGACAAGGCCTACAACCTCGCCTCGCTGACGGCCCAGCCGCTCACCAACGTCCAGACGATCACCGTTCCCCCCGGCGGCGCGGCGGCGGTCGAATTCAAGGTCGAGGTACCTGGCGAATACATCCTCGTCGACCACGCCCTCTCTCGCGCGGCGCGCGGCCTCATCGGCAAGCTCGTCGTCGAAGGCGAGGAGCAGCCCGATATTTTTAAGGAGGGCCTACAGCAGAAGATGGGCGCACTCATAGATTGAGCATCGTAAGCTGCGGCAGGGTGGGCCCGCTCCGGCCGGCCCTACCCAGCGGCGACGCACACTTTGTGCACGGTCAACGCGCAATCGAGGAACGCCCGGAGATGGGCCACTCGGGTTGTTTGGCGCGGCCCCAGCGTAGGGAGAGACACGATGAGCGGTTTTGAAGGAATGGGTTGGGGAATGGGTGGATTCGGAGGGATCGGCGTGCTCGTGGTCGTTGTGGCCGTCCTGGGCATCGCTGCCCTGGCAGTCCGACGCCGAAATTCGTGACCCGGATTTCGGTGCAAACGGATCAATAGGTTATTGAATTAATTGGCCTGCTTTGCCCCCAGAAATTCGTATCGAATTTCTGGGGCAGGACACTAGCGAAATACCTCATGGCTGTGAGGGAATGAGCCCATTGCTCAAACGCTCCGTTGGCATGAGCTTCGAATCCCAGCCGCGTGGCTGTGATGCCCGCGGTGGCAGGCGGCATCCTCGGTTTCGAGGCGAGTCGGGTTCACGGCGGGTTGATTGTGGTGCTTACGCTCGCTCATGATCCTCATGCCCTGCGTTTGCGATCGACATAAACCCCATAGGGGTATGGATTTGGCTTGACGCAAAGTGCCAAACGACTGGTTGAGCCCGTGCGCCAGAAATCGTGCGGCGTTGCATCGGGGATATTGAGCTTTGATAGGATAGCCCCAGTGGACAAGGGCGATGGTCCACCTGTCCGCTCCATTCGAATTAATTCGCCGCCAGTCGGGCCGTCTATTGTTGCTCCCGGCACGGCGGCGAATGTAGTCGAACTAGTTACTAATTTTGCTCGAGCCGCGACTGGGGCGCCGGGGGCTTTGACGGCACCGACTGACGCGATCGAGAAAGGGATATAGACCGCGATGACGGCGGCCATCAGACCCCATGCAACAGGCCGGGGATCTAGAGAGTTCCAAAGCGAGCCTTGCTCTGAATGCGCGAGACCGGCGGCATTCCCAAATCGCCCGCAAGCTGTCAGCTAGGTAGCCGCCAGTAGTGCCTCGATCTCGATGACGGAATGTTTCGTCAAATCCTTGTCTAGCTCGGCCAGAATGCTTTTCGAGACGGCCTTTGGGATATCCTGCCGCAGCTTCGCGAGGAAGCGCGGAGGCGCCACGATGATCAGAGGATCGCCCGAACTCTCCAACTGCCGTTCCGCTACCGCCGCTGCAACCCTGCCTGCAAATTCGACTTCGGACCGTTCGTGCAAGTCGGTCGTCTCAACTGCGCTACGACGGGTTCCGACGCTGCTGTTGCTGTGGACACGCCCGGGTCGGTCGTTGCCCTGTTCATGGGAAGATGGATTGCGCTCGCTTTCAATCGTCGTCTCCAGCTGCAGGTTCGGGAACTTCGCGTCTCCGCGGTTGCGCAGGATGAGCGCCCTCCGGCCGTCGGCCACCAAGACCAGGGTCGAATTTGGGATTTGCATAGGATGTTGCCTCCCAACGTGAGTTTCACTGTGTGTCCGCCTGTAGCGGCGAGATATGCGTTGACGCTGCGCAAACCCGCAGCTGCGATAACCGAATCGACGCCTATCGTCTAATCAGTTAAGGCGGCAGCACAGACGTGGCTTTGATGCAGATCAATCGGCCGGGCTGTCGGCCTCAGGGCCAACCATAGACCGATCCGGACGCGAACAGCCTAAATCTCATTTTATCCTCTGACCTGAAGCAACTATCTTGAGGCGTGGGTAGGCTTCTTGAAGCCGAACCTTGAGACCTTCGGCAGGCGCGATAGTCTCGCCAGTATGATCCTGACGCGGAGGTCCATCAGCCACAGCAATTCCGGAACGCGATGCTCCGCATTGCATCTTCCTAGCGCCCGCTCCTCTGTCCCAGCGAAGGAGCGGTCTT
>CAYTTC010000217.1:0-4112 GCA_964440525.1 uncultured Propylenella sp. | reverse complement strand
TCTCGCTGGTCGTCGCCTTCACGCCGACGCGGCCGGCGTCGATCCCGGCGATGCCGGCAATACGTGCGCGCATGGCGTCGCGGTGCGGCGCGATCTTGGGGCCCTCGCAGACAAGCGTCACGTCGAGATTGACGATCCGTCCGCCTTTTGCGCTGACGCGCCGCACGGCGTCCGCGAGAAAACGGTCGGACGAGGCGCCCTTCCATTTCGGGTCGGAGGGAGGAAAGTGCTCTCCGATGTCGCCATCGCCGATGGCGCCGAGCAGCGCATCCGTCAGCGCGTGCAGCCCAACGTCGGCGTCCGAATGCCCGACCAGGCCCTGGTCGTGAGGGATCTCCATGCCGCAGAGCCAGACCGAACGACCGGGTCCGAAGGCATGCACGTCGAAGCCCTGTCCGGTGCGTGTCTCCATCGCCATTGCGAGCATGCCTTCCGCCGCGGCGAAATCCGCCGGGTTGGTGAGCTTCATGTTGCCGCGAGCGCCTTCAACCGCCCGCACTGTCAGACCGGCAAGCGCGGCGACCGCCGCGTCGTCCGTCAGATCGTCGCGGCCAGCATCCGCTGCTTGGCGATGCGCCGCGAGGAGGGGCTGGAATGGAAAGCCCTGCGGCGTCTGCGCGGTGGCGAGCGACTCGCGCGGCACCGTCGCGGTGACGGCGCGCGCCTCGACCCGCTTGACCGTCTCGGTGATGAGAAGGACAGGAATCGCCCCATGTGTCTCGTCGCAAGCATCGATCACCCGGCCGATGGTTGCGGGCGTCACGAAGGGCCGGGCCGCATCATGCACGAGGACGATATTTGGCGCCCGTGATGCCAGCGCCTCGAGTCCGTTCCTCACCGATTGCTGGCGGGTAGCGCCGCCTGCGACCGGCGGCAACAGTTTTGGCAGGCCGCGAACGGCTTCTTCGTAGAGGGCGTCGTCGCCGTCGCCGATCACCACCAGCAAATTGTCGATAGCCTCATGCGACAAAAGCGCTTCGAGCGTGCGGCGGAGCACGGTCTTGCCACCGAGCATCGCGTACTGCTTCGGCATGTCCCGGCCCGCGCGACTGCCACGTCCGGCCGCAACGACGAGCCCGGCGACCGTGCATGAGCGCGTATGGGAGGATTTCGGCATGCACTTCCGCGACGATGAGGTGCGCGCTCTTAACACAGGTGCTTTGCGGCCGTCGCCCCTTGCGTCCGCCTAGCGTTTGACTAGTATTGAGGCAAGATTGAAGGTGATGAATTTTTGAGCAATTCCGAAAGCTGCGGGGCGCATGTCTTGAAGGTCGGGGCCGTTGCAGTTCAATGCCGCGCCTTCCTCGCCCCCATGTCCGGCGTCACCGATCTGCCCTTCCGTCGCCTCGCCAGCCGTTTCGGCGCGGGCTTGGTCGTGTCGGAAATGGTCGCCTGCGAAAGCGCGCTCCTCGGCTCGGAGGAAGCGCGGCTCAGGGCTGAAGGCGAGGGGCTCGACATCCATGTCGTGCAGCTTGTCGGGCGTGAGCCCGCAACCTTCGCCGAAGGCGTCCGCATCGCCGAGGCGGCCGGCGCCCACATCATCGACATCAACATGGGGTGTCCGGCCAAGCGCGTCACCAACGGCTACGCCGGCTCTGCGCTGATGCGGGAGGCCGATCTTGCGATCAGGATCGTCGAGGCAACGGTTAGGGCGGCGACCGTGCCCGTTACGCTGAAGATGCGGCTCGGCTGGGACCATGAAAGCCTGAACGCTGCGGCAATCGCCGAGAGGGCGGCGGCGGCGGGCATCCAGCTCGTAACCGTCCACGGCCGCACTCGCTGCCAGTTCTACAACGGCACGGCCGACTGGGCCGCCATTCGCTCCGTCAAGGAGAGCGTCGCGATACCGGTTGTCGCCAACGGCGATCTGAGCCGGCCGGAGGATGCCGCGTCGATGCTGGCGGCCTCCGGCGCCGACGCGGTCATGATCGGCCGCGGCGCCTGCGGCCAGCCGTGGGTCGTCGGACAGACGGGCGCCTTGCTCGCCGGGCGCACACCTTCGGTGGCGCCGGTGGGCGAAGCGCTGTGCGACCTCGTGCTCGAGCACTACGAGATGATCCTCGCGCACTACGGCGTCGGGAAAGGCATCCGCATCGCGCGCAAGCATCTCGGCTGGTACCTTGATCGCCTGCAGACGCCGGTAGCAGCGGCGCTCCGCGGCACCCTGATGCAAAGCGACGATCCGCGCCTCGTCAGGCGGCTTCTGATCGCCGCCTTCGACGCCCCTGCCGAGGCGGCTGCGGCATGAACACGTCGGTCCAATCGCCATTTGCGGGCCTCGCCAACGCTGTGCTCAACGCGCTGCCGCATCCTGTCGTGATGATCGCACCTGAAGGCCGCATCGCAGGCGCGAACCAGGCAGCGGAGGTCTTTCTCCAGAATTCAAATGCCGTCCTCGCACGCTACGAGCTAAGCCACTTCATTCCCTTCGGTAGTCCGGTCTTCAGCCTGATCGATCAGGTCCGGGATGGCGGCGCGCCGGTCACCGAGTACCGGGTCGACATAAGCTCGCCCCGGCTCGGGCTCGAGCGGATCGTCGACATCTACGCCTCGCCCGTCGCCGAGCGGCCGGGACACGTGGCCATCATGCTTCTCCCCCGCTCGGTGACGGAAAAGATCGACCGCCAACTCACCCACCGCGGCGCGGCGCGCACGGTCACCGGACTTGCCTCCATGCTCGCCCACGAGATCAAGAACCCGCTCTCCGGCATCCGTGGCGCGGCGCAGCTTCTTGAAGCTGACGCCAACGAGAACGACCGCGCGCTCACCCGCCTGATCTGCGACGAGGCCGACCGTATCGTTGGGCTGGTGGACCGCATGGAGATCTTCGCCGACGAGCGTCCGACGGAGCGGCAGGCGGTCAACATCCACTCGATCCTGGAGCGGGTCAAAGTGATCGCCCGCAATGGCTTTGCCAGGAATATTCGTATCGTGGAGGAGTACGATCCTTCGCTTCCGCCAGTGCACGCCAATCGGGATCAGCTGATCCAGATCTTCCTTAACCTGGTTAAGAATGCCGCCGAAGCTCTTGAAAGCACGAACGATCCGGAAATCGTATTCCGAACCGCCTACCGGCCCGGCATTCGCCTCGCCATGCCCGGTAGCCGCAGCCGGGTAAGCCTCCCGCTCGAGTTTTCGGTGATCGACAACGGCCCGGGCGTGCCGGAGGACATGCTTCCCTATCTCTTCGATCCATTTGTCACTTCGAAGACGAATGGCACCGGCCTCGGCCTGGCGCTGGTCGCCAAGATCATCGGCGACCATGGCGGTGTCATCGAATGCGAGTCGCAGCCGCGCCGGACCGCTTTCCGAATTCTGATGCCGGCCCATACGGGCGGCGTGCCCGACGAGGACGTTGAGGAAGTGAAATGACCTCCGGAACAATCCTCGTCGCCGATGACGACGCCGCCATCCGCACCGTGCTGAACCAGGCCCTCTCGCGCTCCGGCTATACGGTACGGCTCACCTCCAACGCCGCCACGCTGTGGCGCTGGATCGCGGAAGGCGAGGGCGATGTCGTCATCACCGACGTTGTCATGCCCGACGGCAATGCCTTCGACCTCATTCCCCGCATCAAGCGCACGCGGCCCGATCTGCCGATCGTGGTGATGAGCGCGCAGAACACCTTCATGACGGCGATCCGCGCCTCCGAGAAGGGCGCCTACGAATACCTGCCAAAACCCTTCGACCTGAAAGAGCTGACCGCCATTGTCGGTCGCGCGCTCGCCGAGCCGCGCGGCGCCAAGCGCGCCGCGGTGGAGGAGGAGGCGGGGGATTCGATTCCGCTCGTCGGCCGCTCGCCCGCCATGCAGGACATCTACCGCATGCTCGCCCGCCTGATGCAGACGGATCTGACCGTCATGATCTCGGGCGAGTCCGGCACCGGCAAGGAGCTCGTCGCCCGCGCGCTTCACGACTACGGCAAGCGCCACAATGGCCCCTTCGTAGCGGTCAACATGGCGGCGATCCCGCGCGAGCTGATCGAATCGGAGCTTTTCGGCCATGAGCGGGGAGCCTTCACCGGCGCGCAGGCGCGCTCGGCGGGGCGTTTCGAGCAGGCGGAAGGCGGCACGCTCTTTCTCGACGAGATCGGCGACATGCCGATGGAGGCG
>CAYTTC010000216.1:0-4114 GCA_964440525.1 uncultured Propylenella sp. | reverse complement strand
CGCTGGAGCGGCTGCCGGGCGTCGGCCGCAAGACGGCGAACGTGGTTCTGAATATCGCCTTCAAGGAGCCGGTTATCGCCGTCGACACACATATTTTTCGCGTCTCCAACCGGACGGGCCTGGCGCCCGGCCCTGACGCCGATGCGGTGGCGGATCTGCTGGAGCGCGTGGTGCCGGAGCGCTTCAAGCTCCATGCGCATCACTGGCTGATCCTGCACGGCCGCTATGTCTGCGTCGCGCGAAAACCGAAATGCCCGATCTGCGTTATCGCCGACATCTGCCGATACAAGTGCAAGACGGGGCGGCCGTTTAATTGTGCGCTGGCGCCGATTAGCGTCAGGCCGAGAAGATGAGGGCGGTGCCGGCGATCACCAGGAAGGCACCTACCCAAGCGCCGAGCGCCGGCAATTCTTTGGTGCGGAACCAGAGGAGCGGTAGGAGAATAGCGGGGGTCGTCGCCGATAGGGTTGAAACGATACCGACCTCGCCGCCCGACAAGGCGAACAGAAGCAGCGTCATTCCGATCGCCAGCGCGAGAAAGCCGGAAAGCGCTACCGTCGCCGCAACGCTCAGGGTAAGCGGGTTGGCCGGGCGGAAGGCTTTGATCGGCAATTGCGTCAGCAGGACCAGCCCGAGCGCCGCGACCCCGATCCGCAGGGTGGACGCGGCCACCGGATCGGCGCCCGCCGCCATCACCGGCCGCGCGATCAGCGAACCGAGGGACTGCGCCAGCGCGGCAGTGAAACCGAGACTCAACCCAACCCAAAGGGGCCCCTTGACGCTTTCCCAATGATGCAGCTGCGAGCGCCGCTTACCGAAGGCGATGGCGAGTACCACGCCGGCAAATGTCGTGAGGATTCCCGTAAATGCCCGCGACGACAGGTCCTCGCTGAGAAAGATCCAGCCGAGCAGCACCGAAAGCGGTGCATTCATCGCAAACAGGATCCCGGTCCGACGCGGCCCAAGCCGGTTCAGCGTCAGGAACAGCGCGTTGTCACCGACGAAAATTCCGACAAAGCCGGAAAGAGCAAGGGGGAGCGCCTCGGCGCGGTCGATCGTCGTCCACCGGCCGGTGACGAGGACAAAGAGCGCAAGCATGGCGAACACCATGCACATCCGCGCACGGTTGAACCCGATCGCGCCGAGATGCTGCGCCGGCCCGGCAGAGATCAATCCGGTCAACGCCCAGCAGGCGGCGGCGCCGAGAGCGGCAAGCTCGAAGAGAGGCATAGGTTTTCAGAGAGCGCGAAGGCAACGGGGCGGAAACCCGCGTCAGGCCCCGGACGCATAGCCTAACGGCCGGATGCCTCCAAGCGTCAGACGGCCACAGACGCCGGCTCGTCTCGAGTCTTTCCTCGGATAGGGTTCGATGCCGGTCGGCAAAGGCTTCCTGAAGTCGAAGTCCCTGCTTGAGGTCGCGCGCTATCGGACGGGCTCGGCGGCCGGGTTGAGGGCGAAGAACGCAACTACCAGAAGGCGCAGAATGTCACCACTAGAAGGTGAGTAAAGTACAAGTAATGCTTTGGTATGGTTAATAATTATCTCGAATCAATATTAGGATATTTCGAACAATTAGCCGATCAATATTGATGCAACGGGCAGGTAGCAATTCAATTGCTTGAAAGGACGCGCCCGGCTGACAAGAATTTCTTTGGGGGGATACTTCGATGAAGCTTGCTTTTCGTGTTCTCGCGCTACCACCCGCATTGGGGCTCTTCGCCTCTTTTTCATTGGCCGCGGCGAACACCGAAGCGCCAAGCTCGCCGGCCATCGTCGCGCAGGCGCAAGCCCCGGGCGTTGCGGTCAAGGTCGCCGCGATTGCCGCGGGACGCCTCGTCATTGTCGGAACTACGAGCCGCCCCGGAGTGGACGTCGCCATCTCAGGGACGCCGTTGCGCGCGAAATCCGATGCCCAGGGTCTGTTCCGGTTCGATGTCAATTACCGTACGCCGAACTGCCATGTGACGCTCGCGACGCAGACCGGCACGCTTGCGGTGTTGATCGGCGACTGCGGCCCGCAGGGCGTTGTGCCGCGTGGCGCGTGGGTCCCCACGGGGCAATACGCCTCGAACGATCTTGTCCTCGACGGCGGTACGACGTGGCGGGCGGTTCGGTCGAGCAAGAACAGGCGGCCGGCGGTGAATTCCCCAGACTGGCAATTGTTCGCCGCGCGGGGCGCGGCGGGCCCACGGGGGCTTTTAGGACCGAAGGGGCTCAGCGGTGCACACGGTCCTGCAGGTCCGCAGGGGCTTGCCGGCGCGGACGGAGCGGATGGCGCGCAAGGTCCGGCAGGTCCGGCGGGACCGCAAGGTCCGCAGGGACTTCCAGGTGCAGACGGCGCAGTTGGCCCGGCGGGTCCGCAAGGGCTTCCCGGCGCGGACGGCGCGCAGGGTCCGGCGGGGCCACAAGGTCCGCAGGGTGATCCGGGTACGAATGGCGCGCAGGGACCGCAAGGCGATCCCGGCCCGGCAGGTCCTCAGGGACTTCCCGGCACAGACGGGGCGGATGGCGCACAGGGTCCGGCGGGACCGCAGGGCCTGCAGGGGGCTACAGGGCCCGCAGGCACGCAGGGTCCGGCAGGAGCCACTGGCCCGGCAGGCGCTACAGGCCCCCAAGGTCCGCAGGGCGCGACCGGCCCAACCGGCGCGACCGGCCCAACTGGCCCGAGCGGCTCGACGCTCGTTCAGGACGGCGCCGGAACCGCAACCGCAATCAATCCGGCCGCAGGCGTGACGTTCACGGACACCGCGACATGCGCCGCTGGAAAGGTTCTCCTGGGCGGCGGCGGAAGGCTGGTCACCACAGGCGCGGGCAATGCCAGAAAGGTCGCGATCATCGAGTCTTATCCGAGCAGCACGACGGTGTGGACCGTTGTGGGTGTCGTGACAGCGGCCATCTCGGGATCGGCTACGGCGCAGGCGACGGCCCACGCATTGTGCTCTCAATAGGAACCGCACGATGACCGCTGGCGATATGCACGTTCGACTTCGCTGCCTCGCGCAACGAGTCTTCCTTTGCACCGCCGTGGCGCTCGCCGCGCCAGTGTCCGCGTCCGCGGCTGATTTCGCCTCGCCGGGAGCGGACGAGGGTGCGGTTCCACCAACCGCTTTGGCGGAAGACTGGACGGGATTTTACGTAGGCCTCGGGCTCGGCGGCCGCTCGACGGACGCCGAATGGACGACCGGCTGCCTTGCGCTGGCCGCTCTTCCGGCCGGGTGTCCGAACGACTTCTTCGGCGGCGCAACGCGAATCGGCAACGACAATCCGGCTGGTTTTGACGACGGCGCGTTCCGGCTCAGCGGCTATCTCGGCTTTGATTGGCAGATCTCGAATTGGGTCCTCGGCATCGAAGCGGACGGTGGCTGGGCCGATAACAGGCAGACCCGCACTGGAATTCCGGGCACCTGGTCAACGGATTTTGGGGTGGGTTTCGATACTGCAAAAGTCGAGAGCGAGTGGGATGCCAGCGTGCGGGCGCGCGTCGGGTTCCTGCTGACGCCGAGCCTGCTTGCCTATTCGACCGGCGGAATAGCTTTGCTCCACCAGGAGGTCGGCGCGAGCTGCGAAGGAGCCTTCCCGGTCGGCTGGTGTATGCAGCCGAATACCGATTCAGATTCCGGGACGTACGCGGGTTGGACGATTGGCGGCGGTGCGGAATGGATGTTTGCGTCGCATTGGACCGTGCGTGGCGAATACCGCTATTCCGACTACGGGAGTGAGTCGTTCATACTCTTCGAGGACGCGCCAATCGACAGCGTCGGCTTCAGCGTCGAGCAGGAGGCGCATGTGGCCTATGTCGGGCTCGGCTATCGGTTCTAGTCCGCGACGCATTGGCCTGAATGTTACGTATCGAGTCCCTCGAACAGCGCCGTCGAGAGATAGCGCTCGGCGAACGACGGGATGATGATGACGATATTCTTCCCCGCCCATTGCGGTTTTCGGCCGACCTTGAGCGCCGCCGCGATCGCGCCGCCCGAGGAGATGCCGACCGGAATGCCCTCGAGCCGCGCCGCGAGCCGCGCGTAGGTCAGCGCCTCCTCGCTCGTCACCGTCACCACCTCGTCATAGATCGACGTGTCGAGGATGGGCGGCACGAAGCCGGCGCCGATCCCCT
>CAYTTC010000215.1:0-4177 GCA_964440525.1 uncultured Propylenella sp. | reverse complement strand
TCCAGCGTTGACGCGCCGGACAGGAGACCACGCCATGACGAGCACTACCACGAAGCCCGCTGCCGTTCGGCCTGAGGCCGAGACGGCGGGTTATCTCTTCGACGACTGGTTTGACCCGATCGAAGCTGGCCTGCGCGATCGGGAGCGAGCGCCAGTGAGCGAGGAAGGCTTCGTATTGCTTGTCGAGAGCTGCTTGGTCGGCCACCATCGTGATGACGGTCGGCGTCGTCGTCCGCCCCACCTCATGGCTCAAATCGGCGACCTTGTCGGCGAGTGCGGCCTTGCGCTTAGTGACCTACTGCTCAGAACCATTGGTCGACCCTCCACATACGAAAGTGACCGCTTCGCGAAAGCCAGCAAGACTAAATTTGAGGCAGTGCTCTGCACTGGATTGTTGGCCGGGGCATATTAGCAATTGTTCATGACTTGAAAGAGCATGTATGTGAACGTGCTCGACTCTCACTAGTTGCGAGCCCCCGTTCCGCAGGCGCCGGTGAGCCGGGCTGTTCTTAAACCGCGCTCCGCGCCGTTCACGACCCGCTCCCGGCCCGCTCAGTTGCTCGGCCCGGCCAGAATCCCGCTCATCTCCTCCAGGGCGCGATCGAGCTGCGGGTCGGCGCCGGCCGCATGGCGAATATCGAAGGGCACCTCCACGTCGGGCGGAACCCCCTTCCCTTCCAGGCGCGCGCCGTCGACGTGAACGTCAAGCACGGCGACCTCGAGCAAACTGTTGTCACGCAGCCTGAAAGCCCGCCCGGCCACAACCGCGCCGGCCGTCCTGGTGCCGACGAGAGGCACGCCGGCTTGCTTAAGCCCATGCGCCAGGATCTCCATGCCGCTGCGGGACCCCTCGTCAATGATTCCGACAAGCGGCCTGTCCCAGCGGGCGTTGGCGACGTGCTCGTCACCGTCCCGATCGGTCAGTTCGACGAGTGGAGACCTCCCAACGAAGATGTCGGCGGCATCGGCAGGCGCCCCGCCCCAGCGTCCGCGCATGTCCAGCACAAGGCCCTCCGCCCGGCTCAAAGGCTCCGACGCGAGGAGTTCCATGACCAAGTCCTCCACCCCGGAAAAGGCAAAGGCCCAAAGTCGCAGATAGCCGATCCGCCGCCCGTCCTTCTCGACGATCCGGGCACTCGAACGGATCGCATCGAGGAAGACATCGCGCGGCTGCAGCCTCTCGACCGGAACGGCGATGGCGAGCGACGCAGCCTCCGCAGCGCGCCGGACCTGTAGATTCACCACCTGGCCCACCTTGCCCTGGAACGATGCGATGGGCGCATAGGGATCGCCATCTACGCTTACGATTTCGTCGCCTACCTTGACGCCGGAGCGTGCGGCCGGCCCGCCGTCATACACATAGGCGACGAAGAGCCCGCCCTCGATCGTCCGCGGCACCATTCCGATCCCGGGATAGGTCACAACGCCTTCCGGCGGGAACAGCTCGTTCCGGTTCCGGATCGTGCGATGGAAGACTTCGGCCAGCTCGTAGTAGTCGATCTGGTCGGGCGTGAAACGTCCGGTATGAGTAGCGTTCAGGGTCTCCAGCCATCCGCTGCTCGCCTCGGCCAGGCGGCCGCCGGCGGCCAGCTCCTTGAAGCGGCTCTCGGCCTCATTGAAGGCGCCGAGCGCCCGCGGATCGAAGAACTCGCGGCGTACGATGCCGCCGATCTCGTTCATGACCTCGACCGGGGCCACTCCCTTGTCGAGCACCGGCTCGGCGAGGCCGGTGGAACCGGGAAAAGGGAGAAGCAGAAAGAGCGCGGTGGCAAATGTCGGGATTCGATTTGTCATCCCGCCAGGAAGGTGAACCAGATGGCAATTGCGCGGCAGCCGAACGCTGCTCGCGCTGGTTCGCGAAAAGTTGATGCTGCGCTTCGACCTGAAGCAATGGCCGCAGGAAAACGCCGGGTCCAGTATCCGCGAGCGCACGAAAGGCCGCGCCATCGTCGCCGTCGCCGAATATATATCAAGACGCGGCGGCAGTTCGCGGTGCCGATCGGTAGCTTTCAGGCGCCTGCAGCACCGCATGGCCGACATGGCGATCAAACTCATGCAGGCCACCGCGAGCTCCTGCGCGAATTCCGCATGATCGAAAAGCTCGAGCCATACGTCCCGCACGTGGATAAAAAGAACCCGGCTGGAGACCCAGATCGCGAAACTAGATCTGGCGCCTTCTTGCTGCCGCAGGAGGCGCCCTGGCTCGAAGATTTCAAGCTCCGCCGATGGCAGTGGATCCCCTCCAATGCACCGGGAGCTGCCAACCAGCCGACGTCAAGACCCAGATGAGCAATGCGACTGCTCTCATCACCCGTCCTGCTTACCGGCGGCACCTACTCCGGCCGGGCTTTCTCCAGTCTCGGCGGTAGATTCTATGGCGAGCGCCTCACGCATGGCCTCCCCGAAAGCGGGTCGATCATAGAGATCGTTATGGCCTGCCCCTTCGATGGTCATGTCGTACAGCAGATTGGCTATCGCGCGTCGCAAAGGCTCGCTGCGGTGCGCGGGCACGACGGTGTCACGGCCGGCCAGGATGATGGCCGTCGGCGTCAGCAATCCGCGAACGAAATCGATCGTCGGCATGCGGTGGCGCAGCAGCAGGCGGACAGGCGCCCAAGGGTAATGATCACGCGCCAGCGCGACAAGCGAATCGAACGGTGGGGACTGTCTCAGTTTGAAGTGAGGCGTCCGAAAAAGAGGATACCCGACTACTTCCTCTCCATATTTGTGGCCGCGGCCAGCGCCGCGCTCGCCGGAGACGACGCTCCAGCAAAGAAAGCAATGGCACGCCTGCGGCAAATCACGCCAGAGCTGCGCATTTCCAATCTCAGGGATCTTTTTCCGATCCGGCGATCGGAGGATTTCGATCGATGGTCAGAAGGCATGCGAAAAGCTGGCCTGCCGGAGTGAATGGCGAGGAAGGCAGCGTTGTCAGAATGGCGCGGTTCGCATGCCCAGGTCTGGTCGGCTTGCGACGACCGCTTTGGGTCAACAGCACCAGTTGCGGTTGCCAACGCCGAGTGCATCCATCAAATCCAGGCGAGAGAGCACTCAACCACCTCCTCTGATGTCGGTAATGGGTCAAAATGCGAAGTGGGTGGCCGTCCGCGTCATGTCCGCTAAGAGCCCGAACTCGGACATGCTCGTCGCGCGCAACGACTTCTGAGAAGCGCCAAAAGCGGACATTGCGAAGGCTGGCGGAACTCGTTTCCACCCGGTCATCTTCCTCAATCGGGTATGGCGCGAGAAATGATCGCCCTGATTCTTTTTTCGTGCTCGATGTCTTCCAGAACCGCATCCCGATAGGGATAATCGGGCTCCTTCCTCAGCAGATCCTCCAGCTCTGCAATCGTTTCATCGCATTCCTTTTTCCGCTCGCGGAACCTGTCCCAGACGACCTTCTCTTCCTTCGTCATCGGACCTTTGACACGGACCAGGCCGGTTTTCATGTCGATGATGATGTCGTCAGGATGCGGGAGAGGTGCGGGAGCGACTATGCCAAGAGCATTTCGGCGCTCTAGTTCACGCTCCCAATCCACCTTGTAGCTGATCGCAGTCTCCAGCCATTGGTCATGGAGGCGCTTGTTGGCGGTTTCCACGGAGGCCACAAGCTCCGCGAAGAGGCGCTGCGCCCGCTGACCGCCCTTTGCTGCGTTGACTGCAAGCGACCGGATGACCGCTTGCGCCATCGGTATGGTGACCGGCCCTTTCACGTCGTTGACGGTGATCGTGCGGTAGGCCTCGGCCATAATGATCGTCTTCAGCCGCTCCTCGTGGAGCGCCGGCAGTTTCTTATGGTTCTTCGAGCCCTTTGGTCGACCGCGCGGATTGCCCGACTTTCCGGGCGAGAACCGGGTCTCGATTGGGGGTTTCGCGTAACCGACTTCGTAATCGGCAGGGGCCGGCCGCCGCGAGAGGGCTTTTCCGCGACCTGGATCAGACTTTTTCATGCTGCTTCGGAGAGAGCAGGTTTGCGCTCGACGCCGCAGGCGATCAGTTCGCCTTCGTCTTTGGCATAGACCTGCCAGCGGCGGATGATCCGGTCGCAGTAGATCGAATCGAGTTCGGCGATGTAGGCGCGGCGCCCTGTCTTATGGGCGGCGATCAGCGTCGAGCCGCTGCCGCCGAAAAGATCGAGTACGATCGCGCCTCGACGGGAGACATCCTTGATCGCGTC
>CAYTTC010000214.1:0-4185 GCA_964440525.1 uncultured Propylenella sp. | reverse complement strand
GGATAGCGGTATTCGGCGCGATGGAATCGCGTCCGACACCGATCAGGAACGCCTTTGACAGTCCTCCCGCGAGGCCGGTGCCCTGCGTGAAGGCAATGCTGTAGGCCGCGGCGAACCACAGGACCGAGGCGAGGCAGGCGATCGCGATGCAGTGCATCAGCACCGAAAGGATGTTCTTCGACTGCACCAGGCCGCCGTAGAAAAGCGCCAGCCCCGGCAGTGTCATGAAAAGCACCAGCGCCGTGGATGTGAGCACCCACGCCGTGTCGCCCGTGTCGATCATTGATCCCGCCCCCTGCTCCCCGGATAGCCGCTTTTCTTTCGCGGATTCGCTCGCGGTCGCATGATGCCTAAAAACTAGGCACGCGCAACAGGTGCGGCATTTGGGGGTCAGGCAATTTGGTGCCCGACGGCAGATCGCCGCGACGGCGAGCGCTGGCCCGAATAGCCATTCGAGCGGCGGGTAGACCATCGCCGCCCCCATCACGAAGATAGCGATTGCCGCGATGACGGAAGCCCATGTCATCGGAAGCCCCGCGCAAAGCTGACCAGGAACCACACCGTCATCGCGATACAGGCAGCGGCGGCGGGCAACAGGCTCCACCAACCCCAGCCGAGGAGCACCGCCACGGCGAGTACCAACCATCCCGGCATCGTGAGCACGACGAAGAACCGCAGCGAAGTCGGCAAGGCGTTCCACAGCGCCGCGCGCTCCAGAAGCGCATCGTTGCGCTCCAGCGTAATCGTTCGGAGTGTTGCCTCGTCCTGCGCACGCTCCAGATTGTGACGGTCGACCAGCTTCGCCGCCGCGAGCCGCCACTTCGTCTCCTCGCCCGATCGGCCCACCTCGTTAGCGGTCGCGCGCAAGTCCTCGATCGCCGCGTCGTGCTTGTGTTTGGCAACGAGCCCCACCGCAGCGATCGCGATGATCCCGGCGAGGATCAGGATCGGCCCCTTGAAGCGGCGAAAAATCTTCAGGAACGGCAGAACGGCAGTGATGACCGAGAGCCCGCCGAGCGAGGCGACAATCGGCCCGCCGACCATTGCGAGAAGTGCCATCATTCCGGTTCTCCCGACATCACCGGCGGCGTGGTGACCGTCTCGGTAGTCTTGGTCAGCGGGCTAGCCTCAACGGTCGTTTCCACCACGGTCGCTTCCGAATCCCTCTTGTTTTTGTCGTCCCACGCGGCTAGCCTGAGGTAGCCGGGAACCACAACCATGATGACCGTGAAGTAGCCGTCGATCACGGCGATGGTGGCCTGCAGCGGCAACCGCCCGAGCGAGGTCGAAACACACGCGGCAACGGTGCAGAGCAGGCCGACGCTGAGGCAAACGACCATGAACCAGCGGCGGCGCACCCACTCGGGATCGCCGCCGTAGATGAAATCTCGAACTCCGAAGAAGTCGAGGCGCGCGAGCACTTACGCCTCGCTGCCGGCGGCTGGTGCACCACCGGCGGCAACCTTCACGACGCGTACGTTCGCCGGCTGCTTCGTGTAAGGCGAGCGCCGGAACGTCCAGTCGATCCCGACCTTCGGATAGCGGACGATGTTGATCGCGTCCGACTGGTTGCCGCCGATGCAGTGATAGTGCGTCTCGTCCTCCGCCACATACCGCGTGACGTGACCGCCGCCGGAGCGCGGCTTGACCAGCGTGTCGCCGAGCATCGGGCGGTCGACGCCGATACCGAATTTTCGCCAGGCCAAGGCCGAGAGATATTTATCGACCGGCGCGCGCCCGGCCACCGCCTCGCAATAGGCGTGGAAGAGTCCACACCACGCAATTCCGTCGTCGTCGTAGAACGTGCCCGCCCATGTGTTGTAGTTCGTCGGAAACAGCCGGGCGATCTCATCGGCCATCCCAATGATGACCGGGTTGTCGGCTGTGCCGGGTTTTTCCAGCGTGCCGCAAAAGCTTCACCGCCTCGAGCAGCGCCTTCGGGCCGGGCTCCTTGGCGAGCCAGGCATATTGAGCTGGGAGCATCGTTCTATCTCCTTCAGGGTCATGAAAAACCCGCCTCAGAGGGCGGGCATGTGGGCAGTCAGAAGTGGCTACAGATCACGTCCCGGCCGCGAGCCATGCCCGCCAGCGTGCGGGCGGGCCGGCAGGGGCGCAACGCACAGGCGCGGGCAGCAAAAAGCCCGCCGAAGCGGGCGGGCTTGAATTCAACGGAAAGGACTCAGAGCCCGGCGCGCTCTGCGGTCCTCGCGCGACTGGTGGCTCAGAGAAACTCGGGTTCCGGTACTGAGACCTTGCGAGCGACGAAGCTCACGATCGACCTTTGACCTCCATCCGCCTTCGCACCTTCTCTAGTTTCGATCCAGTCGCATTTGAAGCCCGAGCGCTTCAGCCAAGCCGCTACGCAAGCGCGATTGGGAATCCACCAGTTCGACCTGTCGCCGAGAAACACATCCTCAACGAAGAAGGCCATCGGCCAAAACGCGAGATCGGTTGGATTGATGACTCGTCCGTCGTAACTGAAATACGTGTCGCACGTGGTCCCGCCGCCGAAGAGGACGCCGCCAAGCGGCATGACGGCATTAATGCGCTCAAGCGCGAGCAGCGGATGTTTCAGGTGGTAGAAGACGCCCTGATAGAAAACCGCGTCGAAAGTCCCCTCGTTTTCTGGAGCGATGTCGTAGATGCTTTTGGGAACGAGCCTCGCCCTTGCGCCAACGATAGATTTCAGTTCTTCAAACCCCGACTGCTGCGGCGGCATGACGTCAAGGGCAACGACTTCGGCGGCGCCGAGCTTCTCAAAGTAAAAGCCGAACCCGCCCGACCATGCGCCAATATCGAGAACGCGGCGGCCCTCGAAGAAGCCGCTCGGCAACCGATATGATCTTACCCATCGCTCGACGTTGATCTTTCCTGCGGTGTAGCTGCCGTCGGCAAGCGGGAATTTGTGCCGGAAGAACCTCACTGGCGTCCGCGCAGCAGCAGTCTCGGGCATGCGGATTTCTCCTTCAGGCAAACGCGGACACATCCTAGCGGGTTCGCCACCGGGGACGCAATCGGCGATTGCGCCGCGTTTCGTCCTATCAAGCCTGTCTGGCTGTCGTCGAAGATGCAATTCAGGAACTTTGACCACCGAATGTCATTCCCGCGAGAAATCGCACCAGCGCCGGCCGATGTGATCAGCCCCGCGAGACTGCTGCCGGTGACCTGCACTGAGGTTGCGAGCAGCCCCTGAATGCCGTCTGAAAGGCGGATCAGGCCGTTCGGCGCAAGTCCAAGGCCAGCGTTCATCATGCCTTCCGACAACCAGACGTTCTCCGCCCATCGGCATCGCAGGCCTTCGTTGTAGATGCCGCTCACACGGAAGTTTAAGAGGCGGCAGTCATTGATATTGTCGCCGTTCACGCCTTCAAAGCGGCAGAAGTCCCAGCAGTTTTCGACCACGACGTTCTCGACGAGAACACGCCCTGCCGCGTTTGTCTGGAAATCAAAGATTATACCGGAGGACGGCGTTGTGCTTGCGTTGGCGACCCGCAGGTCACGATCGTGGACGTCCGGGTGACTAACAATCTGAAGTTCGGAATTCGTGTCGTTGGAACGTCGAAAGTGAGCATCGATCAGAGCCAGGTTCTGGGTACCGGCTTCCGCACCGGATCCGGAGCGGTCGGCACGCCCAGTCCGGGCGACGGCATCTCCTTCGAGGACAGCTCGTTCGGCGCGGTCTTCCGCACAGAGGTCAGCGCCAGCTTCGGTGCGGGCATCGTCGATCAGTCAACGAACGTCATCAAAATCCAGGACGTCTACTTGTTCGCCAACAGCCCCAATCAGGTTGGATTTTGAAGAGGGCGACGCAAGAGGAGTTGCGCGTCGAGCGGTTTGTAGATGCCGCTTCGCCCCAAGCCGTTCGCGAGTGGCCGCTCCTTGCCGATGTTGACGCTTTCGATCCGTGCCACGTTCGCTTGCCTTTAGCCGGTTGCGGCCGGCGGTGGACAGAGGCCGGCCGCGTGTGCCAGCCTTGATCCTTGGCCGAGCCGCGCTACGAGCGCAAGATCGGCCCGACGAAGCGGAAAACGTCGCGCCAGAGGAAGGTTGCAAGAGTGAAGGGCATACTCGGGCGCCTGTTCGGCAGCGGCAAGAGCGGCGGCGAAGCGACGCCGGGCGAAGCCGTGGAGTACAACGGCTACCGCATCCGCCCCGCGCCCTATGCGGTCGAGGGCCAGTACCAGA
>CAYTTC010000213.1:0-4187 GCA_964440525.1 uncultured Propylenella sp. | reverse complement strand
AGCGCGAGATCGACATGCTGCTCGAGGTGACCACGCAGATCGAGGGCCACACGATCTGCGCCTTCGCCGATGGCGCGGTCTGGCCAGTGCAGGGGCTGATCCGGCATTTTCGCCCCGAGATCGAGGCGCGGATCGACGCCTACACGGCGAATGCCCGGCCAGCCGAGCCGATCCTGGAGGCAGCCGAATAATGGCTGACCTCCGTAAGCTCCTGATCGATGGCCGCGAGGTCGAGGTTCCCGCCCACTACACGCTGCTGCAGGCGTGTGAGGAGGCGGGGGCGGAGATCCCGCGCTTCTGTTTTCACGAGCGGCTTTCGATCGCCGGCAATTGCCGCATGTGCCTGGTGGAGCTGAAGGGCGCGCCAAAGCCGATCGCCTCCTGCGCCTGGGGCGTGCGCGATTGCCGCCCCGGCCCGAACGGCGAGCCGCCGGAAATCTTCACGCGCTCCAGGCTAACCAAGAAAGCGCGCGAAGGGGTGATGGAGTTTTTGCTCATCAACCACCCGCTCGACTGCCCGATCTGCGACCAGGGCGGGGAATGCGATCTGCAGGACCAAGCGATGGCCTATGGCGTCGATTCCTCCCGCTTCCAGGAAAACAAGCGGGCGGTCGAAGACAAATATATCGGGCCGCTGGTCAAGACTTTCATGAACCGCTGCATTCATTGCACGCGGTGCATCCGCTTCTCCACCGAAGTGGCGGGCGTCTCCGAGCTCGGCGCGACCGGCCGCGGCGAGGACATGGAGATCACGACCTACCTTGAGCGGGCGATGACGTCGGAGCTGCAGGCCAACGTCATCGATCTCTGCCCGGTCGGCGCGCTCACCTCGAAACCCTATTCCTTCAAGGCGCGGCCTTGGGAGCTCACCAAGACGGAATCGATCGATGTCATGGACGCGCTCGGCTCCAACATCCGCGTCGATACACGCGGCAAGGAGGTGATGCGCATCCTGCCGCGCCTGAACGAGCTGGTGAACGAGGAGTGGATCTCCGACAAGACGCGTTACTGCGTCGACGGGCTCAGAACGCAGCGCCTTGACCAACCGTATATCCGCGTCAATGGCCGGCTCCGGCCCGCGACCTGGCCGGAGGCCTTCGCTGCAATCGGCGGGCGGATTGCGGCATCGACCGGCCGCGGCATTGGCGCCATCGCCGGCGATCTTGCGAGCGTCGAGGAGATGTTCGCGCTAAAACTCCTGATGCAGACGCTTGGCTCGCCGAATATCGACTGCCGCCAGGATGGCGCGGCACTCGATCCTTCGCTCGGACGCGGCAGCTATATCTTCAACGCCACGGTGGCCGGCATCGAGTTGGCCGATGCCGTGCTCATCATCGGCTCAAATCCGCGCAAGGAAGCGCCGGTGCTGAACGCGCGCATCAGAAAACGCTGGCGGCTCGGCGGTTTTCCGATCGCGGTAATCGGCGAGAACGCCGATCTCACCTACGCATACGATTATCTCGGCGCGGGGCCCGACTCGCTGTCGCGGCTCATCGCGGGCGAGGGCGATTTCTATCAGGCGCTCAAGGCTGCGAAGCGTCCGCTCATCATCGTCGGCCAAGGCGCTCTTTTGGGCGAGAACGGCGCTGCGGTCCTTTCCGCCGCGGCGCGGCTCGCCTTGGATGTTGGGGCGCTGACGGATGACTGGATCGGTCTCTCGATCCTGCACACCGCCGCTTCCCGCGTGGGCGGCCTCGATATCGGCTTCGTGCCGGGCGAAAGCGGTTTGGGCACCGCGGATATGATCGAGGCGGCAGGGGATGGCCGGCTCGACGTGCTGTTCCTGCTTGGTGCCGACGAGATAAATGTGCCGGATGGCGCCGTCGTCGTCTACCTCGGCACCCATGGCGACGCCGGCGCGCATCGCGCCGACGTGATCCTTCCCGGGGCAGCTTACACCGAAAAATCAGGGACTTGGGTCAATACCGAGGGGCGGGTGCAGCTTGGGAACCGAGCCGCCTTCCCGCCGGGAGACGCCCGCGAGGATTGGTCGATCCTGCGGGCGCTGTCCGGCGTGCTCGGCAAGACTCTGCCCTTCGACAGCCTCGCCCAGCTTCGCGCCCGGCTATACCAAGCGTACCCGCATTTGGCCCAGGTGGACGCCGCACGAAGCGCCAAAAAAGCCGACTTCGATCGCCTCGTTTCGCTCGGCGGCTCGATCGCCGGGCCGGCTTTTGCAAGCCCTATCAAAGACTTCTACCTGACCAACCCGATCGCCCGCGCATCGGTGGTGCTAGCCGAGTGCTCCGCCATGCACCTCGGCCCAGCAGCGGAAGCGGCGGAGTAGGCGGGCCGATGAACACCCTCATCAGCGACTATGTCATTCCGGGTCTCATCATCGTGATCCAGAGCGCGGTGCTGATGACCGCGCTCCTCATTCTGGTCGCCTATCTCCTTTATGCCGACCGTAAGGTTTGGGCGGCTGTGCAGCTGCGGCGCGGGCCGAACGTCGTCGGGCCGTGGGGCCTGCTCCAATCCTTTGCCGACCTACTGAAGTTCGTGCTGAAGGAGCCGGTCATCCCGGCACCGGCCAACAAGGCGATCTTCCTGCTGGCGCCGCTCGTCAGCGCGGTGCTCGCGCTTTCCGCCTGGGCGGTCATCCCCTTCTCGGCCGGCTGGGTGATCGCCGACATCAATGTCGGCATCCTCTACGTCTTCGCCATCTCCTCGCTCGAAGTCTACGGCGTCATCATGGGCGGCTGGGCGTCGAACTCCAAATACGCCTTCCTCGGTGCCCTCCGCTCTGCCGCGCAGATGGTCTCCTACGAGGTCTCGATCGGATTCGTCATCATCGCAGTGCTGCTCTGTGTCGGCTCGCTCAACCTCACCGATATCGTGCTCGCGCAGACCGACGGCCTCGGCACCATGCTCGGCCTGCCGAACACACTTCTCGATTGGCACTGGCTGGCGCTCTTTCCGCTCTTCGTGATCTTCTTCATCTCGGGGCTAGCCGAGACGAACCGTCCCCCCTTCGACCTGCCGGAGGCCGAATCGGAGCTCGTCGCCGGCTTCATGGTCGAGTATTCGTCATCTCCGTACATGATGTTCATGCTCGGCGAATATGTCGCCGTCACGCTCGTCTGCGCGCTCACCACGATCCTCTTCCTCGGCGGCTGGCTGCCGCCTTTCAATTTTGCGCCCTTCACCTGGGTGCCGGGCATCATCTGGTTCGTGCTGAAGGTCTGTTTCGTGTTCTTCATGTTCGCCATGGTGAAGGCGATCGTGCCGCGCTACCGCTACGACCAGCTCATGCGGCTCGGCTGGAAGGTTTTGCTGCCGATCTCGCTCGCTATGATCGTCATCGTCGCGATCGTGCTGCAGGTGACGGGATGGGGCGGCGTTCCCGTGGTCGCAGGCGGAGCGTCGTGATGACAAACCTGACGCAGGCCGCCGGCTCGCTGCTCCTGAAGGAGTTCGTCGCCGCGACGTGGCTTGGTCTGAAGTACTTCTTCAAGCCGAAGGCGACGCTGAACTACCCCTTCGAGAAGGGGCCGGTCAGCCCGCGTTTTCGCGGGGAGCACGTGCTTCGCCGCTATCCGAACGGTGAGGAGCGTTGCATCGCCTGCAAGCTCTGCGAGGCGATCTGTCCGGCGCAGGCGATCACTATTGAGGCCGGGCCGCGCCGCAATGACGGTACGCGCCGCGCGGTGCGCTACGACCTCGACATGGTGAAATGCATCTACTGCGGCTTCTGCCAGGAATCCTGCCCGGTCGACGCCATCGTCGAGGGGCCGAACTTCGAATTCGCCACGGAAACGCGCGAGGAGCTTTACTACGACAAGGAAAAGCTCTTGGCGAATGGCGACCGCTGGGAGCGCGACATTCAGCGCAACATCGCGCTCGACGCGCCGTATCGGTGAGTGAAGCTTCGTTTATGGCACCCACAACAACCCTCATGCTGAGGCGCCCGCCGCAGGCGGGCCTCGAAGCACGCAGCGGGGCGTTCCCGGCGCTTTCTGGACGCTCCTTCGAGGCTCGAACCCTTTTGGTGCTCGCACCTCAGGATGAGGACAGCGGGTGTGATCGGTCCAGCACCTGGGGACGTGGCGGGCCATGATCCTGCAGCCGCTCTTCTTCTATCTCTTTTCGATCGTCACGGTGGCGGCCGCTTTCATGGTCATCGCGGCGAAAAATCCGGTTCATTCCGTGCTCTTCCTGATCCTCGCCTTCTTCAACGCGGCGGGGCT
>CAYTTC010000212.1:0-4187 GCA_964440525.1 uncultured Propylenella sp. | reverse complement strand
GAGCCCGAACTCGGACATGCTCGTCGCGCGCAACGACTTCTGAGAAGCGCCAAAATCGGACATCCCGATCAACTCAATTCGCTTTCGCCGCAGCTCACAGCGGGATGAACTCGCGCTGCCTCACTTCTTCGCCTCGCGGACGACGCGGCCGCCGGCGCGTCGGACAAAACTCCGCGTGTCGCAACGCGAGAATATGCGCCTCACGTTGTTAACGCGCTAGGCCTGACGGCACCGCCCGCTACCCAGGCGGTGGAGACTTGCGCGGCAGCCGCTGACGTATCGGTTCTCTTCCCGCCCAAAAGGGCCTCAGCCGCGCTAACGACCCGCTGAAACTCAGCGCGGAGAGCGTTGAAGATGGGGTCGCGAAGCAAAGACAAATCATTAGACCGTGCACGCTTCTCGAGGGTGTCACAGAGACCACCGAGGACCATCGCGCCAACGTTTCTGCTGGGCGACTTCAGGGCATGTGCTTCCGCGGCGATCCGCTCCATATCGCCTGCTTCGACCGCCTCCTCGAGGGCTACGAAGCGTGCTGGTGCATGCGAGAGATAGGTTCTTAGAATCTTGCTGACTATTGCGTCGCTATTTCCCGCCAGCTCGCGCAGTCCTTGCAGGACATCGGGGTCAAGCGGTGAAGGCTGCTCGAGTGCACGAGCTTCGATCATCCTTGAACTGCTCGGGCCCGCATCGCCTTTCTCGATCCGTTCGCTTCCTGCGAAGCGAGACAAGCAATCGGAGAGCGAGGCGAGCGTGAAAGGCTTGGTCAAGTAGGCGTCCATGCCGGCGTCTTGCCATGCGTTCGTCGCGCTCATTACGTCGGCCGTCAGCGCGACGATCGGCGTTCTAGGGCGGCCTTCGTGTTGTTCAATTCGCCGAATCTCACGTGTCGCGGAATAGCCGTCGAGAACCGGCATACCGCAGTCCATCAGGACAGCATTGAAGCCGCCCTGACGCCACGCCTCGACCGCCCGGGCGCCGTCGTCAACGAGCGTGGATTCTACCCCCAGCGCCTTAAGCGCTTCTCGCGCTACTTCTTGGTTAACTGGGCTATCGTCGGCCACCAGAACATGAAGGCGCCCTAGGGCGGGCAGGAGAGGCTGAGTCTTCCGTGCGGACATGGACAAATCGGACGCGTCGGATTCCAGAGTGAGGAGGAACCGCGCCATTTCGATTGATGTGACTGGCTTCACCAGGACACGTCCCGACAGACCTGGAGCGACCGCCACATTCAAAGCGGGGTCACCTAGCGAGGAAAGAATCACAACCCGGGTCGGGGGCGGCAGGGCCGCCTGTGAGATCTGACGGGCGAAAGAGGCATCCGCGATGACGAGGTCAGCTCCGGCCTCGCCAATCGACTGAAGCGCGACAGGCATTGGGAGAATTTGATATCCGAGGCTCTGCAGTGCCAATCCAATCGCCCGGCGTGTCGCTCCGCGCTCGACCACGATGACGGCGCGCTTTCCTGTTTCCTCAGCGACGGGCAAGGCCTCCTTCAGGACGGAGGCGCGGATCCTAAAGCAGAAGCATGAACCCTCATCGGGCCTGCTTTCCACCCAGATCCGTCCGCCCATTGCGGCGACGAGCCGCTGGCTGATCGATAGGCCCAGGCCGGTCCCGCCGAACCGGCGCGTCGTTGAACTATCAGCTTGGCTGAAAGCCTCGAACACCCCGTCGAGCTTGTCCGCCGCGATGCCAATGCCCGTATCGATCACCTTGAACTCAAGCTCCCTCACAGCACCGCTGCCGATAGCCTCTACTTCCACCAGGACATGCCCCCGCTCGGTGAATTTTAGCGCGTTGTTGACTAGATTTGAGATGATTTGGCTGAGCCGAACGGGGTCGCCTTCGATTTCCTCCGGTGTGTCCAGAGCGATAGCGGCTGCGAGATCAAGACCTTTCGAGGCAGCGCGCTCCCAGAAAAGTCCCAAGACATCGCTCACGACCTTGGCCGGACTAACGCGGCCTTTCTCCAGTGTGAGCTTGCCGGCCTCGATCTTCGAAAGGTCGAGAATGTCGTTGATGATTGAAAGCAGCGTCTGTCCAGACCTCGAGATGATGTCGGCATAGCGTTGCTCACCCGCGGGGAGCCTGCCGCGCGCAAGCAGTTCTGCCATGACGAGCATGCCGTTCAGCGGCGTGCGAATCTCGTGGCTCATGGTCGCCAGGAAGTCGGACTTGGCGAGATTGGCTTGTTCGGCTACGTCCCTTGCAGCCGCAAGTTCTTGCGTTCTGTCGGCTACAGTGCGCTCCAGTCCGGCTCTGTGCTCAGAGAGCGCAATGTCGCGGTTGCGGATCTGGTCGAGCATATCGTTGAACGCATCGACGAGCTGTCCGGTCTCGTCATCGGAGCGACGCTCGGCACGTTGGACAAAGTCGTTCGTGACCCGAACCTTATTCATCGTCGCAGTTAGTTCGCTGATCGGCCGCGTAATCTGCCGCTGCATGCGGGCAGCGATCAGAAGCCCGATGAGTGCAGCCCCGATCGCACTCGCCACGGCTGCTGCAAGTGCTTGCCGAAATCGGTTCATCAGCTCGGAGGTGTCGACGAGGAGCGTGAGGTTTCCGCGGTTCACCCCATCTCTAACGATCGGCGCACTTACGCTGAACGAGCGACTGATTAGCACGCTCCATACCGATGGGTTCGCGGCCTCCCCGTTTGCGCTCGCGCTGGGCACAAGCGCTACGCCGTTGCCCGCTTGCGCGAAGACCTTCCCCTCAGCGTCGCGAATCTCGGCAAAGCGAACGGCAGGGATGCGGCCGATGGCGTTGAGAGCTTGCATCGCTGTGGTGCGATTCCCGTTCGCCACGGCGTCAGCTACCGCCGCGGCAAGCACATCCGCCGTGGCATCAAGCTCAGCTTGCTTGGCTTCGCCGAACCGGCTCACCTCGCGATAACTGCTCACGGTAAACGAAAGGATAACCGCCGTGCCGACCGAAGCGGCGATCAGCAGCGCGAGTTTGCTTCGGATGGTGCGCGCGCGGAAAAGGGTCAAGAGAGCTTGCCTCAGGACCTTCCTTTGGCATGGCCGGACTAAGGGAGAATTAATCCATCCGGAGCAAGTCTTGGTTGTCCGAATGTGGAATGACTTGAATGAGTTCGCATGGGTTTAAAGCCGCGAACAAGATTCGGTCGGCGTCAAGCGTCACGGTATTAGTGACGGACGACGATCCAACCAGCCGGCTTCTGATCAGCGCCGCCCTGGCCGACCACGTCGGTGAGGTCGTCGAGGCGGAGAACGGGCTAGCTGGCCTTACACAGTTGGCCGCCCGCACTTTCAATCTAGCCATCGTCGACTTGGATATGCCCGTCATGGACGGGTTCGGCTTTATCAAGCGTGCGCGCGCACGTCCGGAGACACGTCACCTCCCTATAATCGTCGTCACGGGTCGCGACGACGTCGTGGCTATCGAGAGGGCGTACTCGCTCGGCGCGACATCGTTTCTATGCAAACCGCTCAATTGGAGTATCTTTCGATACCAAGTCGCCTACGTGCTTCAGGTTGCCCGTGCCGAGAACGACCGGCAGGCCAATGCGCACCAATCAGAACTGCGCGCAACGTTCCATCATCGCGGCATGACGGCTTTGCAGAGAGCGACGGAAGGCTTCGTTACAGAGTTCCGAAAGCTGAAGGCCGAGATCAAGACAGGCGCGCCGAACGGCGCTCTCGCAAGCCTCGCCTCGGCGGAACACCGGCTCTCGAAACTCCTCGGAAGGATCAAGCGTGCTGCCTCGGTGGTCAATAGCCCACCTCAGTTCGACGGTAAGGCTGTCAAGGCGACCGACCTTGTTGCCGCTGCATTGGATCTCGTGAGGAAGGATCTTGGAGATAACGCTTCGGATCGCGTCGCCGTGCAGGTAGATGCAAATCCCGACGTCGTCTGCGAACGAGACCTTGTCGTGGAAGCGTTAGCGCAGATTATTGAGAACGCTGTTTTGTTCTCGCCGGCTAACATGCCTGTTTCGGTGAGTGTCTTGGAAACGCCGCCCAACCGCGTCCGCTTCGAGGTGGCGGATCGCGGCAAGGGAATTCCGGAAGACATCCTCGAGCGGGACCTGGAGGCTCTTCGAAATGCTCTCCCCCTGATTAATGAAAACGGGGGACTGGGCCTCGGGTTGCTTCTATCTAAAGATATCGTCGAGCGTCATTCCGGCCACTTCGGGATCATGTCGGAGATCGGGCGAGGTA
>CAYTTC010000211.1:0-4197 GCA_964440525.1 uncultured Propylenella sp. | reverse complement strand
GCGCGGTCCCCTCGATGTCGGCCGTATCGGTGTTGGTCATCGACTGGACGACGATTGGTGCCCCGCCGCCGACCATCACGCCGCCGACATCGACTCCGACCGATTTACGGCGGGGGAGGGGCGCGGCGGAAATCGCCTCGGATTCCGGCAGGCAGTGGAGGTTCATCGTCGTCTCGTTTCGACGCCCTGACAGGTGGCGAAATCCGCCACAGAAGTCAACGCGTTGAGGGTTCTCGCAGGTCGGGATGATGAATGCGTGACGCTCGGCCGCGCCGACCGCAGCCTAGCCACTTGCCGCACCCGACTCGGTGCTATACATGTACAGCAAGAAGGGACACATCACGTGCTTGCTCTGCGGTTGCCGCCCGATATCGAGAAGCGCCTAAACGACCTTGCCAACAAGACCGGTCGTTCGAAAAGCTTCTATGCCCGCGAGGCTATCCTGTCATATCTCGACGATTTGGAGGACGCATATCTCGCATTGCAAAGATTGGAGGCGAATGAGGAGCGGATACCACTTGAAGACATAATGGAAGAATACGGGATGGAGCCCGGTGCTTGAGCGCGGCTTGGCGAGTCGAGTTTTTCGCTTCGGCTCGCAAAGAGCTCAACAAGATGCCTGAACGAGATCGTCGGCGCGTCATCAAGTTTCTCGATGAGCGGATCGCAACGTCACAAGATCCGCGACGGCTCGGCCATCCGCTCACCGGTCCGCTCACCGGATTCTGGAGTTATCGGGTGGGCAACTTTCGACTGATTGTTTCAATCGAGGATGCTCAGGTGACCGTGCTCATCGTCCGCATTGGAAATCGGCGGGAAGTTTATCGGTAGGCTTCCCATCTGCCTTTCTTCAGGACGAAGGCGTGGCGTGGCATCCGGGCTTCCGGCTGCATTGCAATACCTCTCCTGCGGCGCGATATGAGCCAACGGGTCAGCGCTGCAGAGCCGGAGTACTGTCCATGCCTGAAGGCAAGACCGCAATCGTCACCGGCTCGACATCCGGCATCGGGCTCGGCATCGCCGGGGCGCTGGCGAAGGAGGGGGCGAACGTCGTTCTCAATTCCTTCACGGACAGTGCGGAGGATCACGCGTTCGCGAAGCGCCTGGCGGACGAGCATGGCGTGAAGGCGAGATATATCAAGGCCGACATGGCGAAGCCGGCGGAGTGCCGGGCCCTGGTCGAGCAAGCTGCGAAGGCCTTCGGGCCGGTCGCAGTTCTCGTCAACAATGCCGGCATCCAGCACGTCGCGCGCGTGGAGGAGTTTCCGACCGAGAAGTGGGACGCCATTATAGCGATTAATCTCTCCTCCGCTTTTCATACGACCGCAGCGGCGATCCCGGCGATGCGCCAGGCAAAATGGGGGCGCATCGTCAACATCGCCTCTGCGCACGGCTTAACCGCTTCGCCCTTCAAGTCGGCCTATGTCGCGGCGAAGCACGGCCTCGTCGGCTTCACCAAGACGGTAGCGCTCGAGCTCGCCGAGGAGGGCGTCACCTGCAACGCCATCTGCCCGGGCTACGTGCTGACGCCGCTGGTCGAGAACCAGATCGCCGACCAGATGAAGGTGCACAATCTGCCGCGTGAACGCGTGATCAAAGAGGTGATGCTGCAGCGCCAGCCGACGCGCGAATTCGTCAGGGTCGAGGATATCGGCGCGCTCGCCGTTTTCCTCTGCTCCGACGCTGCCGCGCAGATCACCGGCACGACGCTTTCCGTCGACGGCGGCTGGACAGCGCTTTGATGCTTTCCGTCGTCGTCGCCGACATCACGACGCTGTCGCTCAACGCTATCATCAATGCGGCGAACGAAAGCCTGCTCGGCGGGGGAGGCGTCGACGGCGCGATCCACCGGGCAGCCGGACCGGAGCTTCTCGAGGAATGCCGCAAGCTCGGCGGCTGTCCGACGGGAGAGGCACGCATCACAAAAGGCTATCGGCTACCCGCCCGTCACGTCATCCATACGGTCGGGCCGGTCTGGCGGGGCGGTGACAAGGGCGAGCCGGCGCTTCTCGCGTCCGCCTATCGCTCCTCGCTTGATCTCGCGCATCGCCATGCGCTTCGGACGGTGGCGTTTCCGGCGATCTCCACCGGCGTCTACGGCTTTCCGCCGGGCCAGGCAGCCGAGATCGCAGTCGCCACCGTTGCCGAAGTCACTGCCGCCAATCCGGATGCATTTTCCGAGATTGTCTTCTGCTGCTTCTCCGAAGTGGCGGCCGACCACCACCGCGCCGCCCTTTCGAGCCTCCGCGCTTAGGTCCCGTTTCGTTCGCGAACTGGCGCGGTTGCTTCACATTGCCGCCGCATTCGCAATAAACTGTGATGCTAACGGCGGGTGACACGCCGAACCGCAGCCAAGCGGGACAGGGGTATGCGTCTGGCCGAGGGGAAAATTCCGGAAGCGTTCCGGATTTTCGATGCGTTCTGCGTCAGGGTTCGGCCATCGGTCGGGCGCCGGCGCGCTGCGTGCGCGGCTGGCAGGCTCGCGAGCGCGCTTATCATCAGTGCGTCTGCGTGGGCGCAGGACGCCGATGTCCTTCCCGTTGAAATCAAAGAGCGGATCGAAACCACTTTCGCGCTTGTCCTTGGAAATTCCGCGGAGCTTGCCGTTCCGCTGACCCGTCGCGCCTTGGCGCGGCGATCGATCGAGGACGACAGCGAAGCGAACATCGACGCGCTCGCTTATCAGGAGGCGACGCCTCCTGACGACCAGCCCGAACATACGGCGACGATCGCCCCGAGCGGGTCGGCGCTCGAGCCCGCCGCGGAAGAGCCCGGTGTCGGGCAGATCGAACAGGGTTCGGCGGAAGACGAAGAGGATCCGGACGTGGCGCGCCTGCCGCGGCCTCGGCCCCCCGCGCCGGGCGAGGAGCCGACCATAGAGGAGGCGACGGCGGAAGAGGTGACGGCAGAGGAAGTGATGGCAGAGGGGGCGATGGGCGGTCCGCTCGACCTCGTCGCAGGCGCTGCTGTCGAGGTCGCCGCCACAGAGGTCGCCGTGGAAGCCGCCACCGGCGATCCGCAGCCGCTTCTCTCGGCGCATCCTTCGCCGACCGGGCTAGCGAGTGAGGGCGCAAATGCTCCGCCGGTTGCAGAGATCATCGCCTCCGGAGCCTGTCTTGCTCCGGGCGACGTGAAAGACAAGGACGGCGATTTCAGCCGCAATGCCGCGGTGCTGTCGGGGAACGGCTTCTGCATCGCCGAGGAGACATTTAAGGAGCGGCGTCGGACCTGGACGATCGCGACGATCAAGACGAGCCGCCCCGGCCCGCTCTTCGCGGTCATGCACGACGACGAGGATCTGTCGTTCGACACTGCGGTCGAGGCGCTGAAGACCTATGGCGGCACCCTCGTCGCGGTCGAGACGGGCGGCAGGCGCAACATGGACGGCATCGATCCGAACCGGAATTTTTCCGCCGACGGGATTGGATGCAAGAAGCTCGGCAAGGACGCGGCGCCAAAGTATTCCGAATTCTTCCAGAACCTCTTCGACCCCGGCCAGCCCATCATCGCGCTCCACAACAATACCGGCGAGCGGATTTCAACGGGGGGCCTAGGGCATGTCTCGATGGCGGACGTTCCGAAGAGCATGCAGGTGCACGAGAGCAACGATCCGAACGGGTTGCTGGCGGGCGAACGGGCCCTTGTGCTCATGACCTCGATCGTGCCGGTCACCACGACGGCGGAAGCACGCGCGGCCGATCTCAGCACCAAGGGCATCAACGCGGTCGTCGAAGGCGTGCGCGAGGAGAAGGGCGATTGCTCGCTCTCCAACTATTCCTTGCTGAGCGGCCACCCGGACTATCTGAACGTCACCGTCGACAAAGGCGAGCGCGACAAGCAGCGGAAAATCATCGACGTCATCCTGAGCGGCCAAACGGAAGAAGTCGCGACGCAGTAGGATCACGGACACCGACGTATGGTGTCGTCATGCCCGGACTTGATCCGGGCATCCATTCCGCAAACGCGCGCCCTATCTGCACCGCAACGGAATGGATTGCCGGGTCATCCCCCGGTTAAACCGGGGACGGCAATGACGACAAAAGGTGTGTCGCCCTTCTTCGCCAATCGCTCGCGGGCGAGGCTACGCCTTGCTCGACTGGGTCCAGAGATTGATGCCGCTATCCTTGGCGTGGCGGTCGACCTCGGTCAGCTCCTTCTTGCTGAAGGAGGTGTTCTTCAGAGCGCCGACGATCTCGC
>CAYTTC010000210.1:0-4226 GCA_964440525.1 uncultured Propylenella sp. | reverse complement strand
CTTGCCGAACCGGACTTCCAGCTCTTCATAGCTCGCCGCTTCGGTCACGAAGCGCTTCTGGCCGCTCGGAAGTTCGGCGAGGATTTCGTTGACACAAACGATGAGCGCACGCTTCTTGTCGGCGGGAAGCCGGCTGACCGGTCCTTCATCCTGACGCATCAGGATCTGCTCGACCGCGGTCGGAAAGTTTGGGCCCGCCGTTGCCGGCGAAACTGCTCCCGTTGCGACCGCCACAAGAGCACCCAGCACCGCGGCGGTGCCGCGGATTGTCCTGCTTGCCATCACTCTGTCCTTTTCCCCAATATGTTCTTGTCCCTGTAAACGCGCTACAGACCTTTTGTTTCCACTCTGTTGCAGCTTCTCTTCGACATGGTTTCGTCTGTGGTGGTAGTTAACTTCCGGTTTGCACCGGCGCTGAAACTGCTCGGTCGCATACGGTGCGGCCCGGGCGAACGGCCATGCGGTTTCATGTTGCATCTCGACTGCGGCCAATGAAGACTCGGGGCCTGGGTGATCGAAGACGGGGGCGGGCGGATGCCGAGGGCGATTTTTTCCAGTTGTCTCATCGCGGGTTTCGCGGCGTTCCTGTCGCTCGCCGCGCCCACACACGGTTTGGCGGACGACGCCCTCCGCGACGAATTCTACCGGTCCCTCGCCGGAAACCAGCAAAGCGCGCCTGAGGGGCCGACGGCGCTCCTCGTAAGCGGGATGATCGGGCCGGGATCCTATGACGAGTTTCGCGCCGCTATCCTGCGGGCCAATCCGGAGCTGGTGGTGCTCGACGGCCCGGGCGGCATCCTCGGCGAAGCGCTCATGATCGCGGAGGAGGTCCGCCGCCGCCAGCTGAACACGCTCGTGGCTTCCAACCGCACCTGCGCCTCGGCCTGCGCGCTCGTGTTCCTTTCCGGGCGCACCAAATATCTTGCCGCCGGCGCCGCGGTCGGCCTGCATTCGGCGTCCTTCGCCGATGGACGCGCCGATCCAGAGGCGACCAGATTGATGGCCGACTATCTCCGCGAGCTCGGCGTTCCGAATTCAACGCTTCGCCGCATGGCACGCACCGCCCCGAACCAGATCCGCTGGCTGACCAAAGCCGAGCAGCAGGCGATGGGGATCAGGGTTTTCAGCGAAGCGCAGTAAGAAGAAGAGAAGGAGCTACCCCGCCTCATCCCGGCCGCGGCCCGGGCGGAGCGACTGGGGTTATCGGCTTGCGTCCATACACCTCTAGGCAAGTGCATCTGTGCCATATATTATGGCCGCAAAATATGTAAAAGGATATGATGCGATGCCGAGCCCCAAACACGGCGTGCCGCTGAAAAAAAGGTCGGCAGCGCGCCGGCAAGATGTCCCCCCGCGGCGACTAGCCAAAGCGGCCGCTTCTCGCGAAATCGCCGAAAGGCCCCTCGTCCACGCCTTCATTGCCGATGGAGCGGTCATTGATGTCGAGGTCGTGGCCGATTCCTTCGGCGTCTCGAAGAGCCAACTCGCCGAAACAATCGGAATTAGTCGAGAGGCCTTTTACAAGCCGGCAAGAAGCGAGGCGCCGAAAACGCAGACCCGACTTCGGGAAATGCTCGAGATCTTGAGCCGGGTGTCGGACTGGGCGGGCGGCAAGGAGCAAGCAATGGCTTGGTACCGTGCCCAACCGCTCTCGGCCTTCGGTGGCCGCACCGCGGAATCCCTCGTGAAGTCCGGCCAAGCTACCGCTTTGCGCGACTACCTCGATCACATCGCGATTGGCGGCTACGCGTGAGGTTTCAGGGGACCTGCTATCGGGCACACGATCCGAGGTGGTCCTTCAAGCCAATTTCCGGTGTCGGGGCCGCCGTACACGGTGGCAGGTTCAACCCGAAAGGTGTTGAAGCGCTCTATCTGAGCCTGACGATCATGACCGCGATTAGAGAGGCCAGCCAGGGTTTTGCGTTCAAGATCGATCCCTATGTTCTCTGCTCGTACGACGTCGATTGCGCGGACATTGCCGACTTGAGGAAAAATGCCGGTCGCGCGTCGCACGGTATCGATCTTAGAGAGATGGCCTGCGCTTGGTTTGTCGGCGCCGCAGGTGGCAAGGAACCGCCTTCCTGGCGAATTGCCCGCAAGCTCATGGCAGACGGCCATGCAGGAACACTCGTTCCGAGCTTTGCTCCCGGCGCCGCGGATGACGACCATAACCTCGTGCTGTGGAAGTGGGGCGCTCGCCCGCCGCACAAAGTTACCGTCTTCGATCCTAGCGGGCGGCTGCCCAAGAATCAGCTGTCGTGGGACTGATCTACCCGGCCGCGGCGGCGCGCTTCTGCCTGACCGGCGCGGCCGCCTTCGAGCGGTCGCGGATCCTGACCGTCTTGATGCGGCGCGGGTCGGCGTCGAGCACTTCGAAGTCAAAACCCTCCACCGCCTGCACGATCTCGCCCTTCGGCGGAATGCGCCCCGTCACGGCGAAGACGAGGCCGCCGATCGTCTCCACGTCGTCGCTTTTCTCGCCCACCACAAAATCCGGCCCGATCACCGCCGCGGCGTCCGCGAGCTCGGCGCGCGCGTCGGCGACGAAAATGCCCTCGGCGATCTTCTTCACCGTCGGCTCTTCCTCCAGGTCGTGCTCGTCCTCGATCTCGCCGACGATGATCTCGACCAGATCCTCGAGCGACACCAGCCCGTCGGTGCCGCCATATTCGTCAATGACGAGCGCCATCTGCGTGCGGCTCGACTGCATGCGTTTGAGAAGCGCGCGCGCGGGCATGGACGGCGGCACGAAGAGGAGCGGGCGGACGAGCTTGGACTCCTCCAGGCTGCCGGAAAGATCGACCGCGGCGAAATCGAAGCTCGGCTTTTTCGGCGCCGCCGCCGCCTCGGGCGTCAGCGCCCGGTCGGCGATCCACGCCATCAGGTCGCGGATGTGCACCATGCCGACCGGGTCGTCGAGCGTCTCGCGGTAGGCGGGCATGCGCGAATGCCCGGATTCGCGAAAAATCGCGATTACCTCGGCGAGCGAGCATTCGATGTCGATCGCCTCGATGTCGGCGCGCGGAATCATCACGTCGTCGACGGTCATGTCGCCGAGTTTCAGGATGGCGCGGAGCATGGTGCGCTCGTCGGCGGTGAGCGTCGCGCCGGCGGCCTCGTCGGCGGCGATCGCGTCCTCGATTTCGGCGCGCGCGGAGCCGTTCGGCTTCAGGCCGAGCGCGCTCATCAGAGCGGCCCTGAGCCTTGCTACAATGTCAGGTTGCTGGCCCGCACTTTCGGTCGGCGGGCCATCGGGACTTCGACCTTGGTCGTCGCTCATCGTCTTGGAAGAGTCGCGTAGGGATCGGCGATTCCCAGCTTTTTCAGCGCAACCCGCTCCAATTGCTCCATTTTTTCCGCATCGGCATCCACCTGATGGTCAAATCCGAGAAGGTGGAGATATCCGTGGATTATCAGGTGAGCCATGTGGTCTTCAAGCGGCTTCTCCGCAAGGGCCGCCTCCCGGGCGATAGTTTCGGCCGAAAGGATGACATCTCCAAGAAGCCGCCCCGACCCCGAAAACGCCCCGGAGCCCGGCGGCGCGGCCTGTGGAAACGACAGCACGTTGGTCGGAGAATCTTTTCCGCGCCACTTGGCGTTGAGTTTTCGCATCGCCGCATCGTCGGTGAAAACGATGGAAAGCTCGGCCGCGGCGTCCCCCCTCTCCCCTCGCGGGAGAGGGTGGCCTTCGGCCTTGGCCGAAGGTCGGGTGAGGGGGGAAGCGCCAACCGCCTCCACCGCCGCCTCCACCGCCCGCCGCGAAATCTCCCGCAGCGCCGCCTCCGGCGGCCAATCCCCCGCCTCCACGGTGATCACGATGTCGGGACTACTCACCGGCCGCCGCCTTCTTCATACTCGCCCCCAGCACACGCGAAGCACAATCGCATGAGAGGGGGACACGCGTCATGACAACGGATCTGAGCTACCTCGCATACACGGCAATCCTGACCGCCGCGCTTTGGATTCCCTACGTCGTCAGCCAGGTGATGGCGAACGGCTTTCTGCAGCCGCCGAACTATGTCGATCCCACCCCGCGCCCCGTTCCGCTCTGGGGCAGGCGCGCCGACCGCACCTATCTGAACGCCGTCGAAACTTTTGCGCCCTTCGCGGCGCTCGTCATCGTCGCGCACCTCGCGGGAAAATCCAACGCCATGACCGCTTTCTGGGCGATGAGCTTCTTCTGGCTGCGCCTCGCGCACGCCATCGTCTATCTCGCCGCCATCCCC
>CAYTTC010000209.1:0-4236 GCA_964440525.1 uncultured Propylenella sp. | reverse complement strand
AGCACCACACCCGGATCGAGAGCGCCGCAGCGTGTACCCATCGGCACTCCGTCAAGCGCTGTGAAACTCATCGTCGTATCGACGCTCTTGCCGCTTTGAAGCGCACAGAGGCTGGCGCCATTACCAAGATGCGCGGCAATTACCCGGGCGGATGCCAGATCGGGCGCAATCGTCGGCAGAACGCTGGCGATATATTCATAGGAAAGGCCATGGAATCCGTACCGTTCAATGCCCTCCGCTTCATATTCGCGGGGCAGCGCGAACCGGGTGGTGACCCGCGCCCGTCCACGATGAAATGCAGTATCGAAGCAGGCGACCTGAGGCAGGCTCGGGCGGGCTTTCATGATAGCCCGGATTGGATTGAGATTGTGCGGCTGGTGGAGGGGCGCCAGCGGAGTGAGGCGGTCGAGCCGCACAAGGATGTCGTCAGAGACCTCCACCGGAGCGGCGAATTCAGTGCCGCCATGCACCACCCTGTGCCCGACGGCAACGACCTTGCCTCCTCCCGTGTGCGTCTCGGCCCAGTTGATCAGCCCAGCAAAGATTTCCTCATGACCGATCTTGGCGTCGCCGGGCCAACGGTGGTCGGCGAGTTCTGCATCGCCGGGATCGACCGCCATAAGAATCGGCTCGGCGTCGCCACCTTCAATCTTGCCTGTTGAGACGAGAGCGAGATTGCCAAGCTCTGCGACCTCGAACAGGGCAAACTTCAGGCTCGACGAGCCTGCGTTGAGCGTCAAGATTCTATCGGACATTCGTACCGAGCCCTTGCAACCGACTCTGCTATTTCTCTTCGCGGCGAGCCCGGCAGCGCTTTTGCAGGCTGTCGAGCTACCAGCTCTATTATTTCGGGTGTTCGTTTAGCCATGCTTGCATCTCGGCGATCTCGGCTTCCTGGGCTTTGATGATCTGGTTGGCTCAGGCCTTTACCTGCTCGTTCTTCCCATGCGCGAGGACGGCCCTGTCCATATCAATCGCCCCCTGATGGTGGGGAATCATGGCTCGGACAAAAGCGACGTCCGGATCGCTGGCCTGAAAAGCCGTCATCATCGGCCCATCCATCTTCCTCATAGCCTCCATGTAGGCTTTGGATGCCTCGGACATGCCATCGGGCATCGACATTCCACCCATATTTCCACCCATCATTCCGCCCTGCATCATCCCCATCATTTGCTGCATCATCGGCATCATGGCGATGCATTGGTCAGGCAAACCGCTCATCATGGGAGCGGGCAAAGGCGTCGCCGGGGGCGCAGCGGTCGCGTCGGCTTCAGGGTGATGCGCGTCCGTTTGAGAGAGGGCGGCGCCCGGCAGGATCATAAGAGCAGCCGCTGCGATCAGTCGGAGGTGGGGTTTCATGGCGTGAAATGCCTTCTGTTGCTCAGTGCTTAGGGAAAGCGGACCGTTTCGATCCGCGTTGTGGTGCTGTTGGCAGCTGGACCGCTGGCCACCGACAGCGCTTCGCGGTCCTTGCCAACGCTATTGATCGGCCCTTGGGGCTAGTAGGCCCCGAAACCGCGAAGCCGGAAATGTCAGGCGAAGCGCTGGGGAGGTACTTTTGGAGCTTCCGGTTCAACCCCGGAGGCTCCGATCTAATTCGTAACGCAGGTCGCCTACCGCTGAAACTACGGCGGATATCACCGATGGGGTGGCCAGACCGATCGACCCGCAGCAGCCCAGACCCGCCAAATGAGGGCAGCCGTTCGGGCAGATTGGTGCGCTATCATGATCGGCGAGATCGAATTCGTCGATAGAGGCTTTGTCGACCGGAGTGGCCCTGTGAGTGTGGTGGGCAATGTCGCATGCAGTACCGAAGGAACCGTGATCAGTCGGAACGGAGGTGTGGACAGGCGCAAAAGGGGCACTCGTCACGAGAAGCGCGGTTGTCGCAAAAGCCCTGATGCAAGACCAAACGAGTTCCATGTTGCACTTTTATCCAAATGAACGCGCGATCTCAATTGACCTGCGTCAAATTCCGCACGATCTCGAACACGGTTTCTGGCGCGACCAGTCTCGAATGCATGATCAGGAGGAAGGTGTGAGTCGTCTTCGCCTGCACCCGGAAAGCCACCTCGTTTCCCGCATAGGGTGGCTGAGAGCGGCGGTATTGGGGGCCAACGATGGCATCGTCTCGACCGCGAGCTTGATTGTCGGTGTTGCCGCCGCTGCGGCGTTGCGGAGCGACGTTTTGATCGCGGGTGTCGCAGGACTTGTGGCAGGCGCGATGTCGATGGCTGCCGGCGAGTATGTGTCTGTCAGCTCGCAGTCCGACACCGAGCAGGCCGATCTCGCGCGCGAACGGAAGGAACTCAGCGAGGACATCGCGTCCGAGCATGAGGAACTTGCCGACATTTACGTGAAACGCGGCGTCGACCAGGAGCTTGCCCGCCAGGTTGCCGGGCAGCTGATGGCGAAGGACGCCCTCGCAGCCCATGCGCGCGACGAACTGGGGATATCGGAAATCACAACCGCGCGTCCGGTACAGGCGGCCCTGACATCAGCCGCGACGTTCGCAGTTGGCGGAGCGATGCCGTTGCTAATGGTTGTCGTATCGCCTGCCGCTATGCTTGTCCCGATCGTCTCGGTCGCATCATTGGGTTTCCTGGCCCTGCTCGGTGCGATCGGGGCAAGAGCGGGTGGTGCGAACGTGCTAAGAGCTACTGCGCGTGTGACTTTCTGGGGCGCTTTGGCGATGGCGCTGACCGCCGGCATCGGAGCGGTGTTTGGGACAGTGGTGTGACGTGGTCGATGTCTGCTCGACCTGCAAGGACTGCGCCCAGCCTCGAAGGCCAACGCCATCAAGAATTAGGAGCCTAGGGAGGGCGCGGCTGATCGCCCTCGCGGATGTAGATGACCAGTAGACCAGCGCCACGAGAACACCGCCACCGAGAATGTTTCCGGCGGAGACCATGCCGAGGTTGACGAGGAATCCCAGGAGATTCGGTTCGATTGATTGCTCAACATGGCCACAGGAATTGCGTACATGTTGGCAACGGAATGCTCGAAGCCCGCCACGACGAAGGCGGAGACCGGGAATAGGATCGCGAATACCTTGTCGGTGATGCTCCGTGCAGCGAAGCTGAGCCAGACGGCAACGCAAACGAGCACGTTGCACAGGACGCCGCGGAAGAAAGCTTCCATCGGTGGGAGTTGAAGCTTACCGGCGGCGATCGCGACCTTCTCTCCCGACCGCCCCTCCCCGCAGCTCAAGAATACCGGAGAGTATAACGAGCAGCGCTGTCCCAATGGCCCCAACGAGATTGCCGAGATACACGACAGCCCAGTTCTTCAGGAGTTCGGCAAGCCGGATTTTTCGGTCGGCCCAGCCGATAGCGATAAGAGCATTTCCGGTGAAGAGTTCTGCGCCGACTACGACCACAAGAACAAGGCCCAGCGAAAAGGCGGCGCCTCCGAGGAGCCGGGTTGGACCCCAGCCGAGCACGCTCTCTGTGACCACGATCGTATATGAGACGATCCCAAAGCTGATGTATGCACCCGCAAGTACCGCCAAGGTGAACGTGGTGAAGGGCTTCTACTTCGCGAGGCCGGCGGACTCGACACGGTTTGCAATCTCCGTAGGCCCATAGGCATCGATGCTGGGCGGAGCCGGTGATCTTCCGTGATCCATCTTGTCTCCATTGATCCGCCGACGGCTTCTACGCTCCGGTCACGCGTCTCAATTACGTCAGTCTGACCCTTTCAGGCTGGCGATATGCGCTACGAGATCACGGATCTCGTCGCGTGTAAGATTGAGCTGCGGCATCGGAGGATGCGGGTCAGCCAGAAACGCCGCCAGCGCTGCAATCTCTTCGGGCGATCGCTGCGCTATGCCCTCAAAGGGAGGAGCCTCGGTGGTCGTGGTCGCCTGTTTGGTCGAGACTAGATGACAAGACGCGCACCAGCGCTCCGCCAGCCTCTTGCCAGTCGCGGAATCGCCCATCGCCGACGCCGTGAAGCCGGGCTGGCTTGCAACACCATTGCCGCAAAGCATGACATCCAGATACGCATCTCGTGGGTCCCGTGTTATTTCTCGGCAGGGTCGAGCGCCTGCAGATAGGAAACGAGATCGGCGATCTGGTCGTTCGACAGGAAACGCAGCGACAGCATCTCTGCGGCCGGAACGCCGTTGAGAATCTTGTGCAACGCTTGTTCGGGCCGGTTGCGGACCACCCATCCAAGCGATGAGCGGTCGCCATGCTCGCCCTGCAGGTAGCGCCGACCGTCCAACTGATGACA
>CAYTTC010000208.1:0-4259 GCA_964440525.1 uncultured Propylenella sp. | reverse complement strand
ACCATTTGATGCTGCCGCAGGAAGGCTTGTTCATCTGCAGGCGGCTGCTGAAGCGCCGCGGCCTGTTCGTCCTTGAGGCCCTCGTGTTTCCAGACCCGCAGCCGGCGCTCTTTCTCAACCCCGAATTGGACGAGCCGGTCTACGGCGTGCCGACGGTCTGGATACCGACCGACGCGGCGCTGGAAGGCATGCTCCGGCTCGCCGGCTTCGACCTGCTTGCGCGCACCGATTTTCCGCTCGGTGGAGGCAATCGGGACCTGATCCGCACGACATTCCTCAGCCGTGCGGTCTCCCCGGCCAACGTTCGTGGACGATCCGAGAAGCTTGCCGCCGTCCAGGACACCGCGAAATGGACGGGGCGCATAGACTATCGCGCCCTCGCTAGCTCCGATTGGCCGGAAAGCTCGATTACCTACAACGGCCCCGAAGGGCGGCGCGCACTCGACATGCGAACTCATCTCACGCCGGCGCCGCTGCAGCCGCGTTGGAGCCCGCCCTCCTACCAGGCGCAGGACGCTTCGGCGGCCGATGCGACGCCTGGATCGCGCTCTGCATCGGGTTTGCGAGGCGTACCGCAAGCCTCGGCGGAAACTGCCAAGTGACAGCAGTGCAGGACGGGCGCAACGCGTTCGGCCATTTGCAAGGAAGCGTTTATGGTTGGCTGAAAGGCCGGCCGCCAGGCCTCATCATCGATGCCGGCGCCGCAGCCGGCTACATGACCCTGAAAGCCCTGCAGTTCAGTCCGGACAGCCGCGCGATCGCGTTCGAGCCATTCCCGGGCAACTGGCCGCATATCGAGAAAACCCTCGGCGGCCGCGACAACGTGACGGTCGTCAAGGCCGCTCTCTCCGACCGGCCCGGCGAGGCAGACTTTTATGTCCGAACCACAGTCAGCGCCGAGCAGAACTGGCACGGCCTCGTCGGCTACTCGTCGGTCGGAAGGATCGTGACCAAGGTGACCGACGCGGAAAAGACGATCCGCGTGCCGGTGACGACGGTCGATGCTCATGTAGATGAGCCGGTTCTGTTCATGAAGATCGACGTGCAGGGTCACGAACTGAACGTGCTAAAAGGCGCCGCCGCGACCTTCGACAGGGGCGTCGCCGCCGCTTCAATAGAATTCAACGGCGACCTTGACGTCCTCACCTTCCTTTTCGATCGTGGCTTCGCGGTCTATGATGACAGCTACTTGATCGTGCAGCGCGGTGACGATCCGGACCTGTCGGCCTGGGAGATCACCGACTCAGGCACCGCATCGACCGGGCATCATTTCTTTCGCGGCTGGCCTCGGGAACACGTGAGCGACCCGAAGGCCTTCTGCGCCATGTTGAAATCATCGCCCGGCTGTGCTGTCTGGACCGACCTGATCGCAATCGCCCCCAACACGTGAAAGCCCGGAGCCCCGGGATGATGGACTCCAAAGTTGGTGACGAACGCCGCAAGCAATTGCTGGAGCGCGCGTCACAGATGGTTTGGTTTCATGCGATCGATTTCGGCGGCGTTCGCTCATCGGGTCGCTTTCCGGAAGATCAGCCTCAGAATTGCACTCTTTACGGTGCAATGGACCTGATGAATCACGTCGCCTTTTCCGGGCTCAACTGTGGAGACATTGGCGCCGCTGACGGCTTGCTGTCTTTTCACATGAAATCGGCGGGCGCTAGTTGTGTGACCGCCACCAACGCCACACCCACGTCGCCTGGCCTGACCCTCGCTTCCGAGCTGCTCGACATACCGGTCGAGCTGATGCCGAGCACCACCTTCGCTAACGTGCTCGGCAAGCTGCCCCGCCACTCATTTGACGTGCTCGCCGCGGCGGGCGTGCTCTATCACATGCTGAATCCGTTCGACTGCATTCTGAAAGCGCGACAGCTCGTGAAGCGCGACGGACTCCTAATCCTTGAGACGGCCTTCGATGCAAAAGATCAAACGGCCGCAATCCACTTTAACGACGGCGACTTCAAGGAGGTCTATACTTACTGGATTCCAACCAGGCCTGCCGTGCTCGCCATGCTGCGCCTCGCCGGGTTTGAAGTCCTTGCCGTGAGAGTCATCAGTGCACCGAGTCGGCTGACAGTGATCGCCAAGAACGTGGATCCCGAAGAGGTCTCCGGCCGCTCGGATTTCATGGTCCGACAGCACAAGGCCGGAATCGCAGACCCTGAATTCCAGATCTCCCTTCCGGCAGAGCGTTCGCCCGCGAGTTACAGTGGCCCACGCGACGACATTTTGCTCGACTGGAAGATCTACCAGCCGCGATTCTTTCCCCATGCTAGCCTGGAACTCCCGGCTCTAGGATCGTCGGCATGGAACAACCTGCCGCGATGAGCGGTCTGATCTCCCTTAAAGCGCGCGGTAAGCGCAGCCCGTTCGCGCCAGACCTGTTCGATGTCATTCACACGCCGACACAGCGGCGGATCATCTCAGTCTATGGTGGTGATGCTGCGAAGCGAGCAGCGGAGGCGCTGGCCGACATTGCCCCTGAGATCTGGACCGGCGCCAACGGAGCGGCTGAGATCACGACACGCCTCGTGATTGCGGGGCTCTGGTCAGTAGGGGATATTCGCCAGCGAATTTGGGCCGAACGAACGATGACCTCCGGCTCCTAAGCTCGGCAAGGCGCTCGTGTCCAACCCAAAGGCAATACGCTCGGGCCGGGCGCTCTTTGGACCGCACAAGGACGGCGTGCTGGCGCTGCTCGGCCAGTTCGCGCCCGGCCTCGTCGTCGACGTTGGAGCCGGCTTCGGCCACTACACTGATCTGGCGCTCCAATATAGTCCATCGAGCCACGCGCTCTGCTTCGAGCCGTTTTCAGGCAATTGGCCATTCCTCGAGAAGCGGCTCGCCGGGCAGACCAACGTTCGCATTCTTCACCAGGCCGTCGCCGAAGCGCCGGGGCAAGCGTCGTTCTATGTCGGCGCCACCGCCAAGGCCGAGGGGTATTGGGCCGAATATTCCGGCTATTCGTCGGCCGGCTACATCGTGCCGCCCGGCAAGACGCTCGACCCAAACCGCACGAGGACCGTGCCGGTGACAACGATCGACGAGAATGTCGCGGAGCGCGTCCTCTTCCTGAAGATCGATGTGCAGGGGGGCGAGCTCAACGTATTGAAAGGCGCCGCGAAAACCTTCGACCGGGGTGTCGATCTCACCTTTATCGAGTTCGGCGGCGAGCGCGAGGTCCTGCAATTTCTCCTGGACCGGGACTACCAGATCTACGACCACGCATATCTGCTCATCCCGACGGTAAAAGCGCCCGACCTGTCGTCTTGGGATGTGATCTGGGAGGGCAAGCTCTCATCGGGCCAACCGGCGTATCGGGCCTGGCCGCGAGCGACGCCCGCCGATCCGAAAGGCTTCTGTGCGATGTTCAGGGCGGAGCGGCCCAAGGTCGGTGCGATCTATACCGATATCGTTGCCATCCGGCCCGGCCTGACCATCTCCTAGCCCTGCCCCAAATCCGTCAGCCGTCCGCCATCGCCAACCCGGCCGCTCCCCGCGACGGCGCCCCGGCCGCCTTCAATCCCGCAATCTCTACCTCCTGCATTGTTGCCCTTGCGAGAGCGATGGTCAGCGCCTCGCCCAGCACGCCCCAGAGCCCGCCGGGCTCTTCCGCGTCCTCGATCGCGAGCGGCTTCGCCGGCCCGATATCGTTTTTGATCAACTCACCGTCGATCGCGACGATCCGCCGGACGATCTTGTGTGCGCCGCTGAGGGCGCCCGTCGCGTCGAAGCGGATGAGGATTTCATAAGGGCCTTAATCCGCGCACCTGATCCCCGAAGGGTCAGACCCGGATTGCAGGAGCCTACGCGGCTGCATTGCTCGTGAATGTCGCGGTGTTGCTGATCGCCCCGCCAGTGATCGTGGTCAGCTATCCCGCATCGGGCATCGCCGTGCTCGGCCCAGTCATGACCTTGTGTTAGGGGGGTTCCGCGTACCGTCAGCGACGTCAGCATCGATTGAGCGGTGCGCCCAAACACCACGACCGAACACGCCGGTAACCGCGGCTATCTTCTGGCTGAAGACGCGAGCGCGATGGACCGAGAGCAGCGCCCATGAGCTCTCTGGCAAAGACGGCCAACCGATCAGGATCGAGATCACCGGCGCTGACGCCAACCTCTGAGCGACGACGGCGGGTCGCGTGGCCCGCTGTTCGAGTTTCCTCGAATGTCGCAGCGCAACGTCGAAAGTCCCTTATTTCCAACACCTTAGCGGCTTTCTCGGCTTCCAACCAAATGGCAAACGGTGGTATGCGGTTTGG
>CAYTTC010000207.1:0-4287 GCA_964440525.1 uncultured Propylenella sp. | reverse complement strand
GCGCACCGCTACGATCTGATGAACGACCTGATGTCGGGCGGGCTGCACCGGCTGTGGAAGGGCGCCATGGTGAGCGGGCTCAATCCGCCGAAGCGTGGCCGGAAATGGCGGCTCCTCGACGTGGCGGGAGGCACCGGCGATATCGCGTTCCGCGTTGCCGACCGGTCCGGCGGACATGCCGATATCACGGTCGTCGATACGAACGGCGCGATGCTCGACGTCGGCCGCGAGCGGGCGAAAACGCGCGGCCTTGCCGACATCGCCTTCCGCGAGGCGAACGCCGAGGCCCTCCCCTTCGCCGACGCGAGCTTCGATGCCTACACGATCGCCTTCGGCATCAGGAACGTGCCGCGGATCGAAGCGGCGCTTTCCGAAGCGTTTCGCGTGCTGAAGCATGGCGGGCACTTCCTCTGCCTGGAATTCGCGGAGGTCGACACGCCGATGCTCGATCGGATTTACGAGCTCTATTCCTTTCGCGTCATTCCGACGCTCGGCCGGACCGTGGCCGGCGACGCGGATTCCTACCGCTATCTGGTCGAATCGATCCGCACATTCCCCAACCAGGAACGCTTCGCCGGCATGGTGCGCGCAACCGGCTTCGGGCGCGTGACCCACCGGAATTTCTCGGGCGGCATCGCCGCGCTCACTTCCGGCTGGAAGCTGTAGAGCGGCCGTGCGCGACCTCGTGCGGCTTCTGCGCGCCGGTGTGGTGCTCGCCCGCGCCGGCTTCTTCGGCTTTGTCGAGATCGACGATCTGCCGCCGCTCGCGCAGGGGCCCGTCCGCCTTGCCCGCATGATCGAACGGCGCGGCCTTACGCCGTCGGCGCGCGGACGCAGCATTTCAGACGCACTCAATCGCCTCGGCCCCTCCTACATCAAGCTCGGCCAGTTCCTAGCGACCAGGCCCGATATCGTCGGCAGCGAGATGGCAGACGCGCTCAGTGACCTAAAGGATGATCTGCCGCCATTTCCGACTTCCGAGGCACGCGCCATCGTGGAGGCGTCGATAGGCCAGCCGATCGAATCCGTGTTCGAGAGTTTTTCCGATTCCGTCGCCGCGGCCTCGATCGCCCAGGTGCACAAGGCCGTGCTCAGCCGCCCGGACGGTCGCGAGGTCGTCGCGGTGAAGGTGCTGAGGCCGGGAATCAGGGGGCGCTTCGCCCGCGATCTCAGGACCTTCTATGCGGGCGCCAGCTTCATCGAGAAGAACCTGCCGGAGACGCGGCGCCTCAGACCCCTCGCGGTCGTCGAGATCCTGCAGCGAAGCGTCTCGCTCGAAATGGATCTGCGGCTCGAAGCCGCCGCCTATTCCGAAATGTCGGAGAACGTCACGAGCGAAGCGGACTTCCGTCTTCCCGCCGTCAATTGGGAGCTGACCGGCCGCGACGTGCTCGTCTCCGAATGGGTCGAGGGGACGCGGCTCCGCGACCGCGAGGCGCTGGTCGCGGCCGGGCACGATCCGAAGCGCATCGCGGCTTCGATCGTGCAATCGTTCCTCCGCCACGCGCTCCGCGATGGGTTCTTCCACGCCGACATGCATGAGGGCAATCTTTTCGTCGACCGCGAGGGATGGCTGGTCGCGGTCGACCTCGGCATCATGGGACGCATCGGACCGAAGGAGCAGCGTTTCCTCGCCGAGATCCTCTACGGGTTCATCCGCCGCGACTATCAGCGCATCGCCGAGGTGCATATCGAAGCGGGCTACGTTCCGCGCATCCATGCTGCGGAGGATTTCGCGCAGGCGCTCCGTGCCATCGGCGAGCCGATCCACGGACATCGCGCAAGTGAAATCTCCATGGCAAAGCTGCTCGGGCTGCTCTTCGAGGTGACCGAGATTTTCGACATGCAGACGCGGCCGGAGCTGGTGCTCCTGCAGAAGACCATGGTGGTGGTGGAGGGCGTCGCACGGCGGCTCGATCCCGAATTCGACATGTGGACGACGGCCGAGCCTGTGGTGCGCGAATGGATCGAGAGGAATCTCGGGGCCGCCGGGAGGCTGGAGCAGGCGGGCGACGCGCTGGCGGCGCTCGGCCGCTTCGCGGGACAGATGCCGGAACTCGCGCGGCGCGCGGAGCGGCTCTCCCAAGACCTCGACCAGATGGCGGAACATGGGGTCAAGCTCGACGCGGTGACCGTCGAAGGCATCGGCGAGCAGGTTGCCCGCCATAACCGCTCGGGGCGCGCGGCGCTTTGGGTCATCGCACTCGTCGCCTGCGCGGCGGTCGCGGTGGCCATCCTTTCGGTGCTACGATAGAGCCATGTCATTGTCCGGGCGGCGCATTCTCATCGTCATTGGCGGCGGCATCGCCGCCTACAAGGTGCTGGAGCTGATCCGGCGCCTGAAGGAGGCGGGCGCCTCCGTGCGCGCCGTGATGAGCCGCTCGGCGCATCATTTCGTCACCCCGCTTTCTGTCTCCGCCATCACCGGCGAGCGCGTCTTCGAGAACCTCTTCGATCTCGACGAGGAGCACGAGATCGGCCATATCCGACTGGCGCGCGAAGCCGATCTCCTCGTGATCGCGCCGGCGACGGCCGACCTTCTCGCAAGAATCGCGCACGGGCTTGCCGACGATCTCGCTACAGCGGTGCTGCTCGCGACCGACCGCCCGGTCCTCGTCGCGCCGGCGATGAACCCAAAAATGTGGGCGCATCCGGCGACGCAGCGGAATGTGGCGCAGCTCATAGCCGACGGCGTGCATTTCGTCGGCCCCGAAGAGGGCGAGATGGCGGAGTCGGGCGAAGCCGGCATCGGGCGTCTCGCCGAGCCGGCGGCGATTCTTTCCGCGATCGGGGCGCATTTCGCCTCGGGCACTCCCGCAGCCGGGCCGCTCGCGGGAAAACGTGCGATCGTGACGTCCGGGCCGACGCAGGAGCCGATCGATCCGGTGCGCTATCTCGCCAACCGCTCGTCGGGACGGCAGGGCCATGCGATCGCCGCCGCGCTGGCGCTCGCCGGGGCGGAGGTGACGCTGGTGAGCGGGCCCGTTGATCTCAGGTCGCCCGCGGGCGTGCGCACCGTTTCCGTCACCACCGCGTGCGAGATGCAGGAGGCGGTCGAAGCGGCGCTCCCAGCGGATGTCGCCGTGATGGCGGCGGCGGTCGCCGACTGGCGCGTCGAGCCGGGCGCGGAAAAAATGAAGAAGGACGGGAGCGGCGCGGCCTCGCTGAGGCTCGTCGAGAACCCGGACATCCTGGCCGGGCTCGCCCGCCATCCCAAGCGCCCGCGGCTCGTGATCGGCTTCGCGGCGGAGACGGAAAACCTCCTCGTCAATGCATCGGCGAAGCTAAAGCGCAAGGGCTGCGACTGGATCGTCGCGAACGACGTGTCGCTGGGGACCGGAATCATGGGCGGCACGCGGAACCGCGTGCATCTCGTCTCCGCCGACGGCGTCGAGGACTGGCCGGAGATGTCGAAGACCGAGGTCGCCAGGCGACTGGCCGAGCGGATAGCCGAGCGGCTTGCGCATCAGTCCGATGCAACGCAAGCCGAGCCGCCGCAGGCTGCGTCAACACCGCGCGAGCCTCGCCGCGACGAACCGCGCGTGCGCGGCGAGAAGCCGCCGAGGACGGGCTCCCTCGACATTCGCCCGACGCGTTAGCGGGTCTTTCATTCTGAACGACGCCACCGCGGTGTCCCTCCTTCACGACGCAAGAACCGGGCCTTCACGACGGCAAGAATCGGGTCGCGATGAGTGATCCGATCTGAAACAAGGAACCGAAAGCACCAGTCTCAATCCTGGAGTGTGAGGTTCCAAAATGGCTGTTCTGAATGGCAAGGTCGCTGTCGTCACCGGAGCGAGTTCCGGCATCGGCCGTGCGACCGCGAAATTGTTTGCGCGCGAGGGGGCCAAGGTCGTCGTAACTGCGCGCCGTCAAGCTGAGCTCGATGCGCTCGTCGCGGAAATTGCGGCGGCCGGCGGAGACGCTGTCGCTGTGGCAGGCGATGTAACGGACGAGGCTCTCGCCAAGGCGCTGGTCGACACTGCGATTGGCCGCTTCGGCGGACTGGACATCGCTTTCAACAACGCCGGCTCCATCGGTGAGATGGGCCCGGTTACGGACGTGTCGCTCGCGGGATGGCGCGACACGGTCGAGACCAACCTGACGAGCGCCTTTCTCGGCGCAAAGTATCAGGTGCCGGCGATGATCGAGCGAGGCGGCGGCTCGCTCATCTTCACCTCCAGCTTCGTTGGTATGCCCGGTATGGCGGCCTATGCCGCGAGCAAGGCAGGGCTAATCGGTCTCACCCAGGTGATCGCCGCCGAATTCGGCGCGAAAGGCATCCGC
>CAYTTC010000206.1:0-4328 GCA_964440525.1 uncultured Propylenella sp. | reverse complement strand
GTGCACGGAAAGCGCTCGCTCTATTCCAAGATGCCCGGCGACCGCTGGCAGAAATTCGCCAATCTCCGCGCCTATCTCGCTTTCATGTGGACGCACCCGGGCAAGAAGCTCCTGTTCATGGGGAGCGAGTTCGCACAGGTGCGCGAATGGGACCACGACCGTTCGCTCGACTGGCATCTCACTGACGATGCGCCGCACCGGAACATGCAAAGCCTGGTCCGCGACCTGAACCGCCTCTACCGCGAAGCGCCCGCCCTCCATGTTCACGATACCGAGCCGGCCGGCTTCGAGTGGCTCGACGGCAACGACGCCGACAACAGCGCCTATGCTTACGTCCGGCATGGGAGGGCCGGCGACGCACCTGTCGTGGTCGTCTGCAACTTCACGCCGGTCGTCCGACGAAAGTATCGCGTGGGAGTGCCGCGCCCCGGGCGCTGGGTGGAGCGTCTCAATACCGACGCGGCGATCTATGGCGGCTCGAATGTCGGAAATTCCGGTGCTGTCGCCACCGAATCGGTGACATGGCATGGACGGCCGGCGTCGCTTTCCCTGACGCTGCCGCCACTTGCTACGATCATGCTTCAGCACGCTGAATAGGAGCCGCGTCCCCCTCTATGCCGAAATTGCGTGTCGAGCCCGGTCAGCCACATCCGCTGGGGGCGACCTGGGACGGAGGCGGCGTCAACTTCGCGCTCTTCTCGGCGAACGCCAAGAAGGTCGAGCTTTGCCTGTTCGACCCGCGGGGCAAGCGCGAGACCGACAGGATCGCGCTTCCCGAATATACGCACGAGGTCTGGCACGGTTATCTGCCCGAGATCAGGCCCGGCCAGCTCTACGGCTATCGCGTCCACGGCCCCTACGAGCCGGCGAACGGCCACCGCTTCAATCCGAACAAGCTGGTGATCGACCCCTACGCCAAGGCGCTCTTCGGCGACATCCGCTGGCACGACGCGCATTTCGGCTATCGCGTCGGCTCGACGCGCGGCGACCTCAGCCCCGACCGGCGCGACTCAGCCTTCGTCATGCCGAAATGCGTCGTGGTCGATCCGGCGGCCACCTGGGGGAACGACCGGCCGCCCCGCCACCCCTGGACGGACACCGTCATCTACGAAGCCCATGTGAAGGGCATGACGGCGGCGCGACAGGACATTCCCGATCAGCTCCGCGGCACCTTCGGCGGCCTCGCCGATCCGCGTGTCATCGACCATCTGGTTAAGCTCGGCGTGACCGCGGTGGAGCTGATGCCGATCCAGGCCTTCTTCGACGACCGCGAACTGGTCAGGAAGAAGCTCGTGAACTACTGGGGCTACAATACCGTCAACTACTTCTCGCTCGCGCCCCGCTACCTTTCGCCCGGCGCCGACATGCACGAATTCCAGGTTCTGGTACGGCGGCTGCACGAGGCGGGGATCGAGGTCATCCTCGACGTCGTCTACAACCACACGGCAGAGGGCAATCATCTCGGCCCAACGCTCTCCTTCCGCGGCATCGACAACGCCAGCTACTATATTCTCGGCGCCGACAAGCATTTCTACTTCGATGCGACCGGCTGCGGGAACACGGTGAACCTCCGCCATCCGCGCGTGCTGCAGATGGTGATGGATTCGCTGCGCTACTGGGTCGAGGATTATCACGTCGACGGTTTTCGCTTCGATCTCGCAACGTCGCTCGGTCGCGAATACGAGCATTTCGATCCGAACGCCGTGTTCTTCGACGCGGTCAGGCAGGACCCGGTGCTTTCGCGCGTCAAGATGATCGCCGAGCCATGGGACGTCGGCCCGAACGGCTATCAGGTGGGAAACTTCCCGCCCGGCTGGGCGGAGTGGAACGGCCGCTACCGCGACGAGATGCGCTCCTACTGGAAGGGCGAGTCGAGCATGCTCCCGCCCTTCGCGCGTGCCGTGCTCGGCTCCGCCGATCTCTTCGAGCGCCAGGGCCGCAAGCCTTGGGCGAGCGTCAACTTCGTCACCGCGCATGACGGTTTCACGCTCACCGATTTGTGGGCCTACAACACCAAGCACAACGCGGCGAACGGAGAGGACAACAAGGACGGCCACGACGACAATCGCAGCTGGAACTGCGGCGTCGAAGGCCCGACAGACGATCCTGCGATCGTCGACCTCCGCGACAGCATGCGCCGCGGCATCATGGCGACCCTGCTCCTGTCGCAAGGCACGCCGATGCTGCTCATGGGCGACGAGGTCGGCCGCACGCAGCAGGGCAACAACAATGCCTATTGCCAGGACAATGAGATCGCCTGGCTCGAATGGAAGAACGTCAGCGACCGCGACCGCGCCTTCATGGAGTTCGTGCACGGCGTCATCCGGCTGCGCAAACGCTACAGGATTCTGCGCGCCAACCGCTTCCTGCACGGCGAGCCGATCGACGACAACGGCACGCGGAGCGTCGTCTGGTTTCGCCCCGATGGGAAGGAAATGGACCCTCCGTCCTGGAGCGATACCAACGCCAAGGTCATCGGCCTCCTGCTTTCCGACAAGACCACGCGGCTGCTCATGCTGGTCAGCGCCTATCATCGGCCGATCCCGTTCACGCTGCCGGCTTCCGATGTCGCCGCGTGGACGCTCCGCGTCGATTCGGACACCGGCGAGATCGATCCGCCCGGCCGCCGCTTCACGCCCGGAGCATCCATCGACCTGAAGGGGCGCTCGCTCCTGCTCCTCGCCGGGGAGATGGGGTGAGGTTGGGGATTATCGTGCGGCGGCGCGGGAAATGAGCGAAACCCTCGACCGCCTCGCCGCCATGGTCGGCATCGAGGCGATCTACCTCGCACTGACCGGCGCGGTGGTCACGGTCTCCGACGACGCCAAGCGCGCCGTGCTGAAGGCGATGGGAATCGCCGCCGGCGACGAGGACGAGATCGCTGCCTCGCTTGCGACCGTATCGCCGATCCCGCTCGATCCGCTGGAGGCTGCCGCGGGCGTCGCCTGCTTCGTCCCGGACTGGCTGAACGATGGCCGCTGTTGGGGCATCGGCTGCCAGCTCTATGCACTGCGGTCAGAGCGCAACTGGGGCATCGGCGATTTCGAGGATCTTGCGCGCTTAGCCGAGATTGCGGCGGTGGCGGGCGCCGATTTCGTCGGCGTTAATCCGCTCCATGCTCTCTTCATGGCGGCGCCGGAGCGCGCCAGCCCCTTTTCGCCATCGAGCCGCCAGTTCCTCAACCCGCTCTATATCGCCATCGACAAGGCGTCGGGTTTTTCGGGCGTGGAAGACGCGCTCGTGCCGCCCGACGAGATCCACGCGTCCGAGTTCGTTGATTATCGGCAGGTCGCGGCGCTGAAAGTAAAGGCGCTCGGCGTCCTCTTCCGCATCTTCGAGGCGCGCGCTGAGGACGGCGATCGCGAAAGCTTCGAGCGCTTCGTGATCGAGCGCGGCCAGCCGCTTTATCTTCACGCGCTTTTCGAGACCCTGTCGGAGGCTATGGTACAGCAGGGGCACGGCCCGAGCTGGCATGGCTGGCCCGAGCAGTTTCGCCACCCGCAAACGGACGCGGTGCGCGCGTTTGCCGAGGAGCAGCGCGAGCTCGTGACCTTTCACACCTGGCTGCAATGGCTCGCCGACCGCCAGCTTGGCGAGGCGCAAGCGCGGGCGCTCCGGGCCGGGCTCCGGCTCGGGCTCTATCTCGATCTCGCGGTCGGGGTCGCGCCCGACGGATCGGCGACTTGGTCGGACCGCGACCTCGTCGTGCCCACGGCGCGGATCGGCGCCCCGCCCGACTATTTCAATTCGGCCGGTCAGGATTGGGGCCTCGCACCGCTCTCGCCCGCCGGGCTCGTGGCGCGGAGCTTCGAGCCCTATCGCGAATCGCTCGACGCTGTCGTCAGCCACGCCGGGACGCTTCGCATCGATCACGCAATGAGCCTCTACCGCCTGTTCTGGATCGCCGAGGGTTTTTCGGCGGCCGACGGCGTCTATGTGCGCTATCCCTTCCACGAGATGCTGCGGACGCTGAGCGCGGTCTCGCAGTCGCACCGGACGATGATCATCGGCGAGGACCTCGGCGTGGTGCCGCCGGGTTTTCGCGAGGCGATGCAGAAAAGCGAGATACAGAGCTACCGGGTCTTCTTCTTCGAGCGGGACGAGGATTATTTCTATTTTCCGCCCGAAAATTATCCGCGTGAGGCGCTCGCCTGCGTCAGCATCCACGACCTTCACACACTTGCCGGCTGGTGGAGCGGCCACGACATCGACGTCCGCTATCAGATCGGCATGCTGGAGGAGGTGGATCTCGGCCGCGTCAGAGAATTCCGCGCGCATCAGCGCCGGCGCGCGCTTGGCCTGCTCGCCGAGAAGGGGCTGATGCCGGA
>CAYTTC010000205.1:0-4363 GCA_964440525.1 uncultured Propylenella sp. | reverse complement strand
GGCCCCGTCTACGGCACGGATGGGACGGGGTTCCTCGCCTGGTTCCAGTTCGGCGGCGGCAAGGATCTCTACAACGAGTTGGTGAGCGACATCCTCGGACTGAACCTCGTCGCTTTCTATCACATGGCGATGCCCACCCAGCCGCTCGGCTGGTTCAAGAACGAAGTCAAGTCGGCGGACGAAATCAGCGGCCTGAAATATAGGACCGTCGGCCTCGCGGCGGACGTTTTCCAGGCGATGGGGGCAAGTGTCACCCAGTTGCCCGGTGGCGAAATCATCCCCGCAATGGAGCGTGGCGTCATCGATGCGTTCGAGTTCAATAACCCGACGGCCGATCGCCAGTTCGGCGCGCAGGACGTGGCGAAGAACTACATGCTGGGCTCCTACCACCAAGCCTGTGAGACCTTCGAGGTGGTCTTCAACAAGGACAAGTTCGATTCTCTTGACGACGATCTGAAGGCGATTCTGCAATACGCGTCGGAAGCCTCCAGCACGGCGAATTTCGGACTGGCCATGGATCGCTATTCCACCGATCTGCAGGGCCTGATCAGCGAAGACGGCGTCACCGTGCGCCGGACGCCGCAGTCGATCATGGAAGCACAGCTCAAGGCCTGGGATACGGTCGTCGAGACGCTCTCGGCGGATGCCTTCTTCAAGAAGGTGATCGACAGCCAGAAAGCCTGGTCGGAGCGCGTCGGCTACTACATGCACCTCAATCAAGCCGACTATAAGCTCGCCTACGAGCACTACTTCCCGGGCAAGCTCGGCAGCTGACGAACTTAGACACGAAAGCATGGCCGCGCCACCTTTTCGGCGCGGCCATGCTTTGAGGTCGTCCGGCAGGGGGCACGGATGAACGCCTACATTCGAGTTGCCGACTCGATTTCAGCTTGGGTCGCCAAGGCCTTCGCCTGGTGCCTCATGGTCATGACCCTCGGCGTCACCTACGAGGTGTTCGTCCGCTACGTCATCGACCGGCCGACAGTATGGGCGTTCGACGTCTCGTTCCTGATGTACGGCACGATGTTCATGCTCGCCGGCGCCTATACGCTGTCGCGCGACGCGCACGTCCGGGCCGATATGATCTACCGGCTCCTCAAGCCGCGCACGCAGGCGGGGATGGAGCTCTTCCTCTATTTCATCTTTTTCTTTCCCGGCGTGCTGGCGTTGATCTTCGCCGGATGGAAATACGCGTCGCGGTCGTGGCGCTATCACGAAGTGAGCATCAATAGCCCCGCCGGCGTTCCGATCTATCAGTTCAAGACAGTCATCGTGGCCGCCGGCATTCTGCTCCTGATCCAGGGCATCGCGCAGGTGATGCGTTGCATCATTTGTCTGCGCGAGGGCAACTGGCCGCCGCCGCCGCACGACGTGGAGGAGTTGGAGAAGATTCTCTTGCAGGCGAAGAGCTTGAAGGTGCTCGAGCACGGCAGCGAAGCGGTCGACGTTGTCGTCCCGCCGATCAACGACGCGGGCCGGGGGAGCACGCGATGAGCGGCGCATGGGTCGCCGTGCTGCAGCTCGGCATCTTGGTCTTCGCGATCATGCTCGGATTCCCGGTCGCGTATACGCTGATGGCGCTCGGGGTCGGCTTCGGCTTCTACGCTTATTACGACTCGGCGATTATCGAGAGAGCGTATCTGCGGATTGCCGGAGAGGATCCCGGCTTCCTCTGGGATTGGTGGGCGTATCTGTCGGCGCACCTCAACAACCGCATCTTCGATCTGTTCGTGAATCAGACCTTCTCGGTCATGTCGAACGACGTTCTGACGGCCATCCCGCTCTTCCTCCTCATGGGCTACGTCGTCGAGCGCGCGAATATCGTAAACCGGCTGTTCTACACTTTGGAGATCGCATCGCGGCGGCTGCCGGGGTCGCTCGCCGTGGCGGCGTTGGTCACCTGCGCGCTGTTTGCCACCGCGACGGGCATCGTCGGCGCCGTCGTCACGCTGATGGGTTTGCTCGCGCTCCCAGCGATGCTCAGGGCCCGCTACAACGTGGCTTTCGCGACCGGGTGCATCTGCGCCGGCGGCACGCTCGGCATCCTGATCCCGCCGTCTATCATGCTGATCGTCTACGGGGCGACCGCCGGCGTTTCCGTCGTCCGCCTTTACGCCGGCGCGATGATACCGGGCTTCATGCTTGCCGGCCTCTACATCGCCTACGTCATCATCAGGGCGACATTGAACCCGGCGCTCGCGCCGCCGCCTGCCGAGGAGGACACCAGGGACGTCACCGGCATTCAGATCACCTGGATGCTCCTGACCTCGTTCTTCCCACTCGCGGTACTCATCTTGGCGGTGCTCGGCGCCATTCTATTCGGCTTGGCGACTCCCTCCGAGGCAGCCGCGCTCGGCGCGATGGGCGGCATCGTGCTTGCTGCCGCCTATCGGGCGCTGACTTGGCAACGCTTGCAGGAATCGGTCTACCTGACGGTGCGCACGACCGCGATGGTGTGCTGGCTCTTCGTCGGCTCCTCGACCTTTGCCTCGGTCTTCGCCTATCTCGGCGGGCAGGAGATGATCGGCAATTTCGTCAAGGACATGGACCTGACGCCGCTGCAATTCCTGCTGGTCGCGCAGGTGATCATCTTCCTGCTCGGCTGGCCGCTCGAATGGACGGAGATCATCATCATCTTCGTGCCGATCTTCCTGCCGCTGCTGGCGCACTTCGACATCGATCCGCTGTTCTTCGGCATACTCGTCGCGCTCAACCTGCAAACGGCATTCCTGTCACCGCCCATGGCGATGTCCGCCTATTATCTGAAGGGCATTGCCCCGCGGCATGTCGAGCTCTCGCAGATTTTCAGGGGCTGCATGCCGTACATGGCTCTGGTCGTCATCTCCATGATCATCGTTTACCTGTTCCCGGCGACCGTCTACTGGCTGCCTTCGCTGGTTTACGGGCAGTGAGATGAAGGCCCGCAAGGCACAGCTGGCGGACCTGACGGCGCTGCAGGCGCGCGACGAGATTGCGCGCGGCGCGATAAAGGCCGTCGAGCTGGCCGAGGCCTGTCTCGCACGGGTCGCCGAGCGCGAGCCGGAGGTGCAGGCCTTCGTGCATCTCGATCCCGAATACGTCATGCGGCAGGCCGAGGCGGCCGACCGCTACCGCGCTTCCGGGCGGACGCTCGGTTCGTTGCACGGCGTGCCGGTCGGTCTCAAGGACATCATCGACACGCGCGATCTGCCGACCGAGAACGGCACAGTCTTCGACCTCGGCCGCCGGCCGCGCTCTGATGCGGCAGTCGTTGAGCGGTTGCGCGAAGCCGGCGCCATCGTCCTCGGCAAGACGGTGACGACGGAGCTTGCCGTCTTCACGCCGGGCAAGACGCGGAACCCGCACGACGCGAAGCGCACGCCGGGCGGCTCGTCCTCCGGCTCGGCGGCGGCGGTCGGGGCGGGAATGGCGCCGCTCGCGATCGGCTCGCAGACCAACGGATCGGTGATCCGGCCCGCCTCGTTCTGCGGCGTCGTCGGGTTCAAGCCGAGCCGCGGGCTGATTTCGCGGCGGGGCGTTTTGGCCCAGTCGCCGACGCTCGATCAGCTCGGCACCTTCTCGCGCACGATCGAGGACGCGGCGCTGCTCACGGAGGCGCTTTGCGGCTACGACGACCGCGACCCGGCGACTTCGCTCGCGGCCAGGCCCGATTTGTTTGCGGTCGCGACGAGCCGGGCACCGGTCAAGCCGAGCCTTGCCTTCGTGCGTTCGCCGGTCTGGGAGAAGGCGAGCGAGGAGGTACGCGAGGGGCTTGCCGAGCTTGTGGCGACGCTTGGCGGAGGGATCGACGAGGTGGGGCTTCCGGAGCCGTTCGAGCGCGCGCATGACTGGCACCGCGCGATCAACATGGCGGAGCTCGCGCGCAATTATGCGCGCTACTACGATCGCGACCCCTCCCTCCTCAGCGAGAGACTGAGGGGCATGGTCGAAGAGGGGCGGGCGGTCCACGCGGTTGACTATCTGCGGGGGCTCGAGGGGATTGCCGTGCTCAATGCGAGCCTGGAACAGATTTTCGACCGCTATGATGCGATCATTACGCCGGCTGCGATCGGAGAAGCACCGATCGGCGAGGCAACCGGCGATCCGGTATTCTCGACGCTCTGGACCTATTGCGGCGTGCCGGCGCTTACGCTGCCGCTGTTGACCGGACCGAACGGCATGCCGGTCGGCGTGCAGCTTGTCGGCCGCCGGCATCACGACGGAAGGCTTCTGCGCACCGCGCGCTGGCTGCAGCAGACGCTTGACCAGGAGACAAGAGCGCCGGCGCTGAGCGGAGCTGTCGCATGAGCCTTCTCGACCGGATTTTGGCGCCGCTGGCGCTGTTGGCCTTCGCCGGCTACCTCAGCATCCTCATTTGGCACGT
>CAYTTC010000204.1:0-4375 GCA_964440525.1 uncultured Propylenella sp. | reverse complement strand
AAGGCGGGCAACGCCGCTCACTTCAGAGTTTCAACAGAGACCGGGACATTCCCCGCGAGTTCCGTTGCTCGTAAACGCCGGACGTCAAAATCACGAAATAGCCACGTGCTACTTCAAGCAAAAGAACCCCGCCGCGCTAGGCGACGGTTGCCAATGGATTGCGCCCGCATGTGTGGGCCGGAAATCGCTTCTTTTTTGCATCTAGCGCGCATCCGTCCTGACCGCTGCCAGAACTTCACCGTTGCATCTACTTAATAGCGCAGCTTAGAATTCGAGCTGCGGCTTCGGTTAGTTGGTTCGTTTTGTTGAGTGGGTGCCCGATGTCCGATTCCGAGTCGAAATCGCCAGGCGCTGGCCCCTTTGGGGTTCCCGATAGTCACTTTCTCCGCCTCGCTATCGATCTGCTCCAAGGGCTCGAACTGCAGAGCCGCGAACGCGGCCATGCAACATTGGCGTCTCTGATAGACATCGCCAAGACTGAAGCCGAAGGTGCCTTGCGCACTAATGGGGACACTTCGGGGGAAACCAAATTGTTGCGGCTTGTAAAGGCGATTCGTAGCCAAGTAAGCGCCGCCACAATCGAAAACCCTGCTCCCGTTCAGTCCGCAGCGAAACCAAAGCCGACCCGAAAGCGAAAGACCCCGTCAGGCTGAGACCCAGCGGCTGGCGGGTAACGATGGGGGATCTGCTTCGCGATGATATCGCATCTACCAAGTCGCTCGGTCCCGATAAGCTCCACGCTGGAAACGATGGGTAGCAGACCGCGCCGCACGCGGCTGCTCAGCGTCGCCTTGACCACCTTTACCGCGACTTTCGCTTGCACGGCTCTTGCTCAGGAATGCGTTGCGGTCGCGGTAAAGGAGTCACACGCTATTTTCAGAGACGAGGGAATGATTTTGGACAAGTGCGCTGAATTCGAGCAGGCTACGGATTGCGTCATCAAATCGGGAGAGCGGCTTATTGTTACAAGCATGGCACTGCTGCCTAGATACACCACCGAGACCTTCTTTTTTCTTCGGCGCCACGACAGATTTAGCTGCTATCCAGCTGAGGATTTCATTCTTTCCGAAGATTGCGATGCTGACAGTCTGCCAATGATCAATGGAACCCCATGCGAGCCGTAGCGTCTTGCTATCAGATTTGATGCCTGCTCCGGCAAGTGGCATGCAGCTCCCACTGACGTTCTGCGTCGTTTCCGCAATATGGAAGCCGCATGCGCGAGCGTCTACCGACACATGGATGGCTTCGGCAATTTCGGGGAACGACATACGGTCGTCGTTGGTGCGCTGTTTTTTCTTTCTGCTTCTATTCGTCCTTTCAGGCGGGCGAGCGACCGCCTCTGGTGACCTCTACCTCACCGGATTCTGTAAGTCGGTTATTGCCGAACTAACAGTCGCAGATGTCGATGCGGTCGAGACGCTGGTAAGGGGAAAGGCCGAAAGGCTTGCGCCGTTCACCAGGGACGCGTCGCTGGTTTATCAAACACGAATCCCGGATGGGATCCCCTTCTATGATCTTTGGATTGTCACGAGGCCATCCGGCTCAATCGCGTCGTGCTCTGGATTTTGGCAAGGCACAGATTCCGCCAATCCCGACCCAAATATCGCGGTCACCAATGAGGCGGAGTCCGACCCGCTGGCTCCGAACATTGAGGCAGCGCTTTTCGAGCAATCTACGAGGAGCTGCGGCACCGCATGCGGAAGTGATTCGATCACCATCGTTGTGACCGGGGAGCGTCTGGTGCGCGAACTGTTTGTATCTCCTATCCAAAGAGACGACTCCCTTGGGTCTCGCCTTTGTCCAATGGAGTTCAGGTTCGAACTTGATGAGGTTCGCCTGGGTAAGGAACGAGTGGGTATCGCAGGATCGATAACCGGCAACATTTATTGCGAATGGAGCGATAGGGTCTGCTCCCTTTTTCTTCCACGGACGGACATTCAGGCAGAATCGTCGAAGGACGAGCGCGGCGTCTATACCTTTGACATAATAGAGGTTCCGATCTTCAAAAAGTTCATTGCGGTGCAGGACGCATTGCTCGATCAACTCACATTTGGGAGTGGCCTTGACCAAGAGGTGTTTGAAAGGTGCGAGGCCGCTCGCCTCGACCGATTGCCTGAGCGGTAGACTTGCGCTGTTAACCGATGAGGGAAGGAGTGCTGTTTAGGTATGAGTGCTGACAGGCCCAAGGCGAACATGTTTCTGGCCAGCTCCACAAATTGGCTCATGAACCGTCTTGTCTGGATCACATACGGCCTACGGTCGATTTTGCTTCCTTGCGCCCTCATCTTGGTGGCAACGAGGCCGGCAGCATCAGCCGAACTTAGAAGTACGGACAATGGCAACTGCGCATGGCGCATTGACGGTCCGCTCCGCGAGGGAGATGCCGACCGCGCAATAAGCATCCTAAGACAGGCTTCCAATCTGGAAAAAGATCGGTCGGATGAGTATGAGTCCCTCGTGTTCTCCTATTTCGGAACACGCGTCGGCGTCGTCTGTCTGAACATCCCGGGCGGTCCCTTTTTGGAGGGTCTTTCGCTGATGAGGTTCTTCAGGGATTCTCTCTGGGGAACATTCATTGACGACGGAGACGAATGCCTTTCGTCATGTGCGGTCGCGTTCATGGGCGGGACATCTCCTCATTATGACGGAGAGACACGCCTGTTCCGCACGCTTCATGTTGGAGGGCGCCTCGCTTTCGATTTGCCGGGGATGTTTTCAGGTCGGGATGAGGACTCATCCGAACAGTCGCCGAGTGATATTTCAACAGCGCTGGCCGCTGCCCTTCGCGAATTTACCGGCGAAATAACTGGAGAGAAAATACCCTATTTCCGATTGGATTTGCTTCTTTCAATATTTTCTCTGAGTGGAGATGTTTATCAGCTTGATTCGATACAAAAGGCGGCTCGTTACGATATAGGTTTAGCTGGTTTTCCGCCCAGTCCATCAGCGAGGAAATACGAGTCTTACAGAAGCATCTGCAATAACCTTATTGTGAGGGCGTTTGGACTACGTGAACCTGAAGATCAGGAAGCCAGGATTGGAAACGAAAGCCTGTTTTTTGAGGAGGACCGGGATCTAAGGGAAGCGTTTGTGCGCTTCGAAGACGGAACACTAGCCCGCCAAGTGGAGCTGAAGTCGGTCTACGACCTCGATGGCTCAACGGACCGCTGCGTCATCGGACCTCATTACAGCACCTTCATGTCGAGCAGATATGAGCGCGGCTCGTATGCCGATGTCACCGTCGATGGGGGCGGCAGCGAACGTTTCTTTGCTTTCGGTCCCGGCACCTTGCTGTCCGAACTCGCAAAACATGAAGCGGCGGTGCTGAAAAACGAGCCTTCCGACGCAAGTCGTCCACAAGAGGTCCAGATCAGTAGTTACTGGTTGCATAACGGATCGGTGATGGCGCTCCTGAAAAGCGATGCAAAGGGAAGGGCGTTTATTTACGCAGAACCACGCGCGGCCCTCAGAGATACCGGCGTTGAAGTCGGCACTCTGTTGTTCGACGGCACCACCACAGACGGGACGGTTTACGAGGGATATTCCAGAACGTTTTCGTGCGGCACGCGGAGTTATCCGGTGAGCGGCGGTGTTTCGGAAGATGGTCGCTTGATTGTGATGAAGGGAAAGGCGGCTCGGTTCGATCAGTCCTGCAATTCTGTCGGCGCTGACGATGATACACTGGTCTTCGAGTTCCTGGGTTCCGCAAGCGATCGGGAGTTCGCGGACAAGCTAAAACCACCCTTCGGAAACATCGTCCCGGTTCGGTCGCTTCTTTTGCAGATGATGCATTTGTAGGCCGGCACGGCCGTCTAGGCGGTGGTCATCCTTCGCCATCCCAGCGTTCTCCCTTGTGTCATCGGCCACACCGCCACAACACCCATCCCGGGCGCTGCCCTGGTTGCCGCAGGGTTTTGAAGACCGAGGTTCCAGTCGAGATAAACCGACCAAATCATCGTTGCCGCCCGCGACTGTGCGGAGCCTTTGCGCTTGCACGCCTTATCTAGGGCTATCGCCGCATCAGGGCGCTTACCAACAGGGGAACTGGCTAAGACGGGCGAGTCGGCGGTCAAAGTCACGAGAAGAAATTTCCCCAATGCAAGGGAGGCCACAGTGGCTAGCCGGCAAGTCGAAGGATGGCTCTACTGAGGGCTCAAATCATAAGTGAACGGGCGGTCACGCCCATCCGGCAACTTCACATCCTTCCACAGGGCGACGAAGGCGTCGGCTTCGGCGACGAGTGCCTGCGCAAGCATCCGACGGGCGCCTTCGCGGGCCAGGTCACTCAGGGGATCCTCGATGGTGTCAGGCTGACGCAACCGGATGACGGTGGTATCTCTCGACATGGCGTATCGCTCCTTCCTGGAGGTTCTGG
>CAYTTC010000203.1:0-4380 GCA_964440525.1 uncultured Propylenella sp. | reverse complement strand
GCATGCGGCAGGTCGAACGTGCCGCCGAGCACATGGCAGAGCTTGTGGTGCAGCGCGGTCGTGGTCGACGCGAGGCACATGCCGCAAAGCCAGGCGCCGTATTGCGCGTTCGTCCGCGCGTCGATGTCGCCGGGATTCTTCACGATTTTCGGCAGGCTCGACGCAAAAGCCCGAATACCCTCCTCCGCCATCATCGAGGTGATCGGGTTGCGGTCCTTCGCGTAGAGCGCCTCTACCGCGTGCGCCATGGCGTTCATGCCGCTCGTTGCCGAAAGTTTTGTCGGCAGCGAGAGCGTCAGCTCCACGTCGTAGATCACCGCCTCCGGCAGGATTTTTGGCGAGCGCTGCGTCTTCTTCTCACCACCAACAGTCTCGCCGAGGAGGTTGGTCACCTCGGAGCCGGCATAGGTCGTGGGGATGACGAGCTGTGGCGCGTCGGTGCGGAGCGCAATCGCCTTGCCGAGCCCGGTCGTCGAGCCGCCGCCCACGGACACCACGCAATCCGCATCGTGCTCCTCGAAGATCGCGAGCGCCCTCTCGGTCACCTCGACCGGCGTGTGCATGGCCGCGCCGGGAAAGAAACCGACCTTGAGGTCTCCGAGCACGCCGGCGACGCGCGCGCCGGTCTCCTTTTGCTCTGGTGTGGAGAGCACGAGCGCGCGCGAGGCGCCGAGCGCGCGGACCACTTGCGGCGCTTCGGCGAGCCGGCCCGGCCCAAAAATCACGCGCTGCGGCCGGCCCTCATAGACGAAGGGCTCGACGGTTTTCGCCTCGCCCATGGCCTCTTCGGCCTCCGCCTAGCCGCCCCGCTTGCGCATGACGTGATAGCTGAGCTCGCCCGGATCCGTCATGTCCGGCACGCGCCAGCCGTCGATGTCGTATTCCGCCATGCACTGCTCGGCAAACCCGACCATCTTTTCCGCCGCGCCCGAGGCCTGCGCCCCGAAGAGACAGTAGCGGCGGATTTCCTCTGTCGAGCCCGACCAGTTGATCTCGTAGAGCTCGGTGCGGCCGCCAAATTCGGTGCCGATCGCATCCCACAAAAGTTTTAGGAGTTTTACCCGCTCCTCGGCCTTGTAGCCGTGCGAGCCGCGGAGATAGCGGTCGAGATAGGGGCGGATTTCCTCATTGCCGAAATCGAGGCGCGAGCTGTTCAGATAGATGAGCCCCGAGGCGACCGTCTCCTCGATGATGTATTTGATCTCCGAATAGGCGTAGGTGCAAAAAATCTGATAGGCGGCGGCCGGGTCCATGCTCGGCAGCAGATACTCGCCGATCCACGGTTTTGGATCGCGCGCCATGGCGTCGGAAAGCCCCCAGAAGAGGTTCCGCCAGCCGATCACCTCGCCGACCTTCGCCTGGACGCCGCGAAAATCCTTCGTGCCGCCGGCTTCGACCGCCTTCAGCAGCAGGCCGGAGATGAAGTCGAGTTTTACGGCGAGGCGCGTGCAGCCGTGCAGCAACGCCCGCGGCAGAAAACCGGTACGCGGGAAGAAATTGTTGGCCTTTTCGACGTCCTGGTAGACGAAGACGTTTTCCCAGGGGACCAGCACCTTGTCGAGAATGAACACTGCGTCGTTCTCGTCGAGGCGGCTCGACAGCGGATAGTCGAAGGGGCTCCCCATCGCCGTCGCCGTCATCTCGAACGACGTGCGGCAGATCAGCTTCACGCCCTCTGCATTGGTCGGAATCATGAAGACGACGGCAAAATTCTTGTCGCCGAGCGGCGTCAAGCCGTGATGCGCGACGAAGGTGTAGTTCGTCAGCGCCGAGCCGGTCGCGACCACCTTGGCGCCGGAGACGATGATGCCGGCGTCGGTCTCCTTCTCGATGTGCACGCAGACGTCTGCCACCTCGTTCGGCGGGCGGTCGCGATCGACCGGCGGATGGATGATCGCGTGGTTGACGAAGGGCACGCGCTCCTGGCTGTACTTGTACCAGCGCTTGGCGTTGTCCTGATACGGATCGTAAAAATCGGAGTTGGCGCCGAGCGTGCCGAGGAAGGCCGCCTTGTAGTCGGGCGCGCGGCCGATGAAGCCGTAGCCGACGCGCGCCCACTCGGCGATCGCGTCGCGCCCGGCGATCATCTCGTCCAGCGTCTTTGGGGCACGGAAATAGGCATGCGTGTAGCTGCCGTTGCCGGTCTCCGTCGGGATGGTGAGCTTGTCCTTGGTTTTTGGGTCGTGCAGCGCGTCGTAGCAGCGCGCGATCATGCGCGAGGTGTTGCGAAAAGCCGGATGCGTCGTCACGTCCTTCACGCGCTCGCCGTAGATATAGACGGTGCGGTCGTCGCGGAGCGACTCGAGGAATTCGTTGCCGTTCATCGGCCGGGTGACTTTGACGTTTCCGATCGCCTCAGGCTTGTGTGCGCCTTCGGTGCTCTTCCGCGTGGCCGGCTTCGTGGCGGTGTCTGCCATTGTCCTTCCCTCCCCGCTGACGCTATCGAATCTGTTGTTCGATTATCGAACGCATGTGCGCTTTGCGAACTCAAACGATAGGGGCTTGGAACCGGTGTGACAAGCGGGGTACTAGCCGACCTTCCGCACCGTCACATCAACCTCGTGACCGAGCGCGCGGAACGCTGACTCCATCTGATCAGCCTTTGAAGCATGATCGAGGCGGAACAGGCGATCGACTTGTTCGCGATGCCAATGGAGCTGGCGGGCCAGCTCAGCGCGGGTGATCCCGACCTTGGGAAGAAGATTGTAGAGCATCACCTTCTGGGCGGTGAGTTGCGGCAGCTTGACCCAAAAATCCCCGTTGCCGGTCATTCGACTGTCCGGAGTAGGAGACGGAACATTGCGGCCGTCGCTGATGCGTGCGGCGATTGCCTCTTCGATGGCATCGAGAGCATGGCGTGCGGCATCGTCAAGTCCGTCGCCATAGGTGATCACCTCAGGGAAATCAGGGCAGCGGACCATGAGCGTGCCATTGTCGTCCGGCTCATAGGTGCAGCGGTATCTCGGGTGCCTCATTTAAGCCCCAGCTCCTTCAGGATGGCGTTGACCAGACCAGTGCCGAGCTCTTTTCGGCTTCCATGCATCGGCAATTGCGCTACCCGGTTGCCTCGCCGAACCGTGAGATGCCCTGAACCGCCCTTGTGGTTTTCAAAGGTGCATCCGCGTTTGGCCAGAAGCTTCTTGAGTTCCTGCGCATTCATGAAGATAGGGTGGTCAACACCTCTGTTGAAGTCAACAGAAATGTGGAAAGACTGGCACGCGATGCCTTGTCTGCGCAGACAGACTCAGGCGATGAAGCTCGAGATCTGCCCGGCGACCGCGCTGAGCCGCGGCAGGAAATGATCGCGCATGTGGTTGCGGGTGATGCGCGTCGAGTTGGTGGAGAGGTTGAGGCCGGCGACCGCCTCGCCGCGGCGGTCAACGATGGGCACGGCGATCGAGCGGAGCCCGCGCTCTAGCTCCTCGTCAACGATGGAGAACCCCTGCTCGCGGTCGGCCTTGACGCGGTCGAAGAGCGCCTGCGGCTCGGTAATCGTCCGCGTCGTATAGGGCTCCAGGCGGAGCGACATGATGCGCCGCCAGATCTCATCGTCCTCGACGAAGCCGAGCTGCACACGGCCGAGCGACGTGTGAAAAGCCGGCAGCCGCGAGCCGACCGTCACCGCCACCGACATGATGCGGCGCGTCGGAATCCGCGCCACATAGACGATGTCGGTGCCCTGGAGGATCGCGGCGGAGCAGGATTCCTGCACGCCCGCAGAGAGCTCTTTTAAGAGCGGCAGGGCCTGGTCGATCCAGCTTTGCGAGGAGAGGTAGCCGAAGCCGAGTTCAAGGATTCTCGGCGTCAGCGAAAACTGCCGCCCACTCTGCGCCAAATAGCCGAGCGCGGTGAGCGTCCGCAGAATCCGCCGCGCCGTCGCACGCGTCAGGTCGGCGACCGCGGCTGTCTCCGACAGCGTCATCGTCGCGTGCTCGCCACTGAAGGCGCGCATGACGGTCAGGCCCTTCGCGAGCGTCGTCATGAACTCCCGGTCGCCGTCGCCCGGTGCGGCGAGCGCCGCGCGTGCCGGGGTAGCTCTCCCCCCGCGTGCGGACTTGCGTCGAGTGGGCGAAGTCGTCGTTGACACCGTGAAAACTCTGCCTGACAATGGTCGATAAACGAACGTCTGTTCGATTATCGAACAACGCTGGACGATGCGTCAAGTGCTCCGCCGATCATGTCGGCAAGGCGAGCGCTAAGCGCGCATCCCGGAGCCAAGACGACAAGGCTGGGAGGGACATGCCATGAGGAAACTGACGCAACGAACGATCGATCGCCGGCGCTTTCTGAAGACCTCGGCAGCCGCCGGAGCGGTCGCGATGTCGACGCCGCTCTTCGCGCCCGCCGTGCACGCCCAGAATGCCAAGATCAAGCTCGGCT
>CAYTTC010000202.1:0-4403 GCA_964440525.1 uncultured Propylenella sp. | reverse complement strand
ACCCGATCCACCTTAGCCAAGCCGCCAATCTGTCTCGGAAAGCGGACCCACCTCTTGGAAGCCTTCGCCGAGAAGTTCCGGGCGCTCGCCGAGCGCACCAGGCCCCGCGATCTCTATGATGTGGTGAACCTCTACCGGAACGCGGACGCACGGCCGGAACCGGCGGGCCTGCTAGAAGTCTTGCGTGAGAAGTGTACGTTCAAGGGCATTGCGATTCCGCGTCTCGCGGACCTGCAAGCCCATCGCGGCGAGCTCGAAGCGGGATGGGAGCACATGCTGGCTCATCAGCTTCCGGCGCTCCTCCCGGTTCAGTCCTTTTGGGATGAGTTGCCGATCATCTTTGATTGGCTTACCGGCGCAGCTGTTCCTCAAGTTCTGGCGGCCATGCCGCTTGGAGCTGGCGACACCATCATCCGCGAGCGTTCAATATCGTTCGCGATCGGCGCGGCTGGCCAGTTGCACGTCGAGACCATCCGTTTTGCGGCGGCGAACCGCCTTATCGTCGAGCTTGACTACCGCGATCAATCCGGAAAGCGCTCCACACGGGCTATCGAAGCCTACTCGTTACGGCGGACGAATGCAGGGGACATTCTCCTCATGGCCATCCGAGAGGCAGACGGCCAGCCACGAAGTTATCGGCTGGACAGTGTCCTGGGCGTCAACGCCACGCAGCGGATCTTCACCCCTCGTTACCCGATTGAACTGACCTCCCAAGGCCCGCAGTCCATACCTGCGGCCAGCAGCTACGCTTCTACCGGCTTGATCGTCCGTAGGCAGCCGTCCGGGCGAAAGTCGTCGTTCAAGGCCATGGGTGTCGGAGGACCGACTTATGTTTTCCGGTGCACAGTCTGCGGAAAGGAATTCCAACGAAAGACTCACGACGGGACGCTTCGCAAACACAAGAACAAGGCCGGGTGGGATTGTTATGGCACTTACGGGGCTTACGTCAGGACGAAATACTAAGCAAGACCGTTGCATGCGCGAGATCACGTGGCACCAGACAGCCGATCAATCCTATTTGGGTGAGGGGGCTCGCCTTCTGGAGTTGGCTCACAACGCCCAGCGGCTGTTCGTAAAACAGGAGCCACGTGAGAAACGTCGCTTGCTGAAATTCATGGTTTCGAACTGCACGTGGATGCACGGCGAGCTCAGCGCCACATTCCGGCAACCCTTTGATCTTTTGGCGGAAACGGCGTTGATGGCCTCGCAGGAATCTGCGCGTCAGGGCACGAATCCTGCGAGGCGTCCAATTTGGCTCCTCGGGCTGGACTCGAACCAGCGACCATTCGATTAACAGTCGAATGCTCTACCAACTGAGCTACCGAGGATCAGTGCGGGCCGGATATAGGCGAGGTGGGCTCGCCAATGCAAGCCGGCCAGGCACCGCAATCGGCGGCCAGGAATTGAAGGCTCGGCACGCTAAATATCGGCGCCGCGGCAATTTTCTTGAATGCCGCGCGCAAGTCGCCATCTTTCGGACGTGCTGCTCGGGCCTCCCGAGGAGCCGTCGGATGCTGGCTGCCCAGCGTCGCATTCGGCGTCACGAAAAGTAAACCGGGTCGGTAAGGCTAATCGGAATGGTGGAAAATACAGGCCCGGGCGATTCGGTGCGGCTTGGCAGCTACCGGCTGCCGCTGCCGCGCTCGCGCTTGCTCAGGATCGCTATCGGCGGCCTGCTCATCTTCTTCGGGGTGTTCGGCTTCCTGCCGGTCCTCGGCTTCTGGATGGTGCCGCTTGGGCTCCTCATCCTTTCAGTCGATATCCCGCGCGTGCGCCGCTGGCGGCGGCGTTTCGCCGTCTGGTTCGCTCGCCGCTATCCCACCACCGCAGCGAAGCTGCATGTCAGCGGCAACGGCAATGGCAATGGCAATGGCCAGACGGGCAAAGCCGGGGGCTGAAGCCGCTTGCGCGGACCGCCGATTTCCTCATAATTGAGTCGCTTTGGTTCCCCGCCGGCGCGAAACGCGCTTGGGGATCAAATGGGAATGCGGTGAGGAAGGACCCAAACCGGGCTTCCAATTCCGCAGCTGCCCCCGCAACTGTGAGCGGCGAGCCCACCCGCATCGAGCCACCGGAAACGGGAAGGCGCGGGGAAATGGGCACCGACCCGCGAGCCAGGAGACCAGCCCGGGCGTGAACGCTTGCCCGCCGTCGGAGGGACGGCAAGGAGGTTTCATGAATACGTCTTCGGCTTCAGTCCTCGCGATCCGGCAATTCACCAAATGGCCGGCGGTCCTCGCGCTCGCTTTCGGACTCCTCGTCGTCTATGGCGCCGGCTTCTCGCATCCCATGGCGCTCCACAACGCCACCCACGATACGCGCCACGCCTTCGGGCTTCCCTGCCACTGAGGCGGCCATGCTCAAGAACCTGATTTTGAGTGCCGCCGCGGCTGGCGTGGCGGCCGGCCTCTTCACGGCCGTCGTTCAGCACGTGACGACCACGCCGATCATCATCGCGGCGGAGAAATACGAGGGCGGCGCATCGGCGCATAATCATGGCGCCGACGCCGCGCCCGCGCACGACCATGGCGCCGCCGCCCCCGACGAAGGCGCAGCCATGCAGGCGGCCGCGGCCGAAGGAGAAGAATGGGCGCCCGCCGACGGCATCGAGAGGACCCTCTACACGTCGCTTGCGACGACGGTGGTCGGCGTCGGCTTCGGACTTGCGCTGCTCGCCGCCATGACGCTCGCAGGCGTAAGAATCGATGCCCGCACCGGGCTCGCGTTCGGCGTGGCGGGCTTCATCGCCGTCGCGCTCGCCCCGTCGCTCGGGCTGCCGCCGGAGATTCCCGGAAGCGGGGCCGCCGAGCTTGGCGCGAGGCAGGCCTGGTGGTTCTTCGCGGTGGCGGCGACGGCGATCGGGCTCGCGGGGCTGCTCTTGACGAACAACGCCTGGCTGCAGATCGGCGGAGTGGTGCTCATTGCGTTGCCGCACATCGTGGGCGCGCCGCATCCGCAGGAATTCGTATCGACCGCGCCGGCCGAGCTTGCCGGCCACTTCGTCGCCACGTCGCTCGCGGTGACAGCCATCTTCTGGGCTGTGCTTGGCTACGCGTCAGGCGCTTTCTACGAGCGGTTCTCCCGCGGCGGATGAGAGAGGGAATCGTGCTCGTGCTCGGGGGCGCGCGCTCGGGCAAGAGCGCTTACGCCGAAAGGCTGGTCGTCGAGAGCGGCCTTGACGCCGTTTACGTTGCGACCGCTGCGCCCGGCGATGCCGAGATGGCGGAGCGCATCGCGGAGCATCGGGCACGCCGCGGAGGGATGTGGCGGACCATCGAGGCGCCCGAGGGTCTCGAGGACGTGCTCGTGCGCGAAGCGGGCGAGGGGAGGGCGGTGCTGGTCGATTGCCTCACCCTCTGGCTCTCCAATCTTATGCTGATTGGCGCCAACGTTGAAGCGCACGGCGCGGCACTCGCGGATACTGCGCGGCGGGTTTCCGGTCTCCGGATCTTCGTCTCCAATGAGGTCGGTCTCGGTCTCGTCCCCGAAACGCCGCTCGGCCGTCGCTTTCGCGACGCGCAGGGGCGCCTTAATCAGAGGATGGCGGCGATCGCGACCGACGTCATCTTCATGGCCGCCGGCCTCCCGCTGGCGCTGAAGGGAACGAAAATATGAGCGCCGATCTCGGCCGCATCCCGGCGACTATTGTCACCGGTTTCCTCGGCGCGGGGAAGACGACGCTGATCCGCCACCTCCTCCAAAATCCAGGCGGGCGAAAAATCGCGCTGATCGTCAACGAGTTTGGCGATGTCGGCTTCGATGGCCAGGTCTTGGCCGATTGCGGCAGCGCGGCCTGCGGCGCCGATGACATCATCGAGCTCGCCAATGGCTGCATCTGCTGCACCGTCGCCGACGACTTTCTTCCCGCGATGGAAAAAATCCTCGGTCGCGATGTGCCTCCCGACCACATCGTCATCGAAACATCTGGATTGGCGCTGCCGCAGCCACTGGTGAAAGCCTTTACCTGGCCAAGCGTGAGGGCGCGGGTGACGGTCGACGGCGTCGTTACCGTCGTCGATGCGTCGGCGGTGGCGGAAGGCCGCGTCGCCTCCGACGAGGCAAAGCTCGCGGAGCAGCGCGCCAAGGACCTGTCGCTCGCGCATGACGATCCGGTCGAGGAACTGTTCGAGGATCAGCTCCGCTGCGCCGACCTGATCGTGATCTCGAAGACGGACCTGGTGGATGCCGCCGGGCTCGCGCGGGTGGACAAGGCAATCGCCGAGGACCGCCGGCCTGAGGCGCGCACCATCCGCGTCGCCAACGGGATTCTTCCGGCCGACATCCTGCTCGGCCAGTCCGCCGCCGCGGAGGCCGACAGCCATAACCGCAAGAGCCATCACGAGCTTCAAGGCGAGGAGCACGACCACGACGACTTTGACACTTTTGTGCTCGACGTGACGGCG
>CAYTTC010000201.1:0-4416 GCA_964440525.1 uncultured Propylenella sp. | reverse complement strand
AGCAAGAAAGTGACGTGGACGCGGATCTCCGAGCCGAAGAGCCGGCCGATGGGGAAGGACCAGGACATGCACCGTCTCCTCGATCGCGGGCAACTCTAGAGCCGTTACCAATCACCGAGCGGTAGTGTACCTTTTCGGCCCGTCAACCGCGCCTTGACGGGCATCAAAGTCAACCGGCGAGCGCCCGCAGCCGTTCCAGTGCCCCTCGGCGAGTACTATCGTGAGGACGCCCGCGGCATGTCCCGGGCGAGCGGCCACAGATACGCCTGTCTTTGCGGTTCTCCTTCGCAGGACGGCTCGGGCACCCGCCATGGCTTCAAGCCCGCGGGGGGCTGGCGCTTCGGCAACACCATCGACGGGGTGCCCGGCGGAATACGTGCTGGTGCCCGACGCCATAACGAACTCAGCCTGGTGCCTGAGGGGCTTCCCGACGAGCAGGTGCTGAGTGCCCCGACATCATGTCGACGGGCTTCGCCGGCGCTGAAAGCACGCGCATTCGCATCGGCGACATCGTCGCCGTCTTCGCATTTGGTCCGATCGGGCTCTGCGCCGTGGCCGGCGCCAAGCTGATGGGCGCGACGACCATCATCGGCGTCGATACGGTGCCGGAGCGGGCCATGGCGAAGCGCCTCGGCGCCCACATCCTCGTCGATTTCAAGAAGGGCAATCCGATTGACCAGATCCTTGCGGCGACCGACGGGCGCGGCGTCGACGCCGCCATCGAGGCGCTCGGCACCCAGGGCATGTTCGAATTGGGGCTCCGCGTGCTGCGACCCGGCGGAACGTTATCGAGCCTCGGCGTCTACTCGACGATCTGAAGATCCCGCTGAGCGCCCATCGCATCAACCAGGGTTCGATGCCGGATCTCGGTCCACCCGGCGTCGACAGCGACTTCTACTTTGTGCAGGCGGATGATCCCGAAACCGCGGTGCCGCGCATCGTCGAACTGGTGAAAAGCCGTATCCCTAAGCGCTTTGGCCTCGATGCCATCCGTGACATCCAGGTGCTCTGCCCGATGAATCGCGGTGGCGTCGGCGCTCGCTCGCTCAACATCGAGCTCCAGGCGGCTTTAAACCCCGCCGGCGAGCGCAAGGTGGAGCGCTTTGGATGGACTTTTGCGCCGGGCGACAAGGTCATGCAGATCGAGAACGACTATGACAAGGAGGTCTACAACGGCGACATCGGTTACATCGACGACGTCGATCCGGAAGCCGGCGAACTCAACTCCAGCTTCGACGGGCGTTCGGTCACGTATGGCTTCGGCGAGCTCGCTTTGAATATGCTCCCAGCTTACCCGACCGTACTTAGGAATGGCTTAATTGGGTGGACTGATAAAAGCTCTTAACATCAATAAGTTAAGACCGACAAAGAGATTGGGAATTGATAGTAAACCTTGGTAATAAGCTTGACATTGCCGAGGTTTTGTATCATATTCCCGGCATGGTTTCCGGCACCGAACGACAGCACGACCAAGCTATCTCCCTGCTCAGGCAGCACGGGATGATGCGCCTGTCCGAATTCACGCACGCAGGCATCACGGCCGCGACCATCAAGCGAATGGAGGAGAAGGGTGCGCTGGTCCAACTGAGCCGCGGACTCTATCAGCTGCCGGACGCGTCACTCGATCCAAACCATTCCCTGGCTGAAGCGGCAAAACGCGTGCCCAAAGGCATCATCTGCCTGACCTCGGCGCTCGCGTTTCACGAGCTTACAGATACGATTCCTTCCCGGGTGTGGATGGCGATTGGACCCAAAGACTGGCGGCCTCGCGTGACACATCCGCCTCTGCAAATCGTGCGCTTCGGTCCGAAGGTGCTCACTTCGGGAATTGAAGAGCACATGATCGAAGGCGTGCTGGTGCGTATCTACGATCCGGCCAAGACCGTAGTCGATCTGTTCCGCTACCGGCAAAGCGCCGGCACGCGCTATCAGCGCAGCCCCGGCCTGAACATTGCGCTTGAGGGCCTGCGCGAAGCGCTGCGCACTCGCAAGGCAACTCCAGCCGAGATCGCCCGCTATGCGGAAGGCGCGGGGATATGGAAGGTTGTCGAGCCGTACCTTCAAACCACGAGCTGGGATGCGTAAGCCGGTCACCAACATCGGAGCCTCGGTACGCCAGCGGCTGCTGAATCTCTCACGAGAACGCAATCAGACGCTCGACGTACTGCTCACGCGCTTCGTGCTGGAGCGCCTGCTCTATCGGCTAAGCCAGTCGGATTACCGTGACCGGTTCGCTCTCAAAGGGGCGATGCTCATGACGACGTGGTTCGATGTCCCTTTCCGCCCGACACGCGATGTTGACCTGCTCGGTTTCGGCGACGCTGAGCCTGGTGCACTGGCGGACATCTTCCGCGCCGTGTGCGCGATGCCTGGCGATGATGGCGTGGTCTTTGATCCGAAGACCGTCGCCCTCGACCAGATACGTGAGGAGCTCGAATATGGAGGCGCCCGCATCAAGGCCGATGCGAACCTGAGTGGAGCCCGTGTGAGAGTGATCATTGATGTCGGCTTCGGCGACTCAGTCGAACCAGGCCTCGAGGAAACCGAACTGCCAGTCCTCCTCGATCTGCCGGCGCCGCGGCTGCGCACCTATGCGCGCGAGACGGTGATCGCGGAGAAGTTCCAGGCGCTCGTAATGCTCGGGCGAGCCAATAGCCGCATGAAGGATCTCTACGATATCTGGATGCTCTCCGAAGCTTACGACTTCGAGGACGACGGCCTGGCAACGGCGATCGCGGCAACCTTGGGCCGACGCAAGACGGGGATTCCAGTCGAGCTGCCCGACGCGCTTTCGCCGGCGTTCGCCGAGGATCAGGCGAAGCAGCAGCAATGGGCTTCGTTCGCAGCGAGCATCGAGCAAGAGGGCGGGCCCGAGTTGAAGGTGATCATCAACGATCTAGCGCGCTTCCTCATGCCTCACGCGGAGCGCGCGCGAAAACTCTGATCCCGGCCCTAACCTTGAGAGAGGTCCGCTAGGCGCCACAAGCGGAAATTCGGTCGACCTTGATGAGATTCAGATTCGGTAGCGGCTCGCCGGGAAACTGAGCGAATGATGTTCGCGGAGCGAGCTAGAGATTTTCAGGCTTGAACTGCTTTTTGCAGTCAATCTCCGGGCCCGCCTGCATGAAGGAGCCTTGGCCGCGATAATGGAGCGTGCGGGGTTCATCGACCTGCGCCACATGCGCTTTGACGATCTCCCAGATGAAGAAACTGTACTTCTTCACCATTCGGTCGTCGAACAGACGGCACTCAAAGCTCGCGTAGCACTCGCTGATCAACGGCGCCTTCACCAGTCGGGATTTTCCAGCTGTCAGTCCCGTTGCCGCGAACTTGTCGCCATCTTCAGCATGGCTATTGCCGATCGCGACGACCTGATCCAATAGTTCAACTGTCGGAACGTTGATTACGCATTCGCGACTTTCGCGGATGGCTTCGAAGCTGCGATTGCCCTCCCAAATGTAGCAGCCGAACAGCGCGGGCTCAAATTGCATCATCGTGTGCCAGCCCATCGTCATGATGTTCGAGCGGCGCTTGTAACGGGAGGTTACGAGGACGATGGGGCCGGTTTCGAGATGCTCCCGGACCCTGGCCAATGGAAAGATTTTCTTCTTGAAGCGCATGGTGTTGCTCCTCGTCAGAATGGCGACCCCGCGAGACGCGGGATCGCCAATCCGGATCAGTTGATCAGGACGCTCATGCCGCCATCGGCCATGACGACCGAACCGACGATGAAGCTCGCGCGGTCGGATGCCAGGAAGGCGACGATTTCGGCGATCTCCGGCGGCTGGGCCGCGCGACCGATGGGCGCCTTGGTGCCGTGTTCGGCGAGGAATTCGCGGCCGTCCTCCCTGAAGTGATTGAGTAGATTGGTCACGACGTCGCCGACGCCGATCGCATTGACGCGCACGCCATGCTTGATCGCTTCGAGCGCTTGAGTACGAGTCAACTGAGCCAGCGCGCCCTTCGAGGCGCTGTAGGCCGCGATCCCCGGAAAGGCGAAGTAGGAGGCGTAGGAGGCGATATTGACGATCGCTCCCGATTTCTTTGCCATCATCACCTTGGCCGCCTCGCGCGAGTGGAGGAAGGCGCCGGTGACGTTCGTCTCCATCTGCCAGTTCCAGTCGTCGCGGGTCATCTCGACAAGTTCTTTGTAGATGATGCGGCCAGCGTTATTCACCAGGATGTCGAGGGTGCCGAACGTATCGACGGCAAGCGTGACCGCTTTCTCAGCTGAACCGTCAGCCAAGACATCAGCCGTCAGACTGATCAGCCCATCCCGCTCCAGTTCTTTGACGGCCGGGTCGATGTCCTCGGCGACAACCTTGGCGCCGCGGGCATGGAGCAGTTCTGCGACTGCACGCCCGATTCCACTTGCCGCTCCGGTCACCAGAGCGACCTTGCCTTTAACTTCGTCTA